>NZ_CP127174.1:2400000-2740406 GCF_030273315.1 Natrialbaceae archaeon AArc-T1-2 | reverse complement strand
GGCACCCATGAAGAACGACGGGCTATGTTCCCAGTCGCCGCCGTGCATGTTGTCGGCCAGCCGCGGCCCCATGCTGTGGGCGTCGACGGGCTCGCCGTCCGAGACCGTAAGCAGACAGTACTGTGGGTCGTCGTGGTCGAAGTTGATCGTCTCACCGTCACCGCGGAGGGCACACTGGCCCTGCCCGGTGGTGGTAAACTCGAGGTCGTTCATTCGGTCCTGGAAGGCGGGCGCGGCGTCCGGTTCGACCTCCACCGGCACCTCGTATCCGTCACCTTCTTCGCTCGCCCGCGGCGGATCGACGTCGGCGATCTCCTCGCCCGTGAGCACCGTCTCGTTGACCTGCTCGCCGTTCTCGTCGGGGTGGTACGCCCAGATCTCGACGACGCCTCGTTCGGAGATCAGCTCGCGCAGCTCCTCTTCTCCCATATCGGGGACCTCGACGACGACGAAGTGTTCGCCGCCGACGGCGGCACGTTCGGTCGCCTGCCCGCCCGAGAGGCCGGCCTCGTTGATACGCAACTCGAGCGTGCTGACGATCTCGGCGCGGGTCTCGTCGGTGACGCCGTCGCGAACGTCGCCTGCGTCGTAGTCGACGTCGGCTGCAGCGAGCGCGTCGACGAACTCGCTCTCGTCGACCTCCTCGGAGAACACCTCGGCGTGGACCGCGTTGTCGTCCTCGTGGTAGCCGACGCGGACGTCGGCCGCGGCGAGCTCGAGGTCGTCTTGCACGGTGGTCTCGATCTCGCCGAGTCGCTGTTCGTCGATGACGCCCTCCTCTTCGTCGATCGCGCCGCTGTCGATGTCCTCGGCCGTCATACCGACGACGGGAGCGCTGATGCGCGTCCCGCCGTCGAGCCCGAGTCCGTACTCGAGGTTCGTCAGCCCCTCCTCGACGGCGTCGTCTTCGGTTTCCTCGACGGCGTCGGTGCCGCCCTCGTCGCCGAAGACGCCACCGGGGACGAACAGCGCGAACAGGGCGGCGGCGACGAAGATCACGAGCAGGATGAGCCGCCAGTTCTCTTTGATACTACCGAGCATACTTACCGAGCCACCCCCTTGAATTTGTACCAGCGAAGCAGGCTGAGGTTCAACATGTAGGTGTTCATCAGGTCGGCGGCGAGGCCAACGAAGAGGATGATGCCGACCGACGCGAGCAACTCGACGCCGAAGATGTACCCCGAAATCGCCATCACGAGCATCGCGACCATCGAGGTCACAGTCATCGTTACGCCGGTTCGCATCGCGCGGTAGGTGCTCTCGTAGAAGTCACCGGTCCGTCGCAACACGTGGTTGTTCAACAGGATGTCCGAGTCCACGGAGTAGCCGATGAGCAACAACAGTGCGGCGACGGTCCCGAGCGTGAGTTCGATCCCGACGATGTTCATGAACGCAAGCGGGATCACGAGGTCTGAAAACGCCGACGCGACGATGGCGATCGACGGGACGAACGTCCGAAAGAGCAAGAACGCGATGATGCTCATGCCGACGAACGCGACCGCGAGTCCGAGCAGCGCCGTTTGCTGGGCCTGGGCGGCAAACGATGGCGAGACCGACGACGTCTGCTGGACGACGTCTCCGCCGCCCAAGTTCGCTTCGGCCTGGTCGGTCAACGCCTCCGAGTCGGGCGACGTAAACTGGACGATGTACTGGTCCGCCTCCGCCTGTACCGACTGGACCGACGACGGCTCCTCCTCGAAGGCCGCTTCGATCTCTGACTCGTCTGCCTCCGTCTCGATCGTCAGCTCGGTGCCTCCGGCGAACTCGATTCCGGCGTCTACCGGCATGCCGAAGGCCAGGTACCAGCCGCCGAGAATGGCAAGCGCCACGGCGAGAACCGCAAGCGGCACCGCCGCGAGCTGGCGGTTCGTGTACCGGGTGTAATCGATCTCCGGTACGTCGAAAGACCCCATATGTGCTGACCCTGGGAGCGGGGTAAAGTAAGCCTTCTCAATTCTCGATGGTTTTTCCCGGGAGAAAATTGTCGTAATGAACCGGGGCGGTTACGTTCGAGCCCCTCACTCCGGCAGGTACCGGACGCTCAACACGCCGTCGTCGATCGATCGGCGAACCTCCACCCGAACCGCCTCGAGTCTGGCCGCCCGGGCGATCGTCTCCTCGTCCTCGAGGACGTCGGCTGCGGCGTCCTCGACGTCTTCCGGCGGCACCGACAGCACGTGAATCTCGCCGGTGCCGGCTCGCTCTTCTGTCACGAGGTCGCCGACCGACGCGTCGCTCGCGATCGCTTTCGAGTGCTGGGTCGGCTCGAGGTCGCTGTCGACCAGTTCGATCCGCCGGCTGGATTCGACCTCGACGACTTGCCAGGTGACCTCGAGCGGTGGGTCCGGCGCAACGGTCGCCTCGAGAACCTCGTCGACCTCGACGCCGGGATTCGACGAGAGGGTGTGAACCTGTGCGGTCTCGACGTCGCGAACGACCGCACAGTCTTCCTCGGCGTGCGTGACGACGAACGTGCCGGTCTTCTCGTCCATGCCCGAATCGAGGAGGGTGAGCGCTTTCGGGGTTTCGACTCGTCGTCGCCGACCGTTCGGCGAGCGCGATCGACCATCGTATATTTATTCACGCGTCCGTTTGCCGGACGTATGGACATCCGCCAGCTCGCACGCGGGACAGTCGAGTGGGATCGACTCGAGCGCGTCTTCCGGACGCTGGCGGAGCGGTACGACCGCACGGTCGTTCGCGTCGAGTTTCTCGAGGCAGACAACTGGCTGTCAACGCCGTGTGTCGTCGACGACGAGTGGTTCGTCAAGATCGTCACGCGCCAGAACGCCCTCGTCCACGCGTTGCTCACGACGGGTCGCAACGTCGGCGCGATCACCTCGGGGACGGGTGGATTTTTCGATCGGTTCGAGACCCCACTGGGCATGGTCGAACACGAGTACGAGGCGACGAAACGGATGCGCGAGATCGGACTCAACGCCCCGCGTCCGATCGAGGCCTTCGAGGTCAACGGCCTCGGCGTGCTCGTGCTCGAGTATTTGCCCGAGTTCGAGACGTTAGAGGAGCTTCCGGACGAGGTGGTCCGCGAACTCGCTCCCGAACTGTTCGAGATGCTCGCGACGCTACACGAACACGGTCTGGCACACGGTGATCTGCGGGCCGAAAACATCCTCCGGTGTCGGGGCGAGCTCTACTTTATCGATGCGACCCGGGTCCTCGAAGACCGCGTCGCGGAGACGACCGCCTACGACCTCGCCTCGGCGATGGCCGTCCTCGAACCGCGGATCGGCGCTCGCGAGACCGTCGATGCAGCCGCCGAGTACTACGGATCGTCCGATCTGCTGTCGGCACGCGAGTTCCTCGAGTTCGTCCGGTTTCGTCCCGACCACGAGTTCGACACGACGAAACTGCGAAGCGAGATCGAGAAGGTCGCCGACCTCGACCGAGGGTAAATCGGGTGTCGGCAGCTCTCGATGAGAGCCGGCAGCAGGTTTTTGCTGCCGGTCGTCGAACGTTCTGGTATGGGAACACAGGCCACGAAATCGGTCGTCGGACACTACGTCGACGGCGAGTGGGTCGACGGCGACGGGACCGAGGTGTTCGAAAGCGAGAACCCAGCGACCGGCGAGTCACTCGCGACGTTTCGCCGCGGCACCGAGGGAGACGTCGACGCCGCACTCGAGGCCGCAGCGGACGCCGCCGAGGAGTGGCGAGCGCTGTCGTACGTCGACCGTGCGGAGTACCTGTGGAACGTCTACCACGAGCTGCGCGAGCGAACCGACGAGCTCGGCGAGATCGTCACAAAAGAGTGTGGCAAGGAAATCTCCGAGGGGAACGCAGATGTCGTCGAGGCGGCACACATGGTCGAGTGGGCGGCGGGCAACGCTCGCCACCCCCACGGCGACGTGGTGCCGAGTGAGATCGCCGGAAAGGACTCCTACATGCGCCGCAAGCCACGCGGCGTCGTCGGCTGCATCACGCCGTGGAACTTCCCGGTCGCGATCCCGTTCTGGCACATGGCGATCGCGCTCGTCGAGGGGAACACGGTCGTCTGGAAACCCGCCGAGCAGACTCCCTGGTGTGGGCAAGTCGTCGCCGAGATGATAGAAGACGCCGGCGTCCCCGACGGGGTGTTCAACATGGTCCAGGGCTACGGCGACGCCGGAGCCGCCATCGTCGACGACCCGCGCGTCGACACCGTGCTCTTTACGGGCTCTGCGGAAGTGGGCCACGAGATCGCCGGTAAGGCCGGTCCCGAACCCGGCAAGCTCGCCGCCTGCGAGATGGGCGGGAAAAACGGGATCGTCATCACCGAACACGCAGACGTTGACGTCGCCGTCCACGCCGCGGTGATGTCGAGTTTCAAGACGACCGGGCAACGGTGTGTCTCGAGCGAACGGCTGATCGTCCACACCGACGTCTACGAGGAGTTCACGGATCGATTCGTCGCCCTCGCTGAAGACGTCGCCGTCGGCGATCCCCTCGCCGAGGAGACGTTCATGGGACCGGCGATCGAGGCCGACCACCGAGAGAAGATCCGCAGGCACAACGAACTCGCGATCGAGGAAGGCGGGGAGGTGCTCGTCGACCGGTACGACCTCGAGGAAGAGGAGATTCCGGAGGGTCACGCCGATGGCCACTGGGTCGGTCCGTTCGTCTACGGGATCGAACACGACAGCGGCCTTCGCTGTCTTCGTGAGGAGTGTTTCGGCCCCCACGTCGCCGTGATCGAGTACGAGGGCGATATCGAACGTGCGGTGGAGATCCACAACGACACCCCCTACGGGCTGGCGGGTGCGATCGTCTCGGAGGACTACCGCCAGCTCAACTACTTCCGGGACCACGCCGAGTTAGGACTGGCCTACGCCAACCTGCCGTGTATCGGTGCGGAGATCCAGCTCCCCTTCGGCGGCGTCAAGAAGTCCGGCAACGGCTACCCCTCCGCCCGCGAGGCGATCGAAGCCGTCACCGAACGGACCGCCTGGACGCTGAACAACGAGACAGACATCGAGATGGCACAGGGGCTGTCGGCCGACATCACGACTCGAGACGAGTAGGACTACGTGGCCGCCGGCCGAACCGACCGCCCATGGACCGCGACGAACTCGCCGCGGCGCTTCGCTCGGGCGACGCCGACCGCGTGAACCGGGCGCTCGACGACCTCAACGAGACGGATATCGAGGATCGAATGCCGCTGTTCGAGGCGGTGATCGACGACCTCGAGGCGATATACGCCGACAGCGACGACGGCTACGTCCGCCAGTCCGTCGTCCGGGCCACGAAGGAGTTCACGATGGGTGTGTACGTCCTCTCGGCGCTCGAAGACGCTCCGGCCCGGCGACTCGAGGATGCCGACCGCGAGGACGTTCGCAGGTGGACGGACGAATGCTGTGGCTTTCTGCTCGAGGCCCTGCAGGACGAGGACGGCCGCGTCCGCCGGGCTGGGAACCGTGCCCTCAAAGACGTCTTCCGTGCCTACGGGGCCAACGGCGACGAGGAGACGCTGTCGGCGCTTGTGGCCGAGCTCGAGGCGCTGGCCGCGGACGCGGAGGGCTCGAAACGGGAGCACCTCCTCGAGGCGAGTGAGAACGCCAAACGGTTCGGTTCTGGCGGGCTCCTGTTCTGATCAGAGAGTCGTGTCGGTCCACGGACGGCGACGGGCCGATCACTGGACTTTTGACGGTTCCGTCGGTCGAGACGCACATGACGCTCGATCCGGTCCACGTCGACGGCATCGCACAGCTCGCGCGACGGATCGACCACGGTGCCGACGAGCGTGACCACCGCGAGTTCGCCGAGACGGTCTGGGCCGAGTTTCTCGATCCCCTCCTCGACCGCGAGGGCCGTACCGTCATCGAACCCGTCGACGAGGTCTCCCGGCACCTGGTCGACCTCGAGGACGTCGCGCTGGCCGAGTCGCCGTTTCCCACCGAGCACGGTCTCGACGCCGGGACGATCAACCCGACGACGTTTCGCAACGGGCTGGTCGTCGACGTCGCACAGGCGGCGATGAGTGCAACGCCGAGTGATCTCGAGTTACACCGTTCGCGAACCGTCGTCGCGACGGTGCACTCGAACGACGAGACCGCACGCGTCGACGACCGCTGGGGGACGTTCGATGCGGGCTACAGCCGCAGTCGCGCCGTGAAGGTTCCGCGACTCCCCCGGTTCGCCGAGGGCGTCGTTCACGCGCTCGCGTTGTATCTCGCCGAGAGCGAACACGCCCTCGAACACGCCGCTACCGTCTCCGATCTGCTCGTCCTCGACGGCCCCCTGTACCCTCGTGGTCTGCTGCGCTGGTCGGATCAACACCCGGACCTGGCGACGATTCTCGAAGAGGAATCCCAGCCGACGACGGTCCTCGAGAACTACGTGCGCTTAGTCGAGGAGTTCGTCGAACGCGGCGTGCCTCTCGTCGGGTTCGTCAAGAATCCCTCGACGAGAGTCGTCTGCCGAACGCTCAAGCGAAAGCGATCGGGCGGAATCGACGCCCCGTGGGTCGACGACGCCGCCTTGTTCACGCGCGTGCTCGAACGCGGCGAGTACGTCGACGACGTCGATGGGAATCGCTGGGAGCGAGACACCTCGGTACTCACCTACACGAACTGGTTTCGGTCTCGAGGTGGCGTCGACCGACCGCTCTCGATCGACGGCGACGCACTGGGGGTCGAACGCGCGCTCGCACGCGAGACCTACGAGGTCACCTTCTTCGTCGTCTACGATCCCCGCGAGGACCTCTGTTACCGGATCGAAGCCCCATACGCGTTCACACGCGACAGCGACACCCGCGAGGCGCTCACTCGCCAGCTGCTCAAGGATGTCGCCGTCGCGGGCGGACCGCCGACGATCGTCGAGAAGGCGGACGACCTGGCCAGAATCGCGAGCCAGGAGAAACGATCGCTCAGGGAGACCCTCGAGACGGCGTTCGACACCGAACGGGACCGGACCTACGACGACCACCGGTGGGGCGAGTGAGCGTCGTCTCACGCCCCTTTTACACGTCGGCGTCGTAGGTCGGGTATGATCCTCGTTCGCGGCCGCGCAGGGGGGACCGAACTCACCGGGACGATCTACGAGCGCGGCGAAGACGCGCCTAGCTTCAGGGGGGCACCCGACGAAGACGCCGCCTACGTCTGGGTCTGTGACGAGTTCTACGAAGTCGACAGCGGCGGCTCGAGTCTGACAGTCGACGACAGAGAGATCAACGTCGCGTTCGAGTCGCCGATGCCACGCGGGTTCGACACGAAAGACCAGGCACTCGAGGCGGCCAAAGAGCACGTCCGAACGCAGTTCGCCCGCATCGGGATCGAGCCGGACGACGTCGAGATCGTCGTCGAGAAAGAACGCGAGGGGACGTCTCCAGTGTGTTAGGATGCGGTTGGCGGTTAGCGGCGAACCCCACGAGAACGACGGGGCAGTCGATACACGTCGTGACAGCGTCTCCCGAGCCCGAACTGGACGACCGATCGGATTTCGTGACCAAACCGTTTAGGAACGGGGGTTAACCACCTCCGGAGAGTTCATTCGAGTATGAGTTCAGGTGTTCGACTCGACGACGACGCGCTCGACCCGGTCTCTCACGCCAGCGACGACGCGGTGACTACGGCGTGTTCTCACCCCCGCCGGTCGGCCGTCTGCGCGGTTCTGCTCGAGCGCGACGACGTGGTGTCGGTCGAACGACTCGCGACGCTAGTCGCCGCCCGGGGGGCAGACGAATCGCCCGACGACGTCGGCGAGTCGCTGCGTCGAGACGTCCACATCAGCCTCTCTCACAACCACCTGCCGAAACTCGACGACGTCGACGTCGTCGTCTGGAGCCGAGAGCACGACCGCGTGACGCTCTCGCTCGCGCCGGATCGACTCGCGGCCGAACTCGAGTCGGAATCGGAGTCGTCCAGTTACGCCGGACGGTCGGTTACGGATCGGTCGCGAACCAGACGGGAGCGGCTCCGGTCCCTGCTCGCCGACTGCGACGGCGCTGTCACAGTTCGTGCGCTCGCGGCGCGTCTCGTCGCTGCCGAGCGCGGCGTCTCGCCGGACGACGTTTCGGCGTCCGAAGCCGAATCCGTCCACATTCGACTCCGACACGTCCACCTGCCGGCGATGGCCGAATCGGACGTCCTCGAGTACGATCCAGCGGCCGGCGAGGTCTCCGACACCGAACAACCGCCGCGTAGCGGCTGGTGAGACGCCGAGACGACTCCCCTGGTCTCCGTCCGTTGTTCTGCGGTACTTTCTCCGACCGATAGACTAGCCTCACCGTCTCCGACCGCGCGGACGTGACGTCGTCTCGTCCGTTGCCGTGACTGTCCCGAGATGGGAAACGTGTTTTAGGACCGGCCCGGATGACGTGTGTATGGTCGATCTGGGCGACTTCGACGACTACAGCGCCGACGAGGGCGACGGCGACGGGACGGCGGACGACACGGAACCGATCGACTCGAGCGAGTCCGACGCGTTCGAGCGGACGGCGGTCGAACCACGCGGTGAGGACAGCGGGGTCGGGACGATCACCGTCTCCGAGGGACTTCGCATCGGCGAGGACGACGACGAGACGACGCTGCGGGCGTACGTCACGCGGGGCAACCGCGCGTCGGTCCGCATCGGCACGTACCTGCTCGCCTCCTACCCCGACGGTGAGTCGCTGTTCTGTCGAATCGCCAGCCTCGAGTACGCCCAGCAGTTCCACGCCGACGACGCGACGGAGATCCACGCCCGACGCGCGATGCGATCCGACGGGATCGACGAGTCGGAGTACAAGTTCGTCGCCTCGCTCGAGCCCGTCGCCGTCCTCTACACCGAGGGCGGCGAGTTGAAACGCCGGATGACCGATCGCGTTCCGAAACCCCAGACGGTCGTCCGCGAGGCGACCGACAGCGCAGAGATCAAGACGGGGCTGAAGATCCCCGAGGACGGAGTCTTCCTCGGACACCTCTCTGTCGGCGGCGAGACAGTGACGACCGCAGCGTCGCCGCCGACGATCGACTACCGACTGAAAGACGACTACGAGGCCGGCGACCCGCTCGTCTTCCGACACAGCCTGATCGCCGGCGGCACGGGCTCGGGGAAGACCCACGCCGCAAAGAACGTCCTCCGGCAGTACCTCGCCGACGAGCGGACCTATCCGATGGACGACGGCCGTACCGCTCAGGCCGCCGTCGTCCAGTTCGACCCCCAGGACGAGTACGCCCAGATGCACGACGACAACCCCGAGCTCGACGACGAGTACGCCCGGCGTCTCGAGCGAGAGGGGGTTGCCTACGGCGGCCACGAGGATACGATCGCGTTCGTTCCGACGGTCGGCTCGGCGTCGTACGCCGCGGGTCATCACCGCGCCGAACAGCTCGAGTTCACCATCCCGTTCTCGATGGTCCACGAGAATCCGTGGCTGGTCGCCGGCAGCGGGCTGAACGACAACCAGTACGGCGCGCTCACGAGCGTCCTCCTGCCCCGGTTCGAGAACCAGTACGGTCCGGAGGCTACCTACGAGCAGTTCACGTCGTTTCTCGACGACCCCGCGCTTCGGGAGGAACTCGACGAGTCCGGGCGAGTCCACGAAGCGACCTTCGACGCCGTCCGACGGCGGGTTCTCGGCTTTGGTCACGTCTTCGATCAGGATGCCCAGCCGATCACCGACCTGGTGAGCGAGTTCGTCCGTCCCGGCGGGCTCACCGTCGTCCCGACCTACCACATCACCGACTCCCGGGCCGCCGAGACCGTCGTCCTCGCGCTCTCGTCGCTGTTGATCGACCAGAAGCTCTCGAACGATCCGACCTACGACCGGATCAAAGAGACGCCGCTCGTGCTCGGCATGGACGAGGCCCACAACTTCCTCACCGACGCCGACAGCGTCCAGGCCGGCAAGGTCATCCGGAAGTTCACCGAGGCCGCCAAACAGGGCCGAAAGGAACGGCTCGGGCTCTTCTTGATCACCCAGGATCCCCAGGACATCGACGACGCCGTCTTCAAACAGATCAACACCACCGTCGTCTTGAACCTCGGCGACGAGGACGCGATCAAAAGCGTCAACATCCCCTCGAACCTCGAGTCGAAGGTACCTTACATGGAGAAAGGGCAGATGGTCGTCTACTCGCCGGATAACTCAGAGCCCGTCGAGCTGATCGGGCTCTCGCGGTGTCTGACCCGTCACGGACGGGACTGACCGTCCTCGGACAACCATGCGGCGAAGATGGCGGTCTGGACCGTTCGCAGGTCGGTCTCCTGGATCGTCGCGGCGGCCTGGAAGCGCTCTCGGGCGCTCGCGATCGTCTCCGGTCTGGCCGCGAGGTGGACGAGCTCGAACCCGTCGGGTTCGATCCGGCGGGCCGACTCGAAGTCGGCCGCGTCGTACAGGCCGGCGAAGTTCGCGACCACCGCCTCGAGGAGGTCGGCGGTCATCTCGGCTCCGGGATCGCCCGCGGGAATCGTCGTCGCGTCGGGATCGAAGTACGCCGCGAGGTCGACGACGCCGGCTTCCTCGTAGGCGGCCGTCGCGAGTGCGTCGGCGACAGGTCGTGATACGTAGACGCCGAACGGTTTGTACTGGTCGTTCCCGGTCATGTCTGTGGGTTCGACGTCCACCACCACAAAGGTAGGTGCAGCCCTAGTGGCGTTCAAAGCCTGAACTGATGGGTGAAACCGAGTGCGGTTGACCGGTTTCACTCATCAGTCGACGCTTGGAACGGTACTAGCCGGATCCGAGCTGTCGTCGAACGCGCCCGGCGACGTTTTTCGCGAGGACGCGACTCGAGAACGAGAGCGTTCGTCGCTGGTCCCGGTAGTAGAACTCACCGAGTTGTTCGTCGGGAACGGTTCGCGGTTCGAAGGTCGGGTCGCGGAGGTTGGCGATTCCGTCGGCCAGGAGACGGATCTGTAACGATGCAACCCGGTCGAACACGTCCCAGAGTGTGTAACAATCCTCGAGGTCGACCTCGTCGTACGCGACGATCTCGCCGCCGTCGATCGAGTCGTTCAGTCGCTGGAGCGTCGATCCGGCGCGGTCGTTTCCGTCGTGAAAGATCGCCGGCGGTCCCATGCCGCGGTACGTGCGAATGTCCGCAGGGTGAAAGCTCAAGACGCCGTACTCCGGCGCCGTCAGGACGTCGCCGCGGACGAGACCGAACCCGAAGCGGACGACGACGTCACAGCGATCGGCGAGTTTCGCGACGACGTCGTCCGGAAGTTCGTTCCAGACGCCGTCGGTTCGTGGCTCACACGTGACGTGTTCGGCGTCGGCGAGGACATCGACGTTCTCGACGGAGTGGCGGTGCCAGAGGGGCTGTTCGTCGCCGAGTACCCGGCCAACGGTTCGTTCGGCGAGGACGAACATCCACGCTTTCTCCCGTCGAAAGCCGTCGACGAACTGCGTGACGTCCTCGAGACCGATGTGCTCTTTCGAGTTCCACGATTCGGCTTCCTGCTCCTCGTTGCTCCCGTTGCGGACGACCAGCGGAACGTCGACGGGGGTTTCTGCTCGTACCCGCTCGATCGCTCGAACGTGCCACTCGTGAAGGTACGGCTCGGCCAGGATGCCGACCGTCGCTGGACTGGCGGCGGTCATCTGTCACTGCTCACGTGTACGCCACCTTTAGTTACTTTCCCCGTGTATGCAGCATGTTACGTCGGTATCGAACCGCTACAGCGACTCGAACGACCGTCTCGAGCGACCTGGGGACGGGAATTCTCGTCCGCTCGCTTCGATTCGAAACAGAGCGTTCGACGACCGCCTACCGGTAACGAGACGACGACCCCGAAGTCGCAGCCGAGACGCGAGGCCGTACCGACAGGCGACGCTTACACGTTCTGATGGGGCCGTATCGGACTGTCGGAACGGAACGAAGCCAGCGAACACGTGTTCCTTACAAGGGAAGCAGTTGTCGCATAACAAAGCCATCGACGGTGGGTTCTCCTGTCATGAACGGCTCGGAGGACTTGGAACTGCTCGTCGTCGGACTCGACGCCGGCTGTCAGCCGGTGCTCGAGCGACTGTTCGAGGCCGGCGACGCGCCGACGTTACGTCGATTGTTCGAGATCGGGGCAAGCGGGCCGCTCGAGTCACAGATCCCGCCGTGGACGGCGAGTGCCTGGCCATCGCTGTACACGGGAAAGAACCCGGGCAAACACGGTGTCTACGACTTTCTCTCGTTCGACGGCTACGACTGGGACGTGGTAAACGCGACGCACGTCCGCGAACGAGCCGTCTGGGAACTGCTAAGCGACCACGGCATCTCGAGTGTCGTCGTCAACGTCCCCGTGACCCACCCGCCCAGGGAGTTCGACGGGGCGTTGGTCCCAGGAATGACCGCTCCCGAACGGCCGGACTGTCACCCCGAGGGGATCCTCGAGGACGTCGTCGAGACCTGTGGCGACTACCGGGTCTACCCCCAGAGCGGACCCGAACCCGACCGCTCGATCGAGGGCTACGACCGGACGATCGAACTCCGGGGGAAGGCGTTTCGGTACCTGCTCGAGCGGTTCACACCCGAGTTCGGTTTTCTCCAGTTCCAGCAGACCGACTCCGTCTTCCACGAGCGTCCGGGCGACTGGGAGGCGGTCTCGGCGGTCTACCGCGCGGTCGAGCGCGAACTCGCGACGACGATCGAGACGTTCGACCCCGAGAACGTCCTCGTCGTCAGCGATCACGGGATGGGCGAAGTCTCCGGCCACGAGTTCCGGGTCAACGAGTTCCTCCGCGATCGGGGCTACGTCGCGACCAAAAGCGGTGGGGAAGGGATGCCCACCTGGTCTCGAGCCTGGGAGAACGACCTGCTCGAGGGCGACGACGCCGGCGAACACGAGAGCACGCCCCTCGAGCGGGCGATGGAGCTCGCGGCGACGGCCGGAGTCACGACCCAGCGGGTCGCGAACGCGCTCGATCGCGTCGGGCTGAAAGAGCCGATCGGCCGCCGCGTACCAAACGATATGATCCGTGCAGCGAGCGAACAGGTCGACTTCCCACACTCGCGGGCGTACGTCCGCTCGAAGAGCGAACTCGGCGTCCGCATCAACCTCCAGGGGCGAGAACCACAGGGCGTGGTGCCCGAATCGGCGTACGACGCCGTTCGAGCCGAACTTGTCGAACAGCTCTCGGCGGTCGAGACGCCCGACGGCGAACCGGTGTTCGAGGACGTCGCCCCCCGCGAGCGGTACTTCGAGGGACCACAGCTCGAGCGGGCACCCGACATCGTCACCGTTCCGGCGGCGTTCGACAACGCGGTCGTCGCGGCGCTTTCCGGCGAGCGCTTCGCCGACCCCGTCGAGCCCTGGAACCACAAGCGGACGGGTATCGTCGCCGCCGCCGGGTCGGCCATTGACGAGGACGCCTCGCTGGCGGGAGCGACGATTTTCGACGTCGCGCCGACGATCTGTTCGCTACTCGACGTCCCCGTCGACGCCGCGATGGACGGCGAGACGCTTCCGATCGCCGACCCGGCCGAGACGCGCCAGTACCCGGCCTACGACCCTGACCCGGTCACCGCGACCGACGACGCCGTCGTCGAGGATCGGCTCTCGGACCTGGGGTATCTATGAGCATCGAGGTCACCGAACTCGACGCCGCGACAGACCGCGAAGAGTGGAACCGATACGTCGATCGAGGGAAGCGGACGAATCCGTTCTACCGGACCGAAGCGCTCGCGTTGCAGGCCGAGGACACCGACACCACGCTCCACCTGCTCGCCGGATTCAAGGGCCAGGAGCCGATCGGTCTCTTTCCGATCTTCGCCTACCGAAAGGGACCGCTCACCGCCGCGTTCTCGCCCGCACCGTACTCGTGGTCGATCCCGCTCGGGCCAACCATGCTCAACGTCGACAAGCTCAAACAGCGTAAAGCCGACCGTCGCATCCGACGGTTTCTCGCGGGCTGTCTCGAGTGGGTCGACCGGGAGCTGTCGCCGCTGTATGCCAAGTTCGAGGTCGCCGAGCTTGAGGACGTGCGACCGTTCACTTGGAACGAGTACGACGTCTCGCCGGGTCACACCTACGTCGTCGATCTCGAGGGCTCTGCCGAGGAGTTACTCGAGCGGTTCAGCAGCGACGCCCGGAACAACGTCCGCAACGCCGACGACGACGCCTACGTCGTCGAGGAGGGAGACGGCGACGACGTCAACCGGATCGTCGAACAGGTCCGGGCTCGCTACGAGAGCCAGGACCGGGCCTTCCAGCTGTCGACGTCGTTCGCCCGGTCGCTGTACGAAGCCCTTCCCGACGGTCGTCTTCGGCCCTACGTCTGTCGCGTCGACGGCGCGTTCGTCGGCGGAATCCTGGTCGTCGAATCGGACACGACCCGCTACCGGTGGCAGGGAGGAGTCAAGCCCGACACCGACGTTTCCCTCCCGGTCAACGACCTGCTCGACTGGACGGTTATGCGCGACGGGCTCGAAGCCGGACTCGAGCGCTACGATCTCGTCGGAGCCGGCGTTCCGAGCATCAATCGCTACAAGGCGAAATTCAACCCCCGACTCGAAACGCACTACACGATCACGACCGCCGCGTTCGGGCTCGACGTACTGATCGATCAGTACCGAAAGGTGCAGTGACAGCGAGACCGCCGAACGACGGTTATCCTATCGGACGTAACTGTGTGACGGCTCTCGCCACCCCGGGGCGGCGAGACTCGTTCACGACGTACGTCCGGCAGTATCACGTTCGAGAAACGACTGTACCCTCGCGTCGAAAGCGAGCTTTCGCTCGTGAAACGCGCCGTGTTTCGCCCCCGGAACCAGCTCGAGTTCGCCGTTCGACAGCGCGGCCGCCGTCTCCCTCGCGAGCGCCGGCGGGAAAAACGGATCCCGCTCGCCCCCGAAAACGAGCGTCGGATGGTCGACGTCGGCGAGCCGATCGCAGGCGCTGTTCGCGACGACGAGGCGGTCTATCAGCTCCGGCTCTCGGTGTGTGAGGGCCTGGCCGATCAGTCCACCCATCGAGATACCGATCACGTCGATTGCGGTATGGGAGTCACTGATTGCCTCGAGAGCGAGCGCGTGAGTCGAGACGGCGTCGTCGACGTCGTACCCTGACGGGAGCGAACGCGGCCGGCTCAAGAGGCAGACCGTGTGCGTCCCGAGGTACCGCCCGAAGTACGGCGCGATCGCCCAGCCCGAAAACGGAGGGTACGTTCCGGGGAACATCGCATCACCGAACCCCGGCAGAACGGCGAGTGCACGCGGTCCGTTGCCGGTGGTCACGTACGGGTGACCGCCGGGAAGCGTTCCGGTCTCGCTCCGGACCATCGCCGCCGGCGAGGGAATTTCGATCGAGTTCATGTGGGGCCTGTCGGACGCGAGCCTCTCCGTCGATCCTGGCTCGCGTCTCCTGACGGGTGCGTTCGGGACGAGGGGGTTTGAGCCCGTTGCCGGCACTCACTACGGACCACGAGGGGATCCCGGGTAGTGGGGGCGCATGGAAAGGGTTTTTCGGCACGAACGGTTGGATACAGGTAAATGGGGCTCGAGGAGGAGATCGAGGAGATCGAAGAGGAAATCGCCAACACGCCCTACAACAAGTCGACCGAAGCACACATCGGCCGGCTGAAATCGAAGCTCGCGGAGAAAAAAGAACAGCTCGAGAAACAGCAGTCGGGCTCTGGCGGCGGCGAGGGCTACGCCGTCGAAAAACACGGCGACGCGACCGTCGCTCTGGTCGGGTTTCCGAGCGTCGGCAAGTCCTCACTGTTGAACGCGATGACCAACGCCGAAAGCGAGACGGGATCCTACGAATTCACGACGCTCGACGTCAACCCCGGGATGTTACAGCATCGTGGAGCGAACATCCAGATGCTCGACGTACCCGGGCTCATCGAAGGGGCCGCCGCGGGCCGAGGCGACGGTCAGCAGGTGCTTGCCGTCGTCCGCAACGCCGATCTGATCGTCTTCGTCCTCTCGGTGTTCGAGATCGATCAGTACGACCGCCTGCGAGAGGAACTGTACGACATCAACATCCGCGTCGACCAGGAGCCCCCACGAGTGACCGTCCGTCCCAAGCACAAGGACGGCATCAAGATCACCTCGAGCACCGAACAGGAGTTAGCCGAGGAGACGATCACGGACGTGCTCCGCGACCAGGGATACATCAACGCCGATCTCAATCTCCAGGAGACGGTCACCATCGATCGACTCATCGACGGACTGATGGACAATCGCGAGTACATCCCCTCGATAACCTGCGTCAACAAGGTCGACCTGATCGAACCCGAGTACAAGGAGACGGTCGACGAACAGCTTCGCGATCGTGACTTAGACCCCGAGGAGGTCACGTTCATCAGCGCAGAGAAACAAAAGGGTCTCGAGGCACTCAAAGACCGCATCTGGGAGAACCTCGGGCTCATTCGAGTCTACATGGACAAACCCGGTCGCGGCGTCGACTGGGAGGAGCCACTCGTCGTCGAGGACGGTTCGACGGTCCAGGACGCCATCGAAAAACTCGGCGGCGACTTCCAGCAGCGATTTCGCTTCGCCCGCGTGAGCGGTCCTAGCGCGGCCCACGACGAACAGCAGGTCGGTACCGACCACGTCCTCGAGGACGAGGACGTTCTGAAACTGATTCTCAGACGCTGACCGACGGTTGTCGGGAGCGAGGCGTCGATGTTCACGAACGTGAGTATTTCACCGCCTCCCGAATCCGGAGTGACGCACAAACGAAGAGATTTTTATCCGTCCGCCCCCCACGAAGTCACATGACCCACGGGCGGGAAAGCCCCCAGCGGACCGGGATGACCGAAAAATGCGGCGTCGTCGGCGTCTCGTTGTCCGGTCGGGACGCGGCACGACCGTTGTACTACGCGCTGTATGCACTCCAGCACCGCGGCCAGGAGTCGGCAGGGATCATCACCCACGACGGTTTTCAGCAACACAGCCACGTCGAGATGGGACTGGTCGGGGACGCCTTCGACGAGGGCGACCTCGAGAGCCTGGCCGGCTCGGCGGGTATCGGTCACGTTCGCTACCCCACAGCTGGCAGTCTGGATACCTCCTGTGCCCAGCCGTTTTCGGTCTCGTTCAAGAGCGGCTCGCTCGGCCTTTCCCACAACGGTAACCTCGTCAACGCCGACGAGCTCCGCGATAAACTCGCTGGAAAGGGCCACGCCTTCACCAGCGACGGCGACACCGAGGTCATCGCCCACGACCTCGCGCGAAACCTGCTCGAGGAGGACCTCGTCCGCGCCGTCAAGCGGACGATGGGACGGATCCACGGCTCGTACTCGCTTACGATCTCTCACGACGACACCATCCTCGGGGTCCGGGACCCACAGGGCAATCGCCCGCTGTGTATCGGCGAACTCGAGGACGGCTACGTGATCGCCTCCGAGTCGGCCGCGATCGATACGCTAGACGGTGAGCTCGTCCGTGACGTTCGCCCGGGCGAACTCGTCGTCTTACACGACGACGGCACCGGGTTCGACTCCTACCAGCTGTTCGAACGCGAACACACCGCCCACTGTTTCTTCGAACACGTCTACTTCGCCCGTCCGGACTCGGTGATCGACGGCCAGCTCGTCTACGAGGCCCGGCGGGAACTCGGACGCAAGCTCTGGGACGAAAGCGGCGTCGAGACCGATGTCGTGATGCCCGTGCCGGACTCCGGACGGGCGTTCGCGTCGGGCTACGCCGAGGCAGCGGCCGAGACGACCGCCGACGGCGAGCCCCGTCCGGAACGTGACGACGGCGTCGAGTTCGCCGAAGGGATGATGAAAAACCGCTACGTCGGACGGACGTTCATCATGCCGACCCAGGACGAACGCGAACGGGCGGTCCGGCTGAAGCTCAACCCGATCAAATCGACGGTCGCGGGCAAGACCGTCACGCTGATCGACGACTCCATCGTCCGTGGGACGACCTCGACCCAACTCGTCGAGCTCCTTCGAGACTGCGGTGCCGAGGAGGTCCACATGCGAATCGGCGCGCCGCCGATCGTCGCCCCCTGTTACATGGGTATCGACATGGCAACCCGCGACGAACTGATCGCCGCCGACAAGTCCGTCGAGGAGATCCGCGAGACGATCGAGGCAGACAGCCTCGCGTACCTCTCGACCGACGCCGTCGCCGAGGCCCTGGCATCCGACCGGGACGACCTCTGTCTGGGCTGTGTCACGGGCGAGTACCCCTACGACGTCGAGGGTGAGGTGACCGATCGCGACGTCGATCGCCCCGAAATCGACAGCCAGCCAATGCGAGCCGACGATTGACGATCCGATCCGCTCTCGAAGGGATCGAAACGGATCAGTACAGCCAGTACAACATCACGTAGACGACCACGCCGAGTGCGAACGAGACGATCCACAGCGATGCAGCGACTCGGCCGACAGTGGCGTGGCTTGTCTCCCTGAGTTCCGAGATCGGACGCGACAGGGCGAGCAACAGGACGTAGTACAGAAGCGGGATACAGACGATCGCAAGCAGCATGTGAATCCCGAGAACGGGAAGGTAGACGAACTGGTAGACGGGGTCGGGGCCGGGGAACGTCGCCGCGCCGCCGACGACGACCAGCCGGTAGAGATAGAAGAACAGAAACGCCACGAACAGCAGGAGAGAGACACCCATCGCGAGTTGGTGGCGGCGCACGTCACCGCGACGGATCGCCCGCCAGCCCAGCCCGATCGTCCCGATCGCAGCCAGGCTGATGACGGCGTTGAGATGGGGAATCGCCTCAAGTACCCACTCCGGCGGGGCCGGAACGGCGTCTTGTGGAACCACACCGCCGGCCGCGGCGAACACGAGTGCGAGCGAGACGATGGTCAACATACCCGTCAACAACGGCACGCGATCTCGGTCGACGTACTCCATGTGTGGCAGTTGGACTGGCCGGGGAAAGCCGTTACTGTCCGGAAACGCGGGTTTCAGGTACGATTCTCTAAACCGTCGTGTGCCACGGTCACAATCCAGACTCCGACTCAACGAAACGGCGCTGCCGCTGTCGAACGTGATGTCGGCAGTAAGTTGTGCGTGGGTGATGTCCCTTCGTGGGGGCGTCATCACCTGCATCGAGTGACGCGACCGAAGCCGCGCCGGTGCGATGCGTGGGACCGGATTCGAACCGGCGGACCCCTACGGGACAGCGCCCTCAACGCTGCGCCGTTGGCCTGGCTTGGCTACCCACGCTCGCGTTCTTTGTCCGCACTCAATCGTATCCAGTGTGGTTATAAAAGCCCTTTCCTTTGTCGCTGACCTTGCCCGGGAATCACACCGTTCGACCTCGAGCGGTGTATTCAAATGTGACTGGTGCCAAACGGTGGCATGGCCAAGTACTCGACGGGCTCGTCGTCGGGTGGCGGCGGGACGGCCTGTGAGCTCTGTGGCGCCGAGAGCGACTCGCTGCGGACGGCGACGATCGCCGGCGCGACGCTCGAGGTCTGTCCCGACTGTACACCACACGACGACTCGAGTGACACTCGCGGATCGAGCGCCTCGAGCGGTTCGAACGCGTCGGGAAGCTCGAGGACGGACGAGGAGGCGGACCGCAAGAAACGTGCGGCACAGAACGTCGCCAAGGCGAACCCGGTCTGGGACGGCGACTCCGAACACTGGGAACGAGAGGGGACGAGCTACGACGACGATCCGCTGCCCTATCTCGTCGCGGACTACGGCGACCGACTGGTCGAGGCCCGACAGGAGGCCGGCCTCCAGCGCGGAGAGCTGGCCGAAGAGCTGGACGTCCGCGAGGCCGACCTGCTGGCGATCGAACAGGGTCGTGCGACCCAGGCTGGCGTCGGCGGCGGATTGATCGACGCGCTCGAGGACTACCTCGACGTCGAACTCGCGGAGTAATCGCGAGCCGAGACCGGGGAGACTTTTATCCGAGGGCGTCGGAGTAGGACCGATGAGTGGCCAACGGGCGGCTGCAGAGCCGTATACGACGCGATTCCAGACGGACGTCAGGGCCGTCGACGGCCGAGAGGTCTGGCTCGAGGAGACGTACTTCTACGCAGAAAGCGGCGGCCAGCCCGCCGACAGGGGCACGATCGGCGGCGTCGAGGTCGAAGACGTTCGAGTCGAAAACGGCGACCCCGTCCACGTTCTCGCCGAGGAGCCGTCGTTTCGAACGGGCAGACAGGTTCTCTGTTCGGTCGACTGGTCGTTTCGAATGTACTGTATGCGAGCGCATACGGCCAGTCACGTCCTCTACGGTGCGGGTCGGCGGCTGCTCGAGGACCTCGGCTACGGCGGGTTCGACATCGGCGAGCGGAAAGTCCGGGTCGATCTCGAGACCGACACCGAGGTAGACGACGGAACGCTGGTCGACCTCGAGCGGCTGATCAACCGGGCGATCTGGGAGTCTCGTCCCGTCTCCTGGGAAGAGATTCCACTTGCAGAGGCGCGCGAGCGCGAGGAGATCGCGTTCAACGACGCGACCGAGGAGGAGGCGTTCACCGGCGGCCGGCTCCGGATCGTCACCGTCGGCGGACCGGACGACAACGGCGACGCTACCTCGAGCGAGCCCTGGGACGTCGCGGCCTGTGGGGGGACCCACGTCCGAAACACTCGCGAGATCGGTTCCGTCTCCGTTCTCGGCCGATCGAACCCCGGCGAAGGGCTGGCTCGCGTCGAGTTCGCCGTCGGCCCGCGAGCCATCGAGCGTGCGGCGACCGAGAAACGCACGACACTCGCCGCGAGGGCCGCACTCGAGACCGCGATCGAGGACGTCCCGGCCGAACTCGAGCGCGTGGTCGAAGAACGGGATGCTCTCGCCGTGGAGGTCGGACAGCTCCGCCGGGAGCTCATCGAGACGCAGCTGACGAGTGCTGACCCGATCGATCGCGACGGTGAGGAGTGGCTCCTCAAGGAACTCGAGGACGTCTCCGCCGACGACGCGAGCGACGTGGCCCGAGAGCGTGCCGGCGAGCTGGCAGACGTCGTGGCGCTCGTCGGAAGCGGCGACGCCCCGTTCGTGGTCGTCGGCTCGGCCGGTTCGCGATCGGCCGCCGACGTCGTCGACGACCTCACCGACGAGTTCGGTGGTGGTGGCGGTGGGTCGGATCGGTTCGCACAGGCCGGCGGACTCGACGCTACGTCCGAGGCAGTCGTCGACTGGCTCGCGTAGGGCCCGGAGAGTTTTACGGTCTCTCGAGTCGTCGTCTGCGTATGGTCGATTACTCGCAGCTACGCGATCCGAACGCCGAGTACACGATGCGCGATCTCTCGGCGAGCACGATGAACGTTACGCGCGAGCGCGGTGGCGGCCGCGACGTCGAGATCACCGACGTCCAGACGACGATGATCGACGGAAATTTCCCGTGGACGCTGGTTCGCGTCTACACCGACGCGGGAATCGTCGGCACCGGCGAGGCCTACTGGGGGGCTGGCACGCCGGAACTGATCGACCGGATGCGGCCATTTCTCGAGGGCGAGAACCCGCTCGACATCGACCGCCTCACCGAGCATCTGGTCCAGAAGATGTCCGGCGAGGGATCGATCGGCGGCGTCACCGTCACCGCCATCTCGGGCATCGAGATCGCCTTACACGACCTCGCGGGCAAGATACTCGAGGTGCCCGCCTACCAGCTCTTGGGCGGAAAGTACCGCGACGAGATGCGGGTCTACTGTGACTGTCACACCGAGGACGAGGCTGATCCGATCGCCTGCGCGGACGAGGCCGAACGCGTCGTCGAGGAGCTCGGCTACGACGCCTTGAAGTTCGACCTCGACGTCCCCTCTGGCCACGAACGCGACCGGGCGAACCGCCACCTGCGGCCCGTCGAGATCGAGCACAAAGCGAGCATCGTCGAGGCGGTCACCGAACGCGTCGGTGCCAGAGCCGAGGTCGCGTTCGACTGTCACTGGTCGTTCAGCGCCGGCAGCGCGAAACGACTCGCGAATCGCCTCGAGGAGTACGACGTCTGGTGGCTCGAGGACCCGGTCCCCCCGGAGAACCACGACGTCCAGCGGGAGGTGACACGGTCGACGTCGACGCCGATCACCGCCGGCGAAAACGTCTATCGAAAGCACGGCCAGCGTCGCCTGCTCGAGGACCAGGCCGTCGACATCATCGCGCCAGATATGCCGAAAGTGGGCGGGATGCGCGAGACCCAGAAGATCGCCGACAAGGCCGACATGTACTACGTTCCCGTCGCGATGCACAACGTCTCCTCGCCCGTCGCGACGGTCGCGAGCGCTCACGTCGGTGCAGCGATCCCCAACGCGCTGGCGGTCGAGTTTCACTCCTACGAACTGGGGTGGTGGGAAGATCTGGTCGAAGAGGACGTGATCGAGGACGGCTACATCGAGATTCCGGAGGAGCCCGGACTCGGCGTGACGCTCGATCTGGACGTCGTCGAGGAGCACATGCTCGAGGATGAGGAGTTATTTGACTAAGAGTATTTCTGGCGGTGAAACTGCTCGAGGCGCTTTATATTGGTCAGTTGCGTACGTCCGCTCATGCAGATCGTCACCACGGAGACGGTTCCCGATCGCGAGGTCGTCGAGGCGCTCGGAATCGCACGCGGAAACACCGTCGAGGCGAGAAACGTCGGCCGGGACATCACCCAGAGCCTGCGAAACCTCACCGGCGGCGAGCTGAAAGCCTACTCGGAGCTGCTCACGAAAGCCCGCGACGAGGCCATCGATCGGATGGCCGCCGACGCGGAGTCGATGGGTGCAGACGCCGTCGTCAACGTTCGCCTGGAAACCTCGAAAGTCACCGAGGGCGGCTCCGAGGTGATCGCCTACGGGACGGCCGTCAGGCTGCGCTGAGTCGCGAACGGACAACACACGTCGGCTGCCGGTGTGTGTTTTATACCGTTCGTCGGGGAGAGTACCCGGCATGACGCCCGACCAGACGTCTCGGAGACGCCTGTTACGGACGGTCGGTGGCGTGCTCGCCGCGGGAACGCTCGGGAGCGTCGCGTCCGCCGACGAAGATAGTGCCGACGAGTACACCGAGATCTACCAGGAAACGATCGACGCCGTCGTGCTCGTTACCGTTCCCGACGTCGAAGAGGGACCGGGCGGGCTGGGTTCGGGATTCGTCACCGCAGACGGCGTCGTCGTCACCAACGAGCACGTCGTCGGCGACGCGTCGACGGTCGAGTTACAGTTTCACGACGAGTCCTGGCGCACCGCCGCGGTCGTCGGAACCGACGCTCACAGCGACCTCGCCGTCCTCGAGGTCGAAGACCTCCCGGCCGATGCCGGTTCGCTCCGGTTTGCAGCGGAGCCGCCGGACGTCGGCGAGGACGTCCTCGCGCTCGGGAACCCGCTCGGGCTCGACGCCTCGGTTTCGCGTGGCATCGTAAGCGGCGTCGACCGCACGTTGCCGAGTCCGACGGGCTTTGACATCCCGGCTGCCGTCCAGACCGACGCGCCGGTAAACCCCGGCAACAGCGGCGGTCCGCTGGTGAACCGCGACGGCGAGATCGTCGGCGTCGTCTTCGCGGGTGCGGGCCAGACGATCGGCTTCGCGATCGCCGCCGGCCTCGCCGATCGCGTCGTCCCCGCGTTGCTCGAGGATGGGACGTACGATCACCCCTATATGGGTGTCAGCGTCGCACCGATCGGTCCGTTCGCCGCCACGGCGAACGACCTCGACGAGGCGGGCGGCGTGTTGATCGTCGACGTCGTTCCGGACTCGCCGGCGGAGGGCGTCCTCGAACCGGCGACGGAGACGACGGCCGTCGAGGGGACGACCGTCCCCGTCGGCGGCGACGCCGTCGTCGCGATCGACGGCACGGAGATACCCAACCAGGACGCGCTGTCGTCGTATCTCGCCCTCGAGATGGAACCCGGAGAGACGATCGGTCTCGAGGTCGTCCGCGACGGCGACCGCGAGGTCGTCGAGTTGACGCTTGGAGAACGACCCGATGCCGAGACTGTCGAACCCGGCCCTGGACCTGGACCTGGTCCCGGACCCGGACCCGGTCAAGAACCAGAGCCGTGACGTCTGAAAAGCGGCGCGCTTGCTCCCTCGGCGAGTTCCTCCGGGGGAAACTCCTCGACGTCGTCTCTCGCACTCGCGAGATAGAGCGCGCTGTTGAGCAGCCCGATGTGGCTGAACGCCTGGGGGTAGTTGCCCAGTAGGGTCCCGTCGGGCCGGACCATCTCCGAGAGCAGCCCGAGCGGGGAGGCGTGCTCGAGGACGGTTTCGAAGATCGACTCGGCCTCCTCGAGACGTCCCGAGAGGACAAGCGCGTCGACGAGCCAGAACGAACAGAGGAGAAACGCACCCGGCTCTTTCGGTCGGGCGTCGCTGTTGGCGAAGCGATAGACGAGCCCGTCGTCGGTCGACAGGTCCTCGAGGACGGTGTCGATCGTTCCCTGTACGCGGTCGTCGTCGGCTGGCAGGAAGTCATACAGCGGGATCAAAAGCGCCGTCGCGTCCAGGGCCTCGTCGGTCTCGAAGTGCTGGACGAAGCTGTCGATCGACTCCTCGTACCCGCGCTCGAGGATCGCCTCCCTGATCGCCTCGCGTTCGTCCGCCCAGCGCTCGAACGGCCCATCGCGGTCGTACTCCTCGCCGACCTGGATCGCACGGTCGAGTGCGACCCAGCACAGGAGCTTCGAGTGGACGAAGTGGTGACGAACGTCGCGAAACTCCCAGATGCCCGCGTCGCGTTCGTCCCAGTTTGCACAGACGTAGTCGGCAAGCGCCCGGATCGACTCCCAGTCGTAGTCGGAGAGACCGTTCTCGTAGCGGATCGTCTCGTAGATCCCCTGGACGATCGTTCCGTAGATGTCGAGTTGCTCCTGGTCGGCGGCCGCGTTGCCGATCCGGACCGGCTGGGAGTCACGATAGCCGGGGAGGTGATCGAGCGTCGTCTCCTCGAGTTCAGTCTCGCCGTGGAGGCCGTAGATCGGCTGGATGTCGGCGGGCTCTTCGTGACCGATCTGGCGGAACCACTCGAAGTACTCTTCGGCCTCCTCGCGCTGGCCGACGTTGTAAAGCGCCTGGACGGTGAACTTGGCGTCGCGGATCCAGTTGTACCGGTAGTCCCAGTTGAGGTCGCCGCCGATCTCCTCGGGTAGCGACGTCGTCGGCGCGGCCGGGATCGAGCCGGTCCCGTCGTGGATGAGAAGTTTGAGTACGAGCGCCGACCGGCGGAGAACGTCGCCGTACTTGTCGTCGAACGCGAACAGTTCGCCCGCCGACTCCTCACAGCGTCCGAGCCAGTCCCGCCAGTAGGCGATCGTCTCGGCGAGGATCTCCTCGCGTTCGTCCGGAGAGAGGTGATTCGAGTGGCCGTGTTGCAGACACAACCAGGCCGACTCGCCGGCTTCGAGCGGGACCGTCGCTTTCGCCCGGTCGCCGTCGATCCGGGCGTCGTCGACGCCATGGAGGTGGATGTGAAGCGGCTCCCCGCTACCACTCGCGACCACTTCGGCGTCACGCAACGTCAGATCGGTTTCGCTCCGCCCGTAGTCGAACCGCGGCTCGAGGACGACCTCGAGGTCGACCGAACCGGACTCACACTCGAGGGTCCGAAACAGCGACCGCTGGAACCCCTCGTACCGGGGGCCGCCGTCGGTGACCGGCATGAAGTCCGTCACCGTTGCCGTCCCGACGTCGGTCTCGAAGGTCGTCTCGAGGACGTTCGTCCGGTTGACGTAGGTCTGAGTCGCCTCGAAGGGCTCGTCCGGGGAGACGGCAAAGCGGCCCCCGTCGTCGGCGTCGAGGATAGCGCTGAAGACGCTGGGGGACTCGAGGTGGGGGAACGGACACCAGTCGATCGAGCCCTCGCGACTCACGAGGGCACAGCGGTTGTCGTTGCCGATAGCACCGTA
This sequence comes from Natrialbaceae archaeon AArc-T1-2, assembly GCF_030273315.1. Taxonomy (NCBI): domain Archaea; kingdom Methanobacteriati; phylum Methanobacteriota; class Halobacteria; order Halobacteriales; family Natrialbaceae; genus Natrarchaeobaculum; species Natrialbaceae archaeon AArc-T1-2. The sequence goes on along the minus strand of NZ_CP127174.1, from coordinate 2,714,739 downwards.
GTCCGCGATTGGGGGGTACTCGGATTCCATGGTGAAGTGGTGTGTCCGACGAAAACACCGATTGGCTCGACGACACGATACGACGAGAGTCCGGAAAAGGTCACCTCTCGAAAGTGCAAGCTCCCATCACTCGAGTGTGATATCCGCCCGGCGCAACAGCTGGGCGTTGATCGCGACGATCACCGTACTCGCGGACATGAGGATCGCGCCGACGGCCGGCGAGAGCAAGACACCAACCGGTGCGAGCACGCCCGCCGCAAGCGGGAGTGCGAACACGTTGTACCCCGCGGCCCAGACGAGGTTCTCCTGCATCTTCCGGTAGCTCTTCGTGCTTAGCCGCACCAGATGGGCGACGTCGCGAGGATCGTTCTCGACGAGGACGACCTCGGCGGACTCGACCGCGACGTCGGTCCCCGAGCCAATGGCGATGCCAACGTCCGAGCGGGTGAGCGCGGGCGCGTCGTTGACGCCGTCGCCGACCATCGCCACGAGCTTGCCCTGGTCCTGGAGCTCGACGATCTTTCCGTCTTTGTCCTCGGGCAACACCTCCGCGAAGGTGGTGTCGATGCCAAGCTCGTCCGAGACGGCACGCGCGACGTCCTCGCTGTCGCCGGTCAGCATCGCCACCTCGAGTCCCATCTCGTGGAGGGCGTCGATCGCCGCGTAGCTCTCCTCGCGGATCACGTCCGCGAGCGCGATCGCGCCGGCGGCCTCGCCGTCTGCCAGCAGGTAGACCACGCCCTGGCCGCGCTCGCCGGCCTTGTCGGCGAACGCCACGAGGTCGTCGCCGGGGTCGACCTCGAGCTCCCGGAGGAGGTTCGGGCCGCCGACGTGGACGGTCTCACTGTCCTCGACTGCGTCGCCGCCGGGGATCGGCGCGTCGGCCTCGATCGTCGCGCGCACGCCCCGTCCCTCCAGCGCCTCGAAGCCACGGGCGTCGGGGACCGACAGCTCGCGTTCGGCAGCCGCCTCGCGGATCGCCTGGGCGATCATGTGCTCTGAGTCGCCCTCCGCAGCGGCCGCGAGTGCGATCACGTCGTCTTCGTCCCAGCCGTCGGTCGTCGCGACGTCGACGACGCCGTGTTCGCCCTCCGTGAGCGTCCCCGTCTTGTCGAAGACGACGGTATCGAGGGTGCGCGCTTGCTCCATCGCGATCCGATCGCGCACGAGCATCCCCTCCCTGGCTGCCATCGAGGTGTTGATCGCGACGACCAGCGGAACGGCGAGTCCCAGCGCGTGCGGACAGGCGATGACCAACACCGTGACCACGCGCTCGACGACCGCCAGGCCGAAGCCGACCGCGGCGGTCCAGCCGACGGCGGTGACCACAGCCACGCCGAGTGCGGCGTAGAACAGCCAGCCCGCGGCCCGATCCGCGAGCACTTGCGTCTTCGAGCGGCTCTCCTGGGCCTCCTCGACGAGTCGCATGATCCCCGACAGCGTCGTCTCCTCGCCCGTGGCGGTGACGCGAACGCGCAAACTGCCGCCCCGGTTGGTCGTGCCGCCGATGACCTCGTCGCCGGGTTCTTTCGTGACCGGCGTCGACTCGCCCGTCACCATCGCCTCGGTGACGTTCGACTCGCCCTCCTCGACGACGCCGTCGGCCGGCACGTTCGCGCCGGGTCGGACGAGTACGAGGTCCTCGGCCTCGAGGTCGTCGACGGGGACCTCCTCGGTCTCGCCCTCGCGGTCGTCCGTAACCCGCTCGGCGGTGTCGGGCAGCAACTCGGCGAGTTCGTCGAGCGCGCCCGAGGCCCGCCGGACGCTTCGCATCTCGATCCAGTGGCCAAGCAGGAAGATGACGATCAGGGTCACGAGCTCCCAGAAAAAGGGCTCGCCGATATCGAAGGCGACTGCGGCGGCGCTGTAGACGAACGCGACGGTGATCGCGAGCGAGATCAGTAGCATCATCCCGGGCTCGCGGTTGCGGGCCTCGACTGCACCCATCCGGAGAAACGGGATTCCACCGTAGGCGAAGACGGCGACCCCGAGGGCGGGACCGACGAACTCGCTGCCCGGAAACGCGACGGCAGTGTAGCCGAACCAGTCCTGGAGCATCGGGCTGTAGTACAGGACCGGCAGCGAGAGTACGAGACAGACGAAAAACCGCTTTCGAAACATCGCCTCGTGGCCCGAGTGATCGACGTGGGCCTCGTGGCGACCCTCGTCGTGCTCGTGCTCGCGTTCGGGTTCGCGTTCGCGTTCGGGATCGGCGCGTTCGTCCGCCCGCTCGAGTCGCTCGGCCTCGGTCGCCGTCAGCCCACACATCCGACAGCACGGACAGTCCCGATCCGTCGGCTGCTCGCCCCGGGCGAGTCGTTCGCGGTCGCCGTGGGAACGCCGGTGTTCGGGACCGGACATCTCACTCCTCTCGCTGCAGCCGTCGTCGTCGTTCTTCGAACTCCTCCTCGGAGATTTCACCCCGGGCGTAGGCGATGCGGAGCTCCTCCATCGCGGCGTCGTCTCGGGAGTCCGGGCTGGCGATCACCCTGTAGACGAGATAGCCGATCGCGACCACGACTAACAGCGGAACCAGCCACGCGAACAGCCACCCCCAACCCCAGCCGACCCCGTTCGTCGCGTCGACCCACGGCCCGTGAGCCCCCATCATCGGCGTCATGAACAGCATCATCACGATCGGCGCGAGCAACAGGATCGCTATCACGAGCACGACCAGCCGCACGAGGTCGTCGGATTCACTCACGTCGACTCACCTCGTACTCGTCGGCGGCCGTCGTGCGTAGTTCGTCCCATGGTAACACATAGGAGTTCTACACTTTTGCCGGTTTCCCCTTCGACGCTTCGGGTACGGGGGTGATCTCTACCGAAGAATCCGAACGTTCGCCGTCGTAACGCCGAACGCTCCAAACCCTGCTATCGCCGAGGATGAGAATCGACGCTAGTGCGTTTCGGTCGAGTGTTTATTCGTCCGTCTCGACGTCCTCCTCGTCGGATCGGGGTGCGTTCTGTGTTCCGAGGTCGTCGCCCTCGTCGACTTCGTCGGGATCGCGGCCGATCCGCTCGAGTTCGTCTTCGATCTCTGCCTCGCGTTCTGCCTCGAGCTCGTCTGCGCGGTCGGTATCGTCTTCTGCCATACGAGGCGATCCGGCACGGAGGCGTTTGGTCGGCAGGCCGTCACACGCAACGACGTTGACTCGACGACTGGTCACCGAACAGAAAGACAGATAAAAGACGCTCCGCTCGCAATAGACGGATATGGACGTTCCGTACGACCTCACCTCGTACGTTCGGGTGCTGAAAATGGCGACGACGCCCACGAAAGAGGAGTTCCTCCAGGTGGCGAAAATCGCCGGCGCGGGAATCCTGCTCGTTGGCTTCATCGGCTTTCTGATCGGGACCGTGATGATGCTCCTGACGGGAGGGTTCTAATGAGTATCTACGCCGTCAAAACGACCGCGAGTCAGGAACGCACCGTCGCGGACATGATCATCAACCGCGAGGAGGATGCGGTCCATGCCGCACTCGCACCCGATTCGCTGACGTCGTACGTAATGGTCGAGGCGGACGACAACGCGGTCTTAGAGCGCGTCCTCGACGACATCCCCCACGCCCGCAGTATCGTTCCCGGCGAGTCAGACATTTCGGAAGTCGAACACTTCCTCTCGCCCAAGCCGGACGTGGAGGGAATCGCCGAGGGCGACATCGTCGAACTCATCGCCGGCCCGTTCAAAGGCGAGAAAGCACAGGTCCAGCGCATCGACGAGGGCAAAGACCAGGTGACGGTCGAACTGTACGAGGCGACGGTCCCGATTCCAGTGACGGTGCGGGGCGATCAGATTCGCGTTCTGGACTCCGACGAGCGATAGCGAGTCGGTTCGATCGCCGCGAGCGTACGAGCAGCGGAGTACGAACGTGTGCGGCTTTACACTCGGTATCTAGCGTCGTGAGCGTGCTCGTCGTCGGCTACGGTTGCGTGTTCGGCGACGACGAATCGGACCTCGATCGAGACCTGATCCTCGGCGTGTGGCTCGATCGCGGCCACGAGCCGCTCGGTCAGACCTGGCTCCGGCTCCGCGTCTGGTCCGGTGATCGTGACGACGACTTCCTCGATCGATCTGACTGGATAGTCGTCGTCGAATTCGACCGTCACCGACTCGGCCTCGAGGCCGTCGTACGCCGGATCCGCGAGGACGCCTTCGACTTCCGTCGTGGCATCCGACTCGAGCTGTGTGGCCTCGAGTTCAGCCAGCGTCGCGCCCGCGAGGGGAACGAGTAGGACGACCATGATCGTCCCGAGGATGGCCGCGAACGTCAGCGCCTGCTTGCGCGCTCGCGGGACGTCGAACAGCCCGGGCGGTCGATACTCCCCGGCCCAGAGGGTGAGCAACGCCGCGAGGTTGATCGAGAAGGTGTTCACGAGCATGAGTACCGTTGCACCGATGGCCGCACCGTACATCTCCCAGGCGACGGCGATGCCGGCCGCGGCGGCGGGCGGGATGAGCGCGGCGGCGATCATGACGCCGACGATCGCTTCGGACAGTTCCCGCGTGAGACTCAACACGCCTGCGACGCCAGCGCCGAGTGCGATCACGAGTGAGAGAAGGTTCGGCGCGACGCGTTCTTCGAGTTCTGCGACGCCGACGAGATCGATCACGCCCGGCTCGAGGCCGGTCATCCGCGTGAGACCGGCGAGAGCGATCGATCCCAGTACCGCGATGGCGAGTCCGCTTAACTGATACGAGAGGCCGGTCGAGCGCAGTTCGGCGTCGGCGACGACGGTGCCGACGCTCGCTGCGAGTGCCGGACCGATAAGCGGCGCGATCACCATCGAGCCGACGACGACCGCCGGCGAATCGAGCAACAGGCCGGCGGTCGCGACGAGCGCGCTGATGAGCGTCATCGTCGCGTACACCGGAAACGACGGCGTCAGTCCCGCCGCTCTCGCCTGCAGTTCCTGTCTCGAGAGCCGTTCGCCGCCGCGTTCGATACGTTCGCCGCGTTCGGACGCCACGTCGAGCGGGCTACGATCGTCGAGAGCGATCTTCTCGGCGTCGATGACGGCGACGTTCGCGTCGCTGCCGATTTCGACCTCACCCAGCCGATCGAGAACCGTTTCGACGGCTTCGCCAGAAAGCGGGAATCTGACGGCTGCGGTGTAGCGCTGCCCGCCGACCGTGTCGCTCACGACGTAGTGTATCCCTTCGTCGTCGAGAACCTCGAGGACGTCCGCTCGACGACCGGCCGGAATCAGGATCTCAACGTAGCGCACGGGAGAGCGTATGACAAGCCATTATATACAAGTTGTCGACAGGTGTAACGAATTACAACGACGACGAATTATCAACCGTCGTGTGAGCGCTGATATCCCCGGTTCGAACGGGAACGAAAACGGGACTACCGTTTCAACTCGTCAGCGATCGCTTGCATATCCGCGATATCGGTGACGTCCTCGAGTAGCTGTTCACGCTGGCGCACTTCCGCGGAGCTGGCCCCGTAGGCACGGACGTACTCGGCTCGACTGTGTTCGGTAAACGCGTGTCGAATCGCGAGGTAGCCGTCGGGGACGATCGTCCCACATACCTGACACTCGTGACGTTCGTGTTCGTTCACCTGGTGGACGATCAGCGACTCGACGTCGTCGAATCGTCCGCCACAGCCGTCGATGCCGCATTCCCAGGGCATACGTTGTCTTCCTCGACTGTCCGTCCTAAAGGTCTTTTCGTCATACCGAACGATCGGCAATCAGAATCCCTAACTCTCCGGTCCGGAAATAGACGGTCGTGAGCGACACCGACGAGTTTCGGGTCGACCCCCACGTGAAGGTCCTCGACGAGCAGGTCTGCCGGCGGGCACGGAACGCGGGCCTCGACGCGATCGTCTACGCGCCCCACTTTACTCGCCTCCCCGAGATCCGCGCTCGAGCCGAGGCCTACTCGAGTCCGGAGCTGCGCGTCATTCCCGCTCGAGAGATATTTACGGGGTCGTGGCAAGATCGCAAACACGTCCTCGCGATCGGACTCTCCGATCCGATCCCGGATTTCATCTCGCTCGAGGCCGCGATGGCCGAGCTCGACCGCCAGGGTGCAGCCGTCCTCGCCCCTCACCCGGAGTTTGCGACCGTAAGTCTCACCGAAGCCGACCTTCGCGAGCACCGTGACGTCGTCGACACGGTCGAGGTCTTCAACCCGAAACACCTCCCGACGCACAACCACCGGGCCCGGACGCTCGCCGAGGATCTCGACCGACCGCCGTTTGCGTCCTCGTACGCCCACCTCCCGGACAGCGTCGGCGTCGCCTACACGGCCTTCGAGGAACCGCTCGAGGACGAGGCCGACCTCGTGGCCGCCCTCGCAGACGGCGTTGCCCGACGGGCCGTCTACCGAAACGGGTTCCGCCGGTGGCGAACCACGGCGGCCGAGCTCGCTCACCTCTGCTGGGAGAACTCCTGGCAGAAGATCGACCGGCTCTTCTTACAGGGGATCGAGCCGACCCATCCCGATCATATCGCTTACGACGGCAAGTTCGACGACGCCGCAGTGTACTGATCTGCCGGCCACGGACCCGCAAGCCTAGAGATACCCGAGGTCGGCGAGTCGATCCTTCGTCGACTCCCGCATCGAGACGTCTCCGGTCGCCGTCTCGCTCTCGAGCCCGTCGAAGCGCTTTTCGAGCCGTCGTCGCAGCGTCGCCGCCGTCTCGGGGTCGTCGTCGCTTCGGTCGACCGCCTCGAGCGGGTCGGTCGCGACGTGATGGAGCCGTTCGAAGCCGTCGTCGCCGGTGACGTACTTGTACTCGTCAGTTCGGATCGCCCGGAGGCGGCGGTCGAACTCGTAGACTCGCTCCGGGAGCGTCCCGAACCGATCCTCGAGCCGCTCGATTGCGGGCTGGGGAGCGACGTACTCGGCGACGACGGCGTCGCGGGGCTCGCCTGCGGCGACGGGATGGAGCGATCGACCGCGGCTCTGTTTGCGCAGTCGCGGATCGTCGACGCCGGCCGTCTCGAGCAGCGTCTCGGGAAGGTCGAGCAGCTGTACGAGTTCTGTTCGCTCGGTGCCGCCGGTGAACGGGCCGCCGTGACAGACCAGCGGAACGTGCAACAGCGTGTCGTAGAGGTTGTACTGGTGTCCGAAAAAGCCGTGTTCGCCGACGTTCTCGCCGTGGTCGCCACAGACGACAAACAGGGTGTCCTCCCAGCAGCCGGCGTCGGAAAGCGCCGCTTTGAGTCGCTCGAGTTGTTCGTCGACGTAGGCGAGTTCACCGCGGTAGAGCCCCCGTAGCAGGCGGAAGTCGCGCTCGTCGAGATCGTAGTCACCGACGTCGTACGCACGGGGGTCCTGTCGGAGCTCGGTCGCCTCCTCGTACGTTCCGTCGGGGAGAAACCGCTCGGCGTGTCTCCGGGGTGGATCGTAGTCGATGTGGGGTTCGATGTAGTTACAGAACAGGAAGAACGGACGGTCGGCCTCGCGTTCTGTGAGCCAGTTCCGGACCCAGGCCGTCGTCCGGTCGGCGCCGTCGTCGCCCTGTGGCTGTACCACCTCGCTGTAGAGCAGGTTGGCCGCGTTGACCAGCGGGTTCCCCTCGAAGAGCCGTTCGCGGGCCGCCTCGAGTTTCCACCCGAGGTGTTCGGCCCGGGACACGGCGCCCATGTCGGCCTCGGACTGGAGGTACTGCCAGCCGCGTCGCAGCGTCTCGAATCCCCGCTCGAAGCCGAATTCGTCGGTGATCCAGGTGTTGTTCGAGACACCGACGGTCTCGTAGCCGGCCGCGGAGAACGCCTCGGGTAGCGTCCGAAGCGACGCTTCGAGGTAGGGGTGACCACCGTGTGCACCGTGTTCCGACGTGTACGTACCGGTAAATAGTGCGGCGTGGGAGGGAACCGTCCACGGTGCGGTCGCGAACGCTCGTTCGAACGTGGTTCCGGTCGACGCGAGCGTAGACAGGGTCGGGGTCGTCCGCTCGTCGACGTCTCTCGCGCGTGCCGTATCGAGAACGACCAACACCACGTTCCGCACAGTTTCATGTGACTCCATCACACAACCGTTGGACTCGCCCATGGTGGCGGACTCCACCGTCTGCGGGGAAGGCCACCTGCCCGGCCTATGCAGGTCATTCAGGATATCACCGTCTCTCGTCCCGGAGATCCGGGTTCGGATCCGGATCGAGCCGTCCGACGGTCGTCGCGCGTTCTCGAGCCGATGTCCGAGAGTATAACACGCCCGACGCCCTCGGTCGAATCGATGCGGGCCTATCGGATCGCCTACGACGGTACGCCCTTTTATGGCTTCCAGCGCCAACCCGACGTCCCGACGGTCGAGGACGCGATCCTGAACGCACTCGAGGACCTCGACGTGATTGCGCCAGACGAGGACATCCCAGACGGCTACGCCGCCGCGGGCCGAACCGATGCGGGCGTCTCCGCGAGCCGTCAGACGATCGCCTTCGACGCTCCCGACTGGCTCACCCCGCGAGCGTTCAACGGTTCGCTCCCGCCGACCGTCCGCGCCTGGGCGAGCGTCGACGTCTCCGAGACGTTCCACGCGACCCATCATGCGAGCCGACGCGAGTACACGTATCATCTTTATGCGCCCGTCGACGCCACGGTCGAGGCCGACACGACGACCGTCGACGACGACCGGTTCCACGCCGCACTCGAGGCGCTGTCGGGAACCCACGACGTCTACAACCTCACGTCCGACGATCGAAACACCGAGCGGAGCCTCTCGCTGTCGGCGACTCGCGAGGACGAGTACCTCGTCGTGACCGTCCGTGCCGGCGGCTTCTGTCGCGAACTCGTTCGACGGCTCGTCTCGCTCGCCCACGCCGTCGGGACCGGCGATGCCACGCTCGAGAAGGTCGATCGCACGCTCGCGCCCGAGCCGCTGCCGGGCCACGAAGGCATCCCGTCGGCACCGCCCGAACCGCTCGTGTTGACCGACGTGGCGTACCCCGACCTCTCGTTCGAGGCCGATCCGGAGGCGGCTGCGAGCGCCTGCGAGGTGTTCGGGCGGCACCGAATCGAACGCGAGACGGCCGCCCGAGTGTCGCGGACGATCCACGAGGTCGTCGATAAAACGTTTTGACGGAGCCACCCCCAGTCGGCCCATGAACCTGTCGCCAGAGGAGTACGGAGCCTACTGGGGAGCGTCGATCCGCGTCGCAGTCGGCGTCCTCGTCGTCTTCTTCGGCTACCGGCTCGCCGATCCGTTGCTCTCGCATCCCGAGGCTGGTGCGACTATCCTCGGGATCGTTCTCACTGTCGGCATCGTCCTCGCCGGCTCGTTCATTACCGTACTCGGGATCGCCCGCGTCGTGCGAACGGCCGTCGACGCGGAGATGCGACGGTGAGAAGTACCGGCGACTTCGACGAGGTCGCTCACAGCAGTCCCAGCCCGTACCCGACCGATGCGAGCCCGACGAGGACAACGAGAACGGCGACGGCTTTCGTGACCCGGACCCGATCGGCGTCGTCGACCTCGTCGCTCTCGATCGGCGCTATCCCGCGCTCGTGCTGAACGGCGACGATCGTCGACGCGTAGCGAACCCCACAGACGCCAAGAACCACGAGCACCGTGCCGAGAACGAGGAAACCCGTCATCGTCATCGATCCGGTGTCGACGCGACGAAGCGACCGTTCGGTTGCCAGCGGACGGACGGTTCTCCGATCACGCTCGCGTCACCGCCAGCCGCCGTTTCGGTCGTCGTCTCGGTCGTCGTCCCAGTCGCTCGATTCCCGATTACTGTCGTCCCACTCACTCGAGTCCCAGTCACTCGTCTCGTCCCAGTCGCTCGATTCCCAGCCGTCTTCGTCGTCGTCTCGGTCGGTGACCGTCTCGTCATGCCGGTCGCGGCGTCGGTCGGTTCGTCGATCAGCCCGTTTCTCGTCCCGGACCGTCTCCCGTTGGTCGGGGATCAGGTCGAGTTCGCGGTTCGTGTCTCCGAGTACGAGCAACGCGTAGTATCGCAGGTACGAGTAGACGGGTACCTCGATGAGAGCGACGAACAGCAGGAACGACACGAACCCGACGAGAGCGACGATCACCGCGAGGACGATCCCTGCCGTTCCGAACGCGAGCAGGACGAACGCGACGAGTCCGACCGGGATCCCGATCACGAGCAACCCGAAGATTGCGAGGATCCCGACGGCGATGCTGATCACGATCTGAAGGATCCACACGAGCAGCAGGTAGACGGCGTACTCCCCCAGGCTCGACCGAAGCGTCGGCCAGAAGCGACCCCACGCCGAGAGCACGCCCCGGTCCTCGAGTAGCATGACGGGCGCGACGAAGACGGTGGTAAACCGCATGACGATCACGTACGCGATCGACAGGGGGACGGCGAGCACTGCGAGCAACGCGAGCAGCCCCGCCGCGTCCGTTATCCCGTCGGCCGTCAGGATGGCGGCAGCCGCCGGAACCGCGACGATTCCGAACGAGACGAGTCCGACGAGCGCCCGGAAGAGAAACAGCCGGAGCCCGCTGCCGAGGTTCTCGCGCGCGTATCGTCTCACACGGACCTCCGTCGTACGGAGCGATTCGATGAAGACGAAGTCCATGATCGCACGGAGCAACGCAAACAGCAGCCACAACGAGACGCCAGCGACCGCTACGACGGCACCGATCATCAGGAGGTCGTCTACTGGCACCTCCTCTTCGATCGGCTCCGGCTCCACCGCCGGATCGTCGACGACCATGCCGACGTCGCCGGTCGGAACGCCGGGTCCGCCGAAGCCGAGTCCGCCGACGAAAAAGACGACGATCATCAGCCTGAGCCAGAGCCCGAGCCGGACCGGCGTCAGGAACTCCCGTGTCAGGTCGATCGCATCACCCAGGTCGTCGACAGCGTGCATTCGTCCCCGGTTTTGCTCGCCTCGAGTAAAGCGTTACTGATGCTTCGACTCGACTACGGCGTCGCGAAACGACGCCGGGACACGGATCGACGCTCGCGGTCTCCGATGGATCGAACCCACCCCATGACGGAACGTCTTTAGGCCCAGCCCGTGCCCTCTCGCTCATGGACGTCGACATCGGCAACGCGCTCGCGTCGGTCGCCTCGCCGGGCGTCTCGAGGGAATCCCTCGAGCGCCTGGACGAAGACGTCGCGCGCGCTCACGAACGCATCGAGACCGGCCGAAAAAACGACGAGCACGGCTACGCCGCGTTGAACCTCCCCGAACGAACCGATCCCGACGAGATCCGGGCGGCGGTCGAACCGGTCACAGACGCCGAGGCGATCGTGACCGTCGGCATCGGCGGCAGCGCGCTGGGAGCTGCGACGATCACCGACGCCCTGGCGGGTGATGCCGAGACCGTCTTTCTCGATAACGTCGATCCCGCCTGGGTGACAGCCCGCCTCGAGTCGCTGCCACTCGAGGAGACGGCGATCAACGTCGTCTCGCGCTCGGGCACGACCGCCGAGACGCTCGCGAACTTCCTCGTCGTTCGCGACGCCTTCGAATCAGCGGGTGTCGACTGGACCGAGCGAACGATCGTCACAACCGGCGAGTCCGGTCCCCTGCGAAAGCTCGCCGCCAGTCACGACCTGCCCGCGCTGAAGGTCCCAGATGGCGTTCCCGGCCGGTTCTCCGCGCTATCTGCCGTCGGGATGGTCGCCGCGGCCGTCTGCGGGACCGACCTCGAGGCGCTGCTCGAGGGCGCACGGGCGGAGGCGGAGACGCTTTCGGGCTCGCTGTTTTCGTGTCCGGCCTACGCCTACGGCGCGACGGCGTACGCGCTCGATCAGCGTGGGGCGTCGGTGAACGCGATGATGCCGTACGCAGAGAGCCTCGAGACGTTCGCCGAGTGGTTCGCCCAGCTGTGGGCCGAGAGCCTGGGGAAAGACGAACTCGGCCAGACGCCGGTTCGAGCGCTCGGTGTGACCGACCAGCACTCCCAGCTCCAGCTCTATCGGGCCGGTCCGCGGGACAAACTCGTCACGTTCGTCACGCCACGGGAACGTCCGGATCGGACGATTCCCGAGACCAAGATCGACGACCTCGCGTACCTCGGCGGCTCGGGACTCGACGAGTTGCTCGAGGCAGAGTTCGAGGCGACCGAGGCGAGTCTCGCCGTCGCCGGCCGGCCGAACGTCCGGATCGAACTCGAGGCCGTCGACGCCTACGAACTCGGCGGGCTGTTGTACGGCATGGAGGCGGCCTGCGTGCTCGCGGGTGAACTCTCCGGCGTGAACGCGTTCGACCAGCCCGCCGTCGAGTGGGCGAAGAAGGCGACGCGGGGATTACTCGGCGGCGGTGACTTCGAGGAGGCAGCGGCCGTCGACGCGAAGGAGACGCTTCGGGTCGAGCGCTAAGGGACAGCAGAAGCTGTGGCACAGGCGGTGAACCTATGAACGTTCGATCCAATGAACACGTATGACCGAGACTGTCCGAGCAGACGACACCAACCGCGGGTTCGACCCCACCGTCGGGATTGGGACCGTCCTCGCGGGCGTCGCGTGGGTCGGCGTCGCGGTGCCCATCCGACAGGGCGACGGCGAGCCCGTCGTCTGGGCCGCACACCTGTTCGCGGTCGTCGCCACCGCCGTCTTTCTCGGACGTCGATACGATCTCATCGAACGACGTCCCGGCGCGTCGGTCGCCGCCGGCTCCAGCCTCGCCGTCGTCGCCCTGGCAGGGTACGCGTTGAACCAGGGGGTAACTGGCCACGCTACGCTCCCGCTTGTGGGGTCGTCCCCACTCGTCTTCACGACGGTTCTCGCCGCCGGGGGTGCACTCGGCATGGCCATTGCCGACTACGGCGGCGTCACCGCCACCGGACTCAAGCGACGGGCCGTGACGACGATCGGTCTCTCGATCGTCGGTGCGATCGGACTGTTCAGTGCGCTTTTGACCACGTCAGCGCTGTCGATTCCCGCGTTCGTCGTGATGGGTGAACTCACCCAGACCCAGCAGACGGCGCTTGGCCAGTTCGGGATGGCATTCGGGACGGCGGCCGTCGCGGTCGGCTACCTCCACGCCACCGGTCGTCCCTTCTCGTTCGTCGACCTCGAGTGGCCCGACAGGTGGGACGTCGTCTGGACCGTCGGCGGCGTCGGCGTGTTGTTCGGCGCGTTGATCGCAGTCAGTATCGCCCTGGCCCAGACCGGAGCCGAGACCGCGACCCACAGCACCGTCGAACAGGCCCAGGAGACGCCGGAGATCCTCTACGTGTACATCCCCGCCTCGATCCTGATCATCGGCCCGTTCGAGGAGCTACTCTACCGGAACGTCATCCAGAAGTCGCTGTACGGTGCGTTCTCCCGTGGCGGTGCGGTCGTCGTCGCGAGCGTGATCTTCGCGGGCGTCCACGCCCCGGCGTACGCCACCGGCGCTGCAGGTGCCGTTCTCGCCAGTCTCGGCGTCGTCTTCAGCCTCTCGATCGTCCTCGGGACCATCTACGAACGAACCGATAACGTCCTCGTACCCGGGCTCGTCCACGGCATCTACAACGCGGTGTTGTTCGCGAGCGCGTACGCCACGTTCGCTTGAGACCGGGCGTCGAGGCCGAGCGAAGCGCACTCACTGGCGTCACGCGATATCGTCCCAGTCAGCAACCCTGGCAGTCGATCCTGTCCGTTCGATCGGCCGACCGACGGGCGAACTCCGAAAGCGGACGCGTCGTTTCCGGACGGGTGGAGCGAAACGACGACTCGCTCGAGTCAGCTCGAGTTCGGATTCTTGCGGGCGAGATCCGAGCCACAGATCGGACAGCGATCCTTCTCTTCGTCGTACTCTCGGCCACAGCCCTGACACTGGAACAGCCACTCTCGCTGTTCGGTGATGCCCTCGCGGGCGATGAACTCGACGTCGACGTTTAGTTTCTCGGCGACGTTTTGCATCGCGTAGTCGTCCGTGACGAGGGTGCCGTCGAGTTCGAACGCCGCGGCGATCAGCCGAACGTCGGTCTCGGAGAGTACCTCGAGGTCACCAGATTCTTTGGCCGCACGGCGGACTTTCTCGGTGGTGTCTCCGTTCGGAATGTGAATGTGCATTCCCGACCCCTCCATCGCGTCGTAGCGATAGGCGCTCTCGTCTTCGAGTTCCTCGCGGACGAGCGGGATCGTTGCAGTCTGTTCTGTCGTGTGGTAGTCGTGGATAAAAGCCGACGAGTCGAGGACGTGCATCCGTTATCGTTGAACGACGATGTAGTCTTTGACCGCCTGCACGCGGTTGACGGGAACCCGCAGCCGACCGGCGTCGTCCCGGTCGAACGACACCGACTTCTCGGCGAGTGAGTCGTCGGGGTCGACGAGGAGGTCGAAAAGCTGTCCGGACTTGAGATCCATCGTGACGTTGTAGAGCATGCCGAGCTCGGTTCCGTCGGATCCCATGACGGCTTTACCCGAGAGGTTCTCGGCGAGTATGTCGCTCATGCGTCCCAGTACTTACTAATCGGTATTAAACGCCACGGGGTCGTCTGACGTCTGTCGTCGCAGCGCTGGCCAGTCCGGTAACGCCGGAGATGTCGTGGCCCGTCGTACTGTGACCGCCGTGACGATGGGTTTAACTACTGCGCTACGGACGTTCAAGGTAAGACCTTCTCGGGTGGTTTACCATGTCGGACACGGACACACGCGACCCCACATCTCTCAGGACCCCGATCGTCGCCGTCCTCGGACACGTCGATCACGGCAAGACCAGTCTCCTCGATACGATCCGCGGCTCCGCGGTCATCGAGGGCGAAGCAGGCGCGATCACCCAGCACATCGGTGCGACCGCCGTTCCGCTGGACATCGTCTCGAAGATGGCGGGCGAACTCGTCGACCCCGACGACTTCGATCTGCCCGGCTTGCTCTTTATCGACACGCCGGGCCATCACTCCTTTACGACGCTTCGCTCTCGCGGCGGGGCGCTCGCAGACATCGCCATCCTCGTCGTCGACGTCAACGACGGCTTTCAGCCCCAGACGCTCGAGGCGCTCGACATCGTTAAGCGCACCCAAACGCCGTTTATCGTCGCCGCGAACAAGATCGATACGGTGCCGGGCTGGAACCCGACCGAGAACGCGCCGATCAACGAGACCTACGAGGCCCAGTCCGATCGCGTTCAGTCCGATCTCGACGAACGTCTCTACGAGATCATCGGCTCGTTAAGCGACGAGGGCTTTTCTGCGGACCTGTACTGGCGAGTCCAGAACTTCCAGCGAAACATCGGCGTCGTCCCCGTCTCCGCGATGACCGGGGAAGGCATTCCGGACCTGCTCGCCGTAATGATGGGTCTGTCCCAGCGATACATGAAAGAGGAGATGGAAATCGACGTCACCGGCCCCGGCGTCGGCACCGTCCTCGAGGTCAAAGAGGAGAAGGGGTTCGGAACGACGATCGACACCGTCCTCTACGACGGGACTGTCCGGGCAGACGATACGCTCGTCGTCGGCGGGACGAACGACCCCATCGTCACCGACGTCCGCGCACTCCTTCAGCCCCGGCCGCTGGCGGAGATCCGCACCGAGAGCCGGTTCGAGGACGTCGAGGAGGTAAGCGCTGCGGCGGGGATCAAAATCGCCGCGCCCGATCTGGACAAGGCGATGGCCGGCGCACCCGTCCGCGTGGTCCGAGACCGAGATCTCGAGGACGTCATCGACGAGGTCGAGGCCGAACTGGCAGAGATCGCCGTCGACACCGCCGAACGGGGCGTCGTCGTCAAGGCAGACACCCTGGGCAGCCTCGAGGCGATGGCGGACGCCTTAGAGGAGGCAGAGGTTCCGATCGTCCGCGCAGAGGTCGGCGACGTTGCCCCGCGTGACATCTCCGTCGCCTCGACCGCCGACAATTCCAAACAGCAGGTCGTCCTCGGGTTCAACGTCGAGGTCCTTGAGGACGCGAAACGACGGGCCGAGATCGACGACGTCGAGCTGTTCGTCGACGACGTCATCTACCAGCTGGTCGAAGAGTACGAGACCCACGTCGAGGAGATCGAACGCGCCCAGCAGGATACTATCCTCGAGAACATCACCCGGCCGGCACGGTTTCGAATCCTCAAGGATCACGTCTTCCGCCAGAACGATCCGGCCGTCGTCGGCGTCGAGGTCAACTCGGGCACCCTCCAGAAAAACAGCAACGTGGTGAAATGGGATGGCAACGAGCCCGAACGCGTCGGCGAGGTCAAGGGCATCCAGGAACAGGGCGAGGACGTCGACGAGGCCCGGGCCGGCAACCGCGTCAGCGCCGCCATCGACGGCCCCACGGTCGGCCGGGGGATCGAGGAAGGCGACGAACTCTGGATCGAGATACCCGAGAAACACGCGAAGATCCTCGAACAGGAACTCGCCGAGGAGATTCCAGGCGACGAACTCGAGGCGTTGAACATGTACCTCGAAAAACACCGCAACCGCGACCCGTTCTGGGGCAAGTGACTGCCCTCGATGGAAAGTGGGGACAGAGACGACACCGCAGGCGGCGAGTTAGCAGTTCGAAAACGTTCCACAGCCGACCGCGACGAGTTTGCCCTGTCGTGCGAGTCGGTGACACGCTTTCTCGACCGTCGCCGGATGCTCCTCGAGTCGCCGGGACAGGTCGGTAACGTGTAGTTCGCGGTGTTTGGACAGCTCCGCCCGGATCGTCGCTTCCACCGACGTCGTCCGGTCTCCGGTCGTGTGTCCGTCCGTCTGGGCCATCGTAGATCGTGCGTTGGTTTCGGTCATACACCGAGGTAGCGTTCTGGGACCAATTAACACGGTGTCTGATTCCCAGATTGTGAGAATGCCAGACTGCGGCCGGATGGGCGGACAGACCGGAACCGAACGGATCGGCGGTATCTCGAAGACGACTAGCGTGCCGTCGGCGTTACGCCCCGGTTCATCGCCAGTTTGACCTGTAGTGCCGCGCTCGCAGCTAGCCCACGGGCCACCTCGTCGCGCTCGTCCGTCGAGATTATCTCGTCGGCCTGGTCCCCGAGGTCGGGTGAGAAGCCGGCGCTGACCGGACGGCCGACCGGCGGCTGGACGGCGACGGTCACCTGCGGACCGCCGACGCCGTGTGAGATTTCAGAGTCGACGACGTACTCGTTGGGAAGTAGCTCACGGGTTCGTGCGGCAATCTGTGAGACGTCACGGTGAAGCGTTCGTTTCTGATCGCCGGAGATCTCCGGGACGTCCGCCGATGCTCGCTGGCCAGCTCCCGTCACACCCGGCAGCCCTGCGTACGGCGTATTGCCATTCATGAGAAATCGCTACTGATCATAGTTGGCCGGGCCGTAAAAAGCGTTCGCCTCGAGCCGAGTTACCACACCGGGAGAACGTTCGGGGGGTGGACCGACCCCCCGTCTTATAATTAACCAGAGTGTGGTAATACACCTAGTACAAACAAGATTGTAAGTACCCACATATAGGGAAGCTTTACCAGTGATCGCACTTCTGTGGAAGGTATGAGCATGAGTACTGCTGACGATGCTACCACCGATGCCGAAGAGACGCTTTCCGAGACCGAATACCACGACCGTCTTCGCGAACTTCCACCGAGTGCGAAACTCGTCGCGAAAGTTCTCGAATCCGACTCGCCACTCTCGCAGGGGCAACTCGCCGAGGAGTCGCTGCTTCCCGACCGGACCGTCCGGTACGCGTTGAACCGACTCGAGGATGTCGACCTCGTCGGTTCCCGATACAGCTTCCAGGACGCACGCAAGCAGGTGTACTACCTGAAACACTGACCTCACTCGTTTTTCGTACCCACCTCGTAGCCGACGGCACCTCACCGCCGTCGTCCGTTCGTCGACGGGAATCCGATACTCACTTCCTCCCCGGTCGACGACGGTTTCGTATGGACGTCGTCCGCGTTCCAGTGACGACCGCAACGCGTGCACCCAGTGGACAGACGAACGTCTACGTCGTCGGACACGATCCGGCGGTGCTCGTCGACCCCGCGGGCCGGACGGACGCGCTCGACCGACTGGTTCGAGCTCGTGGCGTCGAGCACGTCCTCGTCACCCACGCCCACCCCGACCACGTCGGCGATCTCGACGCGTACGCAATGGAGACGGCGACGGTCTGGGCGCGGACGAGTCACGTCGATCGATTTCGGGAGGCGGCCGGCGTCGAACCCGACCGACTCGTTCGGCCGGGGGCGACCGTTCCCTGCGGCGACGACGAACTCAGGATTCTCGACGCGCCCGGTCACGCGCCCGACCACGTCGCCGTGCAAGTCGGCGAGGGTGGACCGATCTGTTGTGGCGACTGCGTCCTCGCCGATGGAAGCGTCGTCGTCGGCGCACCCGACGGCGACATGCGTGCGTACCTGACGACGTTGCGTCGCCTGCGGGCGGTGGATCCACCACGGCTGCTGCCCGGACACGGTCCCGTCATCGACGATCCCCGGGAGCGCCTCGAGCGCCTTCTCGCCCATCGCCTCGAGCGCGAACGCCGAGTGTTGGCGGCCGTCGAGTCGGGCGCGGAGACGCTCGAGGAAATCCTCGAGGACGCATACGAGAAAGACCTCGCGGGCGTTCGTGACCTCGCCCGGGCGACGGTCCGTGCTCACCTCGAGAAACTCGCCGTCGAAGGGCGAATCGCGTGGGACGGCGAACGGGCTCGATCCCGATAGCGGCGGACTTTTGCGCGTCGGCACGAACGAACGAACGTGACTTCCCTCGAAGACGACCTCGAGCGCGCCCGCGACCTCGACGCCGGGGAGCTGGCCGACGCTATCGAGTCGATCGGCTTCGAGTGTACTCGCTGTGGTGCCTGCTGTACGCGTGAGGGTGCAGACGAGCACACCGCAACGATCTTTCCAGACGAGGTCAGAGCGCTCACGGACGCGACCGACCAGGAGTGGCGCGACGTCGCCCGACCGATGCCCTATGGGCTGTCCGAGACAGGAGACGGCAGCCTCGAGGGCGAGACCTTCGAGTGGGCATTACAGACCGACGACTGCGGCGACTGCGCGTTCTACGAGGAAACCGACGACGGTGTCGGCGCGTGTCTCGCCCACGACGATCGACCGTTGATCTGTCAAACGTACCCGTTCAGCGTTGCCATCGACGGCACGAGTCAGCCGATGGGCGAGGCCGTCGACGAGACCGGGGTCGTTCGCGCCCACGAGTGCGACGGGCTGGGACGGGACATCACGCGGGCAGACGCCGAGGAGCTTGCGCGCGCGTTGAAAGAACGAGCGATTCGAGAGCTCGAGGAGGCAATCGCCGTCCGGGACGCCTACGAGCCGGCCGACCCCGACCCCGGCGAGATCGTCGTCCACGATTCCGAAGGGCCGAAGCGGTCGGACGGGTCGGCACGCGAGACGCGCTAGAACGTCTCCTCGATGATCTCGCCCACCGCGAAGTTGGACTTGACCTCGCTGATCTCTATTTTGACCCGCTCGCCAACCTCTGCGCCGGGAACGATGATGACGTAGCCACGCTCGACGCGGGCGATACCGTCACCCTGTTTGCCGATGTCTTCGATTTCGACGTAACGCGTCTCGCCGACCTCGACCGGTGGCTGGGGCTCCGAGGGCGCGCTCGGTTTTTCCGTGGCGGTGTCGGCGTCCTCGCCGTCGCGGTCGCGCGAGATCAACGCGACGCGGTAGACCTCACCCGGATCGATGTCGCCAGTTTCGACCTCCCGCTTCGGTACTTCGATGACGTATCGGTCGTTCTCCTCCGAAACGTCCGTGCTGAACAGACACAGGAGTTTGTCAGATATCTCCACAGTGAGACCCTCTGGTTCCAGTCAGAAGCCCATCCATATTAGAACTACCGACCTCGGACGGATATTCGGTGGCAAGCGGCCCCGGGCCGTCCCTACACGCGCTCGAGCGAACTAACCGTCGCGAACTGCGAGACGTCGACGTCAGCGTCGAGATCAGCCTCGGCGACGGAGTCGTAGGGTCGGTTCACCACGATGTTGCCCGCTCGCCGTTTCCCGAGACCGGGAACGGCCGTGAGTTCGTCCATCGAGGCGGCGTTGAGATCGAGTGGGTAGGGGACACCGGTGACCGACCGGTAGCCGTGATCGACGACCGCGACGTCTCGCCGTTCCTCGAGCGGGTGCTCGCCGGGGATCGCAACGAGCAACGGGTACGTCCCCAGCTGACGGCCGAACGTCTTGCCGTCCTGGTGGTACTCGAGGTGGACGTCCGGCAAGACGGTGCCCGGCGGGGCGACCCGTTCGAGCATCGGGTTGTCGATCTCCTCGCGGACCTGTCGTTTGTAGGACTTGAACAGCTTCTTGTGTTCGTTCGCAATCTCGGCACCCGTCTCGGACATCTCGGTGCCGGCGAAGGCCATCACCTGTCGGATGTTGATCCGCCGGAGCATCAGTCCCTCGTCGTAGACGTTCCAGAGGAACTCGAGGTTGTGCTCGTAGGTTTCCTCGCGTTCGCCTTTGAGCCCGTGAACGAGGTTGATCCCGGGAAGGAGTTTGGGGAGCCGGATCGGGTCGTCTTCGCCCGTGACGCCTTCCTGCGGATCGTCCGGACCGCCCGGCCGCCAGCCACCTTCCTCGTTGACGATCCGGACCGCCTCGAGACACTCCGTGGCGGAGACGTTGAGATCGTTCTCCTCCTGGACGACCGGGTCCGCGGACTCGAGGCCGAAGGCGGCCGTATCCCCGGGCGTGTTGTGATCGGCGATGATCCGGATCCCTTCCCTGGATTTTTCCGGCCAGTTCACGATCGTGATGGGGTTCATATTGTCCAGATGCAACGTCTCGAGGTCGGGTGCGACCGTCCGGATCCCCTCGTATAGCTCCCGGAGGGCGTCGGGGTTAGGCGCTTCGCCGTCGCCGCCGTAGGCCAGGATGTCCGCCTGCCGGCCGAGCCGGAAGTGTTTCACCCCGTGGTCTGCGAGGGCATCCACTTCGGCGACGACCGTCTCGGGCGGGCGGAAGTCGGGGTTGCCATACAGTGGCTCGGTACAGAACGAACACCGATACGCACACCCCCTAGAGGTCTCGAGTTCACAGATAAGGTAGTCGGGGTGGTTGGGGTGTTGTTCGACGACGAACGCGCCCTTGTGCGCCCACCGAGTGACCTCGCTGACGTCGCGCATCCGGTCGCCGAAACCCTCGAGGCCATTCGCGACGAGGTCGTAGGCGGCGGCCTCGACGTCGCCTTTCGCGACGAAATCGAAATCGAGGTCCTGGCGTTCGGTCTCGATCGCCCCCTCGTTTGCGTCGCCGACGCCGAATTTGACGGGGCCACCCATCAGGGTCGTTCCGCTCGCCGTCCAGGCGAGTTCGCGCACCTCGTCGGGTTCGGCGGGCGTCCCGCCGACGTAGTTGCCGGGGACGGTCATCCCGCCCAGGTAGATCAGCAAGTCGGCGTCGTCGACGTCACGGAAGCGGTCGGGCTCGTCGCGGAGGCCGTCGATCGTGTGGTAGGTGATCCGCTCCGGCGGGACGCCGGCATCGACGAGCGCACCGGCCGTGTACCGGGGGTACGTCGAGACGTACGGCGGGACCCCGAAGTGTGCCGGTTCGTCGACGTAGCCGTCGACGATCGTCACCGAAAGCGTCTCGGGGTCTGTCATAGCTCGCCGTAGCCGCTCGAGGCGTAAAACGGTGACTACACGACCGTCGCGGGTATCACAGCCGTCGTTGACGCTGTGGCTCCCGTCGCGGCGACCGATCGTCGACTCGCCTGTGTTCGCGGACGATCTCCTGGGTCGAGAGCAGATCCTCGAGTGTGAGAACCCCGACGACGCTTCCGTCCTCGACGACGAGCAAGTGCTCGCTCTCGCTCTGTTGGAGTCGCTGAAACGCGGTCATCGCGTCGCTGTCGGCCGAGATTCGCTCGAGCGCATCAAACGACGTCATGACGTCGCCGACGCGTGCGGCCACTCGCTGTGTTCGCTCGAGTTCCTGGACGTCTTCGAGCGTCACGACGCCGCCGATCTGTCCGTCCCTGACGACGGGGTAGTACGTCTGGCGCTCCTGGAACATCCGCTCGAGGAGCCGATCGACCGTCAGTTCGGGCGGCACCGTCGACAGCTCCGAGGCGCGTCGCATCACGTCGCGAGCCGTGAGTCCGTCGAGCGTCGCATCGAGCATCATCTGGCGGCTCTCGGCCGTCGCGGCGATGTAGACGAAAATCGCGATGGCGACCCAGAAGACGTTGACCGTGGCGAGTCCGCCGAGTCCGAGCAAGATCGCGAACCCCTTTCCGACCAGCGTCACCACCTTCGTCGCGCGAACGTAGCTCATCGACCGTGCGAGAATCGCCCGGAGGACGCGCCCGCCGTCGAGCGGAAACGCTGGAAGCATGTTGAAGACGGCCAGCCCGACGTTCAAGAGCGCGAGATACGCGAGTACGAAGGCGGTGACGTCCATCCCGGCCGGCACCACGAGTAAGGCGAGATAGCAGACGACGCCGACGGCCAGACTGACGATCGGACCGGCGATAGCGATCCAGAATTCGTGACGCCAGTCCCGCGGTCGATCGACGAGCTGGGCGACTCCGCCGAGCAGCCAGAGAGTGATCGAGTCAATGTCGTAGTCGTAACGGAGCGCGACCAGCGCGTGGCCGAACTCGTGGAGCGCGACGCCGATGAACAGTCCGATGGCCGCGAGGAGACCGACGATCAACGGCCACACGACACCGGCAAGCGCATCGGCCGCGATGTCCGTCCCGAACACCTGGTTCAGGATGGGTACGACGGTCTCGATCTGTGCGCCGATCACCCAGGCGAACAGGGGTAACACGAGCAACAAGGTGACGTCGAGCTTGAGCGGGATCCCGAACGCCTGGCCGATGCGATAACTTTTGAACATCCAGTCTCGTACCTCCGAATAGCGCAACGGACCGCAAAAAGGTCACCCTCGAGGCCGACGAGTGCGAACCGAACGAAAACGCCGGTCGTCGGTCGCCGACGGACGATCGCGTCGCCAGGATCCGTAGGCTGATTGTCGTCGCGCGAGTATCTGCGTCCATGCCAGCGACGCTCGAGGTCGTCTGTACCGACGACGACTGCACCCTCGACATGTTCGAGTTACACTACACTTACGAGATGCCCGACGAGACGACGGTCGCGGACTTCGCGTGTCCGTACTGCGGGACGACCGAGGCCCTCGAGGCGATCGACCTCTGACAACGACGGCCGTGAGTCGGGAAATCGTCTGACGTTTATTTTATTCAAAAACGATATGAACGCGGCTACCATAGAAGGGGATGCGAATGACGCAACCCGCTCTCAGTCGCCCCCGCTTGCGTCCGGCTCGGGCTCGAGGTGATGGCTCGTGAGTTTCAGAGATCTCGGGAACGCGGTCGGAAGCACGCTCTACCGGGGGATCGGCCGTGCAAGTAGCCATCTCCACGAGCAACGATCGCTGCCGGTCGACGTCCTCGAGAACGAGGGCTCGTATCTCGTCGTCTTCGACGCACCGGGAGCCGAACGAGACGACGTCCAGGTTCGGTACGTAAACGGTACGGTAAAGATTCGAGTCGATCGGTTTCGTGAGTTTCACGACGGGTTCGAGATGCGATTTCCCGGTCGCGGAATGACCCTCGACGGCGAGGCGACGCTTCCCGACGACGCGACCGTCGACCCCGACGCGGGGACGGCCAGACTCACCGAGTACGGAACCTTGAACGTCGAGATTCCGAAAGAGCGCTCCTCGGAGGCCGACGCCGAATCGATCGAGATCGACGACTAATTCCCGTCGACCGTCATCCCCGCCGCGATGTCGAACGTCTCGTCGCCGGACACCCGCGTCGGATCGAAGGCGTCGATTCCGTCGCCGCCGAGAATCTCGTCCGCGATCCGCTCGCCGATCGCCGGCGCGCGCATGAAACCGTGGCCCTGGAATCCGGTCGCGACGTAGAGTCCGTCACGGAGCTCTCCCACGAGTGGGTTCCGGTCCGGCGTCGCCGTACAGAGCCCCGCCCAGGCCTCGATCACCTCGAGATCGGCGCCGGAGAAGCGGTCCGCGACGCGAGTCGCGAGGTCGTCGGCGAACCCCGGGTCCGCGTCGCGGTCGTAGCCGTCGGGGTCGGCCTCCCGTAACTCGGTCCCGTCGCCTGCGAGCAGCCCGTCGGGGTGTGGTCGGGCGTAGACGTCGTCGGTCGCGTCGTAGAGCATCGGCTCTGTGATATCGGCCGTCGCGGTCAGGACCTGTACCCGGTACGGTTTCATCGCGATCGGAACGCCGGCGTCCGCGAGCAGCCGTTTCGTGTGCGCGCCCGCGGCGACGAGAACGGCGTCGACCTCGCGTTCCGGACCGCCTTCGGGAACGACCCGCGGCGGATCGGTTCGGACCGAAACGGGCGTGTTAGTCTCGAGAGTCGCGCCAGCGCCGGTCGCTGCGGCTGCCAGACAGGCGGTGTAAGCTGCGGGATCGGTGTAGCCGGCCGCACCGGCGATTCCCGCGACCGCGACGTCCTCGTGTTCGAGCGCGGGGAAGCGTTCCGCGAACTCGTCGGGATCCATCTCGAGGGCGACGACGCCGTTTGCCTGCATGCGCTCGATCCCCTCCCGGATCGCCTCGATACGGCGGTCGTCGCCGTCTCGAGCGAGCCAGACGTAGGGACACTCCACGAACGGGAACGTGTCATCGCCCGACAGCGCCCGGAACCGTTCGATCGCGTCGCTCGCGAGGGTGGCGTCGGGCTGGTCGGCGAATGCGTCGTAACAGATCCCCGCGGCCCGCCCGCTCGCACCGCTTGCGACGGTATCGCGGTCGTACAGCGTCACGTCGGCTCCCTCGCGGGCGAGATCGTACGTTGCGGTCGCGCCGACGGCACCCGCGCCGACGACGGCGACCTCGAGGCCGTTCCCGCGGTCGCGAAACGCGTCGGTACTGACGTCGGGGGCGGGTTCGTCTTCGGATCCAGCCATACACGACAGGTGTGAGTGCACGGTACTTACCAGTGGGTGGTCCGGCCGACGGCCTCCGTTCGGGGCGTCGGACCCGTCGCTACCGGTCGACCAACAATACTTTTCCGTCCCCGTATCCTCTCTCGCTTATGGCGCAGTATACGTTCACACCGGGTACTGGCGGTGTCGTCCTCCTCGCCGGCGTCAGCATAGTCGTTGCCCAACACGGTCCTGGCGGATCGATGGGCGATGGCTGGGGCTGGGGACCGTTCGGCGGCTGGATGGGGCCCGGACTCTTCTTCGTTCTTGCGGTCGTGGCAGTCCTCGCTCTCGCGGCCAGCGGAGGCGACCGATCCGAGAACGCGGACGGCCACGACCGTGCACTGTCGGAGCTTCGGGAGCGCTACGCCCGGGGCGAACTCTCCGAGGCGGAGTTCGAGAAACGCCGACGACGGCTCCTGTCGCAGGGGGAGAACCGATGACGGACGAGACGCCCACCCGGCGGTACGTGCTCGCCGTTACCGGTGGCACGATTGCGGCCGGCCTTGCAGGATGTCTGGACGGGACCACTTCCCCGGCCGGCACGACCGACGACGATACTGATACTACGACCACTGCCGACGATGACGACGGTCACGGCCACGACCACGAGTACGATCACGAACTCGGACATCCGGAAGAACACGTCGACGTGTCGATGGAGACGGACGACGCCGAGGACACCCACCACTTCGTCCCGCACGTCGTCCACCTTGAGGAGGGCGGGGCGGTGACGTGGGTCATCGACAGCGGCGGCCACGATACGGTCGCCTATCACCCGGACAACGCCGATCTCTTGCCCACGGCGAGCGAGCGACGGATTCCCGAGACCGCCGAACCCTGGGAAAGTGAACTGCTCCGGACCGAGGGCGAGACGTTCGAACTGACCTTCGAGGAGGCGGGGATCTACGACTACGCCTGCACTATCGTCGAACACGGCCACGGTCCCGAACGCGGGCAAGGCCCCATCGGTCACCACCCGACCCACGAGGAGACCGGTATGGTCGGTCGCGTGATCGTCGGCTGGCCCGACCTCGATCCGGACGCCCAGCCCGCACTCCGGTCACCGCCGGAGGATATGCCCCACACCGCGAGACGCGAACTCGAGGGGTTCAACGACCGGACCCGCGCGGCGCTCGAGGACGGCGACGGCCACTGACGATCAACGGCGACGATGCGTCGACGCCGAGCTGACACGACCTGTACTTTTCAGCCGTGCGGTCGTATGGCCTCGCATGGCAACCCGATCGGCGACGCGAGCGTACCGCGACGAACACGAGGACGCCTTCGCGGAGGGATACTTCCGTCGGCTCGGCGACGCCGTCGTCTCGAGCGTCGGCCTCGGTACCTACCTCGGGGATCCGACCGACGCCGTCGACGACGACTACGAGGCGGCGATCCGAACGGGCCTCGAGGCGGGCTGTAACGTGATCGACACGGCGATCAACTACCGCTGTCAGCGCAGCGAGCGCGTCGTCGGTCGCGCACTCGAGAGAAGCGACGTCGACCGCGAGGCTGTCTTCGTTGCGACGAAAGGCGGCTACCTGCCGTTCGACGGCGACCACCCGACGGACCCGACCGCGTACGTTACCGAAGAGTACGTCGAGCCCGGGATCCTCGATCCCGACGACCTCGTCGCCGGCAGTCACTGCATCGACCCGGACTACCTCGACGATCAGCTGGATCGTTCGCTCGCGAATCTCGGTCTCGAGACGATCGACTGTTACTACGTCCACAACCCGGCGACCCAGCTCCGCGAACGCTCCCGCGAGGCGGTTTACGACGCCCTCGAGGACGCGTTCGTCCGACTCGAAGAGCGGGCCGACGCCGGCGACATCGGCTGCTACGGCGTGGCGACCTGGCAGGCGTTTCGGGTTCCGTCAGACCACCCCTCATACCTCTCCGTGCCGGCCGTTCTCGAGCGAGCGCGGACCGCTGCGCGGACAGTCGGCGCAGAAGAGACGCGCTTTCGGGCGATCCAGTTGCCGTTCAACGCGGCCATGCCGGAGGCGGCGACCGAGCGAGCCCACGACGGCCCCGACGGGCCCGCCTCCGTACTCGAGTACGCGCTCGAAACGGACGTCGACGTCGTCACGAGCGCGTCCATCGCACAGGGCTCACTCGCCGACGGCGTCCCGTCGGTCGATCGACGCGACGACGAGACGCCGGTCCAGCAGGCAATCAACGTCGCGCGGTCGGCACCCGGCGTGACCGCGTCGCTCGTGGGTACGAGTACCGAGACACACGTCCGGGAGAACGTCGACGCGGGTGCGTTCGCTCCGCTCGACGACGAGGCGATCGGGGCCGTCCTCGAGTAGTTGTCGTTACCGGATCTCTTTCCACTCTGTATTGCAGTCCGGACAGATGCGGATCGTCTCGATCGAGTCCGGGTCGTTCTCGGTCTTCAGCGGTTTACCACACTGCTCACAGACGATGCGGTCGTAGGTGTCTTTCTCGAGTTCGCCGTCCCGAAGCGCCTTCCGGATCGATTTCATGCTTCGGTGTACGACGGACGGGAAGAAAAAGACATGGGCTTCGGTGATTGTCATCGTGGCTGATAATTCGGGCACCGGTTCGAAAGTATTGACCCCGTTCGGTATGAGCGGACAGCTATGGCCGAGACGGTGCTTCCGACTGCGAGCCGACGAAGCCAACTCTTCGGATCGCTGTGTCTGCTCGTCTTTCTGGTCAACCTCGGCCGGGTGATCTACGCGCCGTTGCTCGAGCCGTTTCGGACGACCTTCGACGCGAGTGCGGCCGAGGTCGGCCTGCTCGCGACCCTCGCCTGGGTTGGAAGCGCCTCGTTGCGGTTCCCGACGGGCTACCTACTCACGCGGTACCCGCGCCACCGGGTCGTCCTCCTCACGGGACTCGTTCTCGCCGGCGCGTCGCTGTTTGCGGCGGCCGCCGGCACGCTGTCGATGCTTTACGTCGGCGCTTTCCTGATGGGGATCGCAAGCGGGATGTACTTCGTCGCTGCGAGCCCGCTCGTCAGCGAGTTATTTCCGACGCGGGTCGGCCGAGCGATCGGGATCCACGGCACCTCGAGTCAGGTCGCCGCCGTCACAGCCCCGCTTCTGGTCGGTGCGTACTTCGCGGTCCCGTGGCCGATTGCCGCCTGGCGGGTCGTCTTCCTGTCGATCTCGGCTGCGGCCCTGTTCGCGACGATCGCGCTTTTCGTCGCTGCGAAACGGGCAACGCTACCCGAGGCAGGGGCGGCCGACCGACGGTTGCTCGTCGCGTTCCGTCGGCAGTGGCCGATCGTCGTGACTGGCGTGGCGATCGTCGGATTCACAGGGCTGGTCTGGAACGGAGTGTTTAACTTCTACGTAACCTACCTCGTCGAGACCAAGGGGTTCTCCGAGCGTCGCGCGCGAACCGCCCTGACGGTGCTGTTCGCTGCCGGCGTACCGGCGTTCGCCCTCGCCGGTGTCGTCGCCGACCGCGTGCGGTTCGTTCCGCTGATCCTCGCGCTCGCGGGCGGGTTCGTCGCGTCGCTTTTCGCAGTGACCTACGTCGAGGGCGTCTTCGCGATCTTCGCCGTCACCGCGATCACGGGACTTCTCGTTCACGGACTCTTTCCCGCTGTCGACACCTACCTGCTCGCCTCGCTTCCGGACGAGAATCGCGCCAGTGCTTACGCGCTGTTCAGCGGCACGATGATGCCGATCCAGGCGACCGGCAGTGTGATCCTCGGCACGCTCGTCGACTTCGGGGTAGCGTTCGATGCAGCAATCCGACTCTTTGCGGCCAGTATCGCGGCTCTGCTCGCGGTCGCGCTCGTCCTGTACGCCGCCGGACGGATTCCGACGGGGGCGAACGACTAGTACCGATACCAGGCGATCTCCGTCGCCCGATGACCGTCGTCGTAGGCGTCCAGCCCCTCGCCGAGGATCCGACGCAGCCGGAAGTCGTCGTACAGCGTCGAGTGCGTGTAATCGAGAAACGTCACCGGGATAACCAGCTCGCCGTTGTCGCGGATCGCACTCGCGACGACCGTGTAGACGTGCTTGTGCCGGGCGTTTCGGACGAAGCCAGCGAAAACCGGCGTCGTCTGCTCGGGTGCTGGCGTCGCCTGCAGCGCCTCGACCGACCGACGCGTGAGGTCGTAACAGAACAGCCCGCTGTCTCTCCCCTCGACCATCGACTCGAAGTCGGTCGGCGACTCGAAGTACCGGCGCAGGTCGTATCGGCCGAGGAGCACGTTGTCCTCGATCGAGCCGGCGACGTATCGCGGGACGTCGTAGTTCGTGTGCTCGCGAAACGTCTCGGCGAGTCCCTCGGCGACCGCCTTCGGATCGCGGGGATCCGCCCCGGTCAACTCGCCGATGAGGTCGGGCTCTGCGCTTCGACGTCCCCGCAGACCCGCGACGGTGTAGGGACGGTCGTCGCCCGACTCGACCAGTTCGAAGAACCCCGGGTAGTTGTCGTAGACGAACCGGACGTCGCCCGCCTCGAGCGCGCCGAGATCTGCGATCACCTCCTCGAGCGGGCCGTCCGCGAGTCCGAGCTCGTCGTCGACGGCAGCGGCTGACGCGGGATCGTCGGTCGAGGGATCGAGCGTCGCGACTCGAGTATCGCCGTCGTGGACCGTGACGTCGTCTCCGTCGGCTTCGATCCGGTAGCCGTCGACGGTGGCTCCCTCACCCGACGGCTGGAGATACTCGAGGACGAGGGGATCGAGGTCCTGGCGAAGCAAGTTCGTTCCCGTGAACCGATCGTAGCCGAGAAAGACGTTGTAGATCGCCCGACCGCCACCGACGGCAGCGCCGCCGCCGACGGCACCGGCCAACAGCTGTCGACGCGTCAGATCCACCGTTTGTCACCAATATCCGATTGCTCACCCTCGGTCAAAGTCGTTTCGTACGGTCCGTGCCGGACTCGAGAACGACTGTCTCGCCTGCCCGCACTGACTCGCCCGGTTCGACGGCGACGTCCTCGCGATCGATGTCGGGGGGAAAGCGGACATCGACGCGACTGCCGAACGCGATGTGTCCGATCCGCTCGCCGCGTTCGACCTCGTCGCCCGACTCCACGTAGGGGGAGATGCGACGGGCAAACGCGCCGGCGATCAGCGTGACCTCGCGGTCGTCGTTCTCGAGACCGCCACCGCCGCGCTCGTCGCGTGTCGCGTCCTCGTGGCCGTCGGATCCCGGCGGCTCGAATCGAACGTGAACGCGCTCGTTGCGGTCCGACTCCTTTGAGAACGCCGGCCGGTTCGCGCCGGGGACGTGCTCGACGTCCGTGACGACGCCGTCGAACGGAGCCCGGACGACGTGGACGTGCCAGACGTTCATGAACACCCCGAGTCGGACTCGCTCGCCTTCCGTCCGAAGGACCGAAACCGTGCCATCGGCCGGCGAGACGACGCCGGTCGGCGGCGGCGTTCGCTCTGGGTCGCGAAAGAACGCCAGCACGAACGCCCCGACCGCGAGCGCAACAACTCCGGCGGCGACGCTGTAAATCAGCGCGAACGGCGCGACGACCAACGGAGGAACGGCGTACCGCCACATCCCGGGCGCGAACTTCATACTCGGAGAGAGGGGACGGCGTCGTTTGGCCGTTACGGAGGCGTCGTCGAGCCGTAGGGGACGCCTTGCACCCGTATGGTTCGATTGTGATGACTGTTCTCGTTTCCGGAATGCGTAATGGTGCCCGTGTCGGTTCGCCGGCTGGCGTAAGGTTGGCAGAAACAATGGGTGGACGCGCCATCTTCTCGCTCGAGTTGACCCTCGTGAGGATGATCCATCGCTCACTGCAGGCCATGTTCGCTATCGGACGCGGCGACGCCGCCGATAGCGAACCGGCGGCTGCCAGGACCGGCCCATCGACCGCCGTTCGCCTCGAGGACGTCCACCACGAGTACGCGAGCAGCGGGCGATTTCGCTCGAGCCGTGACCGGTCCGTGACTGCGCTTCGAGACGTCACGCTCGCCGTCGAGGAGGGCGAGGTCGTCGGCCTCGCGGGACCGAGTGGGAGCGGCAAGTCGACGATCCTGCACGCGGTCGCCGGGCTCGTCGTGCCGACCGCGGGCACCGTCTCCGTGCTCGGCACCGACCTGACGGCGCTGTCGGATCGCGAGCGGGTCCGAACGCGACGTCGTCACGTCGGCATCGTCTTCCAGCGGTTTCACCTTCTGCCCGCGCTGTCTGCCCGGGCGAACGTCGCGTTACCGCTCGTCCAGGCAGGCCTCCCGCGGTCGCGACGGCGCGAGCGAGCGACGGCGCTACTCGAGGAGGTCGGACTCGGCGACCGCGTGACGCACCTGCCGGGCGAGTTAAGCGGCGGCGAACAACAGCGGGTCGCCATCGCCCGCGCGCTCGCGACCGATCCCGACGTCATCGTCGCCGACGAACCGACCGGCGAACTCGACACGACGACGGGTGCGAACGTCCTCGAGTTGTTGACCGACGTCGGCGGCGGTCGGACGGTCCTCGTCGCGTCCCACGACGAGGCCACGCTGTCGGTCGCCGACCGGGTGATCAGACTCCGCGACGGAACGGTGGTGTCGGATGGTCGATGAGGACACCGATACGACGTGGCGTGCGCGCTGGTACGGGGTCGTGTCGATGTCACTGTCCCGGGTCCGAGAGCAGGCGACGCGGGTCATGCCCGGCCGGATCGCGTCGACGGTCCTCGCCGTCGCGTTGACGATCGGGCTCCTGTTGCTGGTTACGGGGGTCGCAGTCGCGCTCGCCGACGACGGAATCACGAGCGAGACAGACGCTGACGTCCGTATCGCCCCTGCAGACGGTGGCTCGCTGTCGGCACTCGACGGCGTCGAGAGCCCACGGCTGGGCGAGGCGAGCGAACGCAGCGAGACGATACGGTCGACAGACGGCGTCGATCACGCGACGCCGATGCTTGTCGAGACCGTCGCGTTGCAGACGTCGGATGGTGAGTCCGAGCGCGTTCTCGCCGTCGGCGTTGTGCCCGACGCGGACGCGTCCGTCGCGACCCTCCCGGCCGCTTCCCTCGAGGACGGCGCTGAAGACGAGCCGTCGGGACCGATCGTCCTCTCCGACGCCGCGGCGGATCGGCTCGCGGTCACGAGCGGGGACGACCTCGAGGTCGCGGAGACAGAGACCAACGACGCCTCGCTCTCGCTCGCCGTGACGGCGGTCGAATCCGGTGATGGCGACGTCCCAGTCGCACTCGTCCACCTCGACGACCTTCAGGAACTGTCCGGCGCCGACGAGGGCGACCTCGCCGACGGCGTCTTGGTGTGGGGCGAGAACGATCGGGCCGTCTCGGCCGCCGAGTCGGCCTATCCCGACGCGACGATCGAGACCGACGACGAGGTCACCCTGGCCGCACTCTTCGACGACGGGTTAGCACTCGCGACGAGCCTGATCGCGCTCGTCGTCGGCGTGACCGTCTGTTCGCTGTTCGTCGCGACGACCGCCGGACTGACAGTCGAAGAAGATCGGGAGACGCTCGCGGTCCTCGCGGCCGTCGGCTTTCCCGTCCGCAGTCGGCTCGCGACCGTCGCCGTCACGACGCTTTCGACGACACTCGGCGGAGCGATCGTCGGGATCGCGGTCGGGTTCGGCGGGATCGTCGTCGTCAACGCCCTCGCGGACGCGGTGATGGCGTCGGGTGCCGTTGCTCACGCACACCCGCTTTTTGCCCCCTACGCCGTCGCCGTCGCGGTCTTCTCCGGACTGGCGGCGCTTCCGTATCCCCTGGCGATCGCTGCACGAACGGACGTCCTCGCGGAGGTGGGACGGTGACGGCGATCGCTCGAGCGAGCGCTGTCGTCGGTCTCGCGTTCGCCCAACTCCGGCGAGCACCCGGTCGGACGATACTGGCCGTGACGGCCGTCGCACTCGCCGTCCTCTCCGTGACGTTGCTCGCCAGTCTCGGGATCGGCGTCTTCGAGACCGGCCAGGAGAGTTTAGACGAGGTCGACCGCGACGTCTGGATCACGAGCGATCCGCTCGACCCCTCGCCGGGCGGCACCGAGAACGCGATCGTCGACGCCCACGGCGTCGCAGCCGAGGCTTCCCACCACGAGTCCGTCTCCCACGCCGCCCCCGTCGCGGTCTACGACACCTACGTCGGGACCGAGACCGACGACCTCGAGCGGTTCAGCGCCGTCGGCGTCCCCGAGACCCACGACGGCTTCGACTTCGACGCCGGCTCCGGGTTCGACGTCGAGGAACACCACTACGTCGACGACGACGCGCCGGCTGAGATCGTGCTCGATCCGGAGATCGCCGCCGAACTCGACGTCTCGGTCGGCGACACGGTCTACGTCGGAGCCAGCAGAGAAGGCGGCGTTCAGGAGTTCACCGTCGTGGGGATCTCATCGCACTACTCGCAGTATCTCGGCAGCCCCGCGATGACGGTCCCGATTGCGGAACTGCAGTCGGTCGCCGGGACGCGAGGCACCGATCGCGCGTCGTTCGTCACGGTCGACGTCGAACCTGGTGCCGATCGCGACGCCGTTCGAGACGACCTCGCCGCGGACCATCCGGCCTACGACGTGCGTACGAGCGACGAACAACTCCTGTCGCTGATACAGGACCGGATGCTCGTCGTCGCAAGCGGCGTGGCGCTCGTCTCACTCGCCGTCGTCGGCGGGATCGTCCTCACGGTGAACCTGTTTCTGCTCGTCGCCTACGGGCAACGCGACGAACTCGCAGCGTTACGAGCGATCGGGCTCTCGCGGCCGGTGCTCGCGGGGACGATCGGTGCCCAGGGGTTCGTCATCGGCCTGCTGGGCGGCGTCGTCGCGCTGGCTGTGACCCCGCCTGCGACGACGGGGTTGAACCGCCTCGCCGCGTCGCTCGTCGGCTTTGACTCCCTGTTGTCGACTCCACCTGCGGTGTACGCCGTCGGTCTCACCATCGCACTCGGCGTGGGAACGATCGCTGCACTCGCCGCCGGCTGGCGAGCCGGCCGGTTCGCTCGCATCGATCGACTCGAGGGATGATACCGATGGTCGTGGCCGGTAGTCGACGTGACCGCTCATGTAACGAGCGAGGTAATTGTTGCAGCGATGACCGTAATTACAATCGAGAGAGTGCCAACGAACACTGCGAATATCCCCCCGAGGGTCACATAATACACCCCGAAGAAAGCGGATGCGAAAAATGCAGTTGCGAGGCCCTCGGTCACTGCGACCATCGTAAGATAGGCGACAAAGACGAGACAGAAAAACACAACCGAGCTCAAAATATCCGCAATGGATGCGGAGAGAACGGTGGTGGAAAGTCGCCGTTCGGACAGGTATGCGACAGTTATGCCGCACCCGATCGCACCAGCAAACCCGCCGAGGGGATTCCCGTTCGCAAGGATCGATGTTGCAAACAGACCGAGTAGCCCAGTGAGCAACCCGACGACAGCGCCAGCTACTATCGGGTTCCACCGCCGGATCCGTAGCGGCCCGACGCGACCCGTGCGCTTCATCACACTCTCTAATTAACCGCTGATACATACAGCTGCTGTTAGGGACGTCCTTGCCGCCGGGACACGATTTGGTTTCACACTCATCTTCCAGCCGAGTACAGAAGTCGTAGTACCAGCGACGATGAACCCCGCCTCGAAGTCGATCACTCCCAGAACGACCGCGTGCGGGCGTACTCGCGTTCCCTGGCCAGGATGTCCCGGTAGAAGTCGTCCTCGTTCTCCCGGAGCTTGTTGATGATCCGTGCCGCGTTGTGTGGACCGACGCCGCGAGCCGACAGCGCGATGACGGCCCGTTTCCCGTGGCTCTGGACGAGACTCGCCCGCCGGTATGCCTGCTCGGTTAGCTCCTCCTGGTGCTCGTCTCTGTCTTCGGCCTGGACCGCCGCGACCGTCTCCTCGTCCCAGGGGTTCAACGCCGCGATCCGGGTCGACTCACAGCGTGGACACTCGGGCTGGTCGGAAACCCGCCGGACTTTCGTCTTCGACGTCCACTCCCGGCAGTGCGTACAGAGCAGGATCACGCGATCGTTTCGAATCCGCTCGCGAACCGTCTCGATAACGCTCGCGTCGGCGTTCTCCGGCGCGAGCAACTCCCTGCCCGACGACCGGCCGCCGCGCCCGACCGGCGTCCGACCCCGCGTCGTGACGACCTCGAGCTCGCCGGATCGGATCGAAGCGAGAACCGACTGCGCCCGCTCGGGGTCGAGATCCTCGTGAAACACCTCCCGGATCGCCTCCTCGTACATCGGCGTCCCCTCGAGGGCGGAGAGCAACCGTTCGGTCGACATCCGACCTGACCCCTGCCAGCGCTTGCGTGCACCGAACGTCGCCGCGACCTGCGAGAGCCGAAACGCGAGCGCGTCGGAACGTTTCAGTCCCAGTTCGACGATCGCCTCCACGTGATCCGGATCGGTCCCCTCGAGGACGTCACACACGTCGCTCGTCGCGATCGCCGTCGGCACCTCGAGTTCGATCCGGTAGGGGTCGACCTCGAGCCCCACCGACGAACCCGACTGCTGGCCGAGCAGCGACGACAGCACCCGACCGAGCGTCTCGTTTGCCCGATGACCGAACGCGGCGTTGAGGACGACCGACCGACCCTGGCGCTCGAGGACGAGCCGGTCGTCCGTCGGCATCGGCGCGTTGGTCTCGACGTGATCGGCGAGCTGTGAGAGGGCGGACTCGAGAGTGGACTCGTCGGCCGGGTACCGGCTCGCGAGCTCGCGGGCGACGGACGCCTCGCTGCCCGCGCCGAACTGGGACGCGACCACCCTCCGGATCTCGCCGACCTCCTGGGCGACGGGGTAGGGAACGGGAATCTCCTGGCCGGTCCAGGACGGGACCTCGCCCGCGGGATCTTCGATCGGACTCACCGTGACGACGCCCTCGTCGTCGTCGACCTCGGCGATTCGCCACATCTCCCCGCGCTGGACGAACACCTCGCCGGGCGAGGCGAAGTTGACGACGAACCGCTCGTCTAGCGTGCCAACCGGGCTCCCGGACGCGACGTCCTCGACGTCGTAGGTCTCCTCGTCGGGAATCATCGAGAGGTTCGCGTAGACGTACTGCCAGGTGTTGCCCGTGGCCCCGATCCGGTCCTCGTCCTCGTCGAACCAGACGATCCGGTTGCGGTGAAGCTCCGAGAGCACCTCGCGAAACGTCGCCGCCTCGAGCTCCCGGAACGGGTACGCCCGCGAGACGGTCTCGTAGGCCTCGGTGACGGCCGTATCCCCCTGGCTCTGGACGATCCCCGGGATCTGGTTCGCCACGACGTCGAGACTGCCCTCGTGGATCGCCGCCGGCTCGACCTCTCCCGCGCGGGCACGTCTGGCGATCGCGATCGCCTCGAAGGTGTCGTCCGGCCGGGTCGTGACGATCGTCCCTCGAGAGACCTCGTCCATGCGATGGCCCGCCCGCCCGATCCGCTGGAGGAGTCGCGTGACCTGGCGCGGACTCTGGTACTGAACTACGTGATCGACCCGCCCGACGTCGATCCCGAGTTCCATCGAGGAGGTACAGAGCAAGGCCTCGAGGTCGCCGTCCTTGAATCGGTCTTCGACTTCGATTCGAGCCTCCTTCGAGAGTGACCCGTGGTGGACGGCGATCGGCGCGTCGAGTTCCGTGAACCGCGAGCCGAGTGCCTCGGCCGTCTGTCGCGTGTTGACGAATATCAATGTCGACTCGTGTTCGTCGACGAGCTCCCGGATGAACCGAACGTGACTCGCCGTCTCGGGATCGGTCACCAGCGTCCCCGCCAGATCCTCGTCGGCCTCGCGCACCTCGGGTTCGCGGACGGTGACGTCGATGTCGCTTCCGACGTCGATCTCCCGGATCGCACACGGTCGGCCGCCGGTCAGGAACTGCCCCACCTCCTCGGGGTCGCCGACGGTCGCCGAGAGCCCGATCCGCTGGACCGGCCCCGCGAGGTCTCGGAGTCGCTCGAGGGCGACCGCAAGCTGTGCTCCGCGCTTGGCGGCTGCGAGCTCGTGTACCTCGTCGATCACGACGTGTGAGACGTCCACCAGCCCCTCGCGTAATCGCTCTCCCGTCAGCATCGCCTGCAGCGTCTCGGGCGTCGTAACCAGGATATCTGGCGGGTCTTCGGCCTGCTTTCCCCGTCGATACTGGGTCGTATCACCGTGGCGCACGTCGACCTCGAGTTCCAGGGTCTCGCCCCACCACTCGAGGCGGTCGCGCATGTCCCGGTTCAACGCCCGCAACGGCGTCACGTACAGCGCGGCGAATCCCTCCGGTGGACCGGACTCGAGGACGTGATCGAAGACGGGTAACATTGCCGTCTCGGTCTTGCCACTCCCCGTTGGCGCGATCACGAGCGTATCCTCTCCGGCCGCGATCGGCGGAATCGCGAGCCGCTGGGGTGCCGTCGGCGTCGAAAAGCCGCGATCGGAGAGCGCCTCACGAACCGTCGCACCGAGGTAGGTAAACGCGGCGACGTCCCCGTCGGTCATCGTCTTCGTTACGGTCGAATCGTGGATAAGAACGTTGCTTCCGAGCGACGCTGTCGCTCGAGGATGGAATATCCAAGACGAGTCCCCCGCACTCGAGTCGGAGGACTCGTCTCGATGAATGGAAGCGGCGAACCGCCTTTCCCAGAGGGTCTCCCACTCCAGTACTCGCCGGAACGCTGGCGGGCTTATCTTCCGTGTTCGGGATGGGTACGGGAGCACCCCGCCGCTGTGGCCGCTCGAATGCCGACCGGCGGAATCGAACCGCCGTCAGACCACTGTCGGTCGCCGTCTGAGATATGAGTGGAGGCGGCGAACCAGCGTTTCCAGAGGGTCTCCCACTCCAGTACTTGCCGGAACGCTGGCGGGCTTATCTTCCGTGTTCGGGATGGGTACGGGAGCGCCCCGCCGCTGTGGCCGCCCGAACGCCGATCGACGGAATCGAACCGTCGCCACTCCAGTATCGGTCTCTCTCCGCCACAACCGTGTCGTACGTGTAGTCCAGTCTGCGCCTGGACCCGTTTCCGGGTCATGATCCATGCGGTATGAATGGTGGCTCGATCGGTTAGTGCTCGCGGGCTCAACGCCTCGTTGCCTTGGCGCGTACACCCCGAGTCTATCGACCTCCTCTTCTAGGAGGGATCTCAGGTGGTTCCTCGTTTCCAGGTGGGTTTCCGGCTTAGATGCGTTCAGCCGTTACCCCGTGGTGCGTCGCTGCCCGGCACGTGCTCTCTCGAACAACCGGTACACCAGTGGCACCCATTCGTAGTTCCTCTCGTACTATACGAACGTTCCTGTCAGGAACCGTAACACCCCCAATAGATAGCAGCCGACCTGTCTCACGACGGTCTAAACCCAGCTCACGACCTCCTTTAATAGGCGAACAACCTCACCCTTGCCCGCTTCTGCACGGGCAGGATGGAGGGAACCGACATCGAGGTAGCAAGCCACTCGGTCGATATGTGCTCTTGCGAGTGACGACTCTGTTATCCCTAAGGTAGCTTTTCTGTCAGCAATTGCCCGCAACGAGCGGGCTAATTGGTTCGCTAGACCACGCTTTCGCGTCAGCGTCCGTCGTTGTGCCGGACACTGTCAGGCTCCCATGTGCTCTTGCGCTCTCTCCCGCGTCTCCGACGCGGGTGAGGGAACCGTGGGGCGCGCCCGATATCTTTTCAGGCGCGTACCGCCCCAGTCAAACTGCCCGGCTACCGGTGTCCTCCTCCCGGAGTGAGAGTCGCAGTCACCATCGGGTAGTATTTCAATGCTGCCTCGGTGACCCGCTGGCGCGGGTACCTGTGTACTGGCTCCTACCTATGCTGCACAATGGCGACCACGTCTCAGCGACAGCCTGCAGTAAAGCTCTATAGGGTCTTCGCTTCCCCTTGGGGGTCTCCAGACTCCGCACTGGAATGTACAGTTCACCGGGCCCAACGTTGGGACAGTGGCGCTCTCGTTGATCCATTCATGCAAGCCGCTACTGAAGCGGCAAGGTACTACGCTACCTTAAGAGGGTCATAGTTACCCCCGCCGTTAACGGGTCCTTCGTCCTCTTGTACGAGGTGTTCAGATACCCGCACTGGGCAGGATTCAGTGACCGTACGAGTCCTTGCGGATTTGCGGTCACCTATGTTGGTATTAGACAGTCGGAGCGCCCGAGTCACTGCGACCTGCCCCGAAGAGGGCAGGCATCCCTTCTTCCGAAGGTACGGGACTAACTTGCCGAATTCCCTAACGTCGGTTGCTCCCGACAGACCTTGGCTTTCGCCGCCACGAGTACCTGTGTCGGTTCTCGGTACGGACAGTGTGCTCGCCTTTTCACGGGCTCTCGGTTGACCTGACTTGCGCTATCCAGCCATTCGCTCGCTTCCTGCCATTACGGCTTCCACGAACTTCGACTGTTCGACCGGGCGATGGCCCGGCTCAGGCGGCCCCAAAGCGTCGGCTTTGAGTGCACACTGGCACAGGAATATTAACCTGTTTCCCTTTCATCAGCTTCGACTTACGGGCTGATTTAGGACCGGCTAACCCTCAGCTGATCAGCAGTGCTGAGGAACCCTTACTCGTTCGGCCGTCGGGGGTCTAACCCGACTCACGCTGCTACTATGACCAGGATTTTCGTTACTGAACGGTCCACACGACCTCTCGGCCGTGCTTCCACCCGAACAGAACGCCAACCTACACGATCACCCGGTAAAGGGTGCGGCTAGGTCTCGGTGGTGGACTTGAGCCCCGATCATTTTCGGCGCCCCGAACCTCGGCCGGTAAGCTGTTACGCTTTTCTTAGAGGGTAGCTGCTTCTAAGCTCACCTCCCGGCTGTCTAGGGCTCGGGACCACCTTCGATCGCACTTAGTCCACACTTGGGGACCTTAACCCAGCTCTGGGTTGTCTCCCTCACGGTACACAGGCTTACCCCGCATACCGGACTCCCTGCGTCGACGGCGTCCGTAGGTTCGGAGTTGGACAGGGGGGCGTACTCCTCTCGGAGTACGGTCCCCCAATCCGTCGCTCTACCCCACGGACTACCTCGGCAGAGGTCATGCTTCGACATGTTTCGGTTGGAACCAGCTGTGTCCGGACTCGATGGGCCTTTCACCCCTAGACGTAGGTCACGCGAGGGTATTGTAGGACACCAACGCTAACAGGCCTCCACGCACCTTTCGGCACGCTTCACCTTGCCCACGCCTAGATCGTCCGGTTTCGGGTCGTGTCCGATTGACTCCCCGCGCTTGAACACGGCGGCCCTCGCAATGCTGCGGCCATGTCGGTTTCCCTGCGCCTTCCCCGATGATCGGGTTAGACTCGCCAATCAGACACACTCCCTGGTTCGTTTTTCAAAACGTACGACGGAACACCGGCTTCCCGATCTTCCTACTGTACCCTCGCGGGTAGGTCGTTTTGATCGGGACCTTGTATGCCCCGTCGTTCCATCGCCAACTGATTTCACGCCCTATTGCACCTCCCTTCGTGGGGTGCTTTTCAGCGTTCGCTCACGCTACTTGTTCGCTATCGGTCTCGAGGAGTGTTTAGTCTTCGCGGTCGATGCCCGCGAGATTCACGAGGGATATCCAACCCCCGATACTCTGGAGCTGACGCGTCCCGTACTACGCTTCACTACGGGGTTGTCACCCTGTTTCACGCTCCGTTCCAGGAGACTTCGTGAAGCAGTTCGAGGAGTGGTTGTCAGTCCGAACACCACATTGCCCGAAGGCTTCGGTTTGGACTGTGTCGCGTTCACTCGCCGTTAGTAACGACATCGCGATTGCTTTCTTTTCCTGCCGGTACTGAGATGTTTCAATTTCCGGCGTTCCCCATTGCGCGAAGCAATTGCGGTGGGGATTCCCATTCGGAGATCCTCAGTTCTTTCCCTCCGTGCGGGTCCCTGAGGCTTATCGCAGCTTGGCACGTCCTTTATCGGCTCTCGAGCCGAGCGATCCACCAGCTGGCACAGTAGCCACGTTCGACGGATCGGCGTTGCGACGAAGTCGCAACGATGTAGTGACCCGGGAACGGGTCCAGTGGACGCCTGGACTACACGTACACACGGTCTCATCCGCACGCCAGTAGACAGCTGGCCTGCATCAACCCTTCCCACCCGCGTTTACACGGGGTGGTGCATCGGTTCTGTCGTACCCAATCGTCGCGCCGTCTCCCACTTAAGGGGAGCGATTCGACGACGGGCCGAGACATGGACCCACTGGGATTCGAACCCAGGGCATCCTCCTTGCAAAGGAGGCACTCTCCCACTGAGCTATGGGCCCTAACTTTCGGACAACCGCCGAAAGGAAGGTAGAGCCTCGACAGTTCAAAGGTGCCCGATCGGCCTACGGGTGGGCGATCGAACGTGGTGGTGTGGCACAATGGGCCACGAGTGGTGGGCTGGGGCGACGCCCCAGTCCCGGGCTGTGGAGGTGATCCAGCCGCAGATTCCCCTACGGCTACCTTGTTACGACTTAAGCCCCCTTGCGAAGCCCAGATTCGACCCCGACCGGGGCCTCATCCGGACCTCACTCGGGTGCTTTGACGGGCGGTGTGTGCAAGGAGCAGGGACGTATTCACCGCGCCCTTCTGAGGCGCGATTACTACCGAATCCAGCTTCATGCGGGTGAGTTTCAACCCGCAATCCGAACTACGACCGAGTTTCGGAGATTAGCGTCGCCTTTCGGCGTGGCATCCCACTGTCTCGGCCATTGTAGCCCGCGTGTCGCCCAGCACATTCGGGGCATACTGACCTACCGTTGCCCGTTCCTTCCTCCGCTTTGGCAGCGGCAGTCCTCCTAATGTACCCAGCTACCACAAGGGTACTGCTGGCAATTAGGAGTGCGGGTCTCGCTCGTTGCCTGACTTAACAGGACGCCTCACGGTACGAGCTGACGGCGGCCATGCACCTCCTCTCAGCAGGTCAGGTAAGCTCATCACACTGACCGTCACTCCTGCTGTCGATGCTGGTGAGATGTCCGGCGTTGAGTCCAATTAAACCGCAGGCTCCTCCGGTTGTAGTGCTCCCCCGCCAATTCCTTTAAGTTTCATCCTTGCGGACGTACTTCCCAGGCGGTCTGCTTCACGGCTTCCCTACGGCACACCACAGGCTCGTAGCCTGTGGCACACCTAGCAGACATCGTTTACGGCTCGGACTACCCGGGTATCTAATCCGGTTCGTGACCCGAGCTTTCGTCCCTCACCGTCGGATCCGTCTTCCAGAGGCGCTTTCGCCACCGGTGGTCCGTCCAGGATTACGGGATTTCACTCCTACCCCGGACGTACCCCTCTGGTCTTCCGGTCCCAAGCCAGGCAGTTTCCGCCGGACGCCCGCACGTTAGGCGTGCGGATTTCCCGACGGACTTGCCTGGCCGGCTACGGACGCTTTAGGCCCAATAATAGCGGTCATCACTCGAGCTGCCGGTATTACCGCGGCGGCTGGCACCGGTCTTGCCCAGCTCTTGTTCCTGTACCACCTTACGGTACAGAAAAGCGAGGACTGTATGCCCTCGCACTCGGAGTCCCCTTATCGCACTGTCGTGCAGTGTAAAGGTTTCGCGCCTGCTGCGCCCCGTAGGGCCCGGTATCTTGTCTCAGATACCGTCTCCGGGCTCTCACTCTCATGACCCGTACCGATTACTGGCACGGTGGGCCGTTACCCCACCGTCAACCTAATCGGCCGCAGCCACATCCTATGGCGCGAAAGCGTTTCGGACTCGACCCATTCCAGGGGTCGAGTCGTATGCGGGATTAGCCTCAGTTTCCCGAGGTTGTCCCGCTCCATAGGGTAGTTTGGCCACGTGTTACTGAGCTATCTGCCACGAGCCTGAACTCGTGCGACTAGCATGGCTAAATCGGACTCCAATAGCAATGACCTCCGGCAGGATCAACCGGAATGCTATCTCCCCGTGAAGGGGAGGGTTTGGCGGTGAATGTAGATACACACTCACACAAATGGTCCACGTTCGGTGATCGACCCACGATCGCGAACCGATCGGGCGTCACCGAACTGTCGAGGCTCACATCAGATCCCATCTGTACGGAAGACCGCAGGGGTAGGATCCTCATTTCCTTCGGACGTAGTCGTACGCTTCGAGGAGTACTTAACCCCTTCGAAGCGCACCGTCCGTGCCGACGGGGCATCAGCCCCGTCGATCACGCATCGTTGCGTTTTCATCCCAACGCCCTCGAACACTTAAGGGCATCGGATCATCCCAACCCCAGGAATCACACCAGGGCTCGAGATTGCGTATTTG
This sequence comes from Natrialbaceae archaeon AArc-T1-2, assembly GCF_030273315.1. Classification (NCBI taxonomy): domain Archaea; kingdom Methanobacteriati; phylum Methanobacteriota; class Halobacteria; order Halobacteriales; family Natrialbaceae; genus Natrarchaeobaculum; species Natrialbaceae archaeon AArc-T1-2. Next base: position 2,671,890 of record NZ_CP127174.1, on the reverse strand, counting down.
GTCGGAGGCTACCCGCATATATAAAAGCGTCGTCTCCGAAGTCCCATTCCTTAGAGAGACAATCGGAATGCGCGCCGGTCGTCACCGCGGTGCCGGACAGCCTATTCGAAACGTGGATATGGGCATGTTTGTTGGACGGCATAATGGATCCCCTATTAACACGTGGACGGTGAGCGAAGCGACTCGAACGACGGTATCGCGCGGGCGGAGGCCGATCGTTCATCCCGACCGTCGTGGACGCAGTCCGACCGAATGAGACCCGCGCAGTTCGTCTTTGGCATACACGCCTATGAAGATGTCGTGAGCGGAGCAGGACACATCAGGCGACAGTAGCACTACGCTCCCGTCCTGTCCGCGCGAAAGAAAAACGGTCCAATCGCGAGGGCATCAATAGTAATGGGAGTTCGGGCGGACGTACGGCCTATGAGTCGGTACGACATCGTTTCGGAGGCATCGATCACGTCAGGCAACGCCACGGATGCCTACTTCGATCGGACCGTCCAGACGCTCGAGCACGCAGGCCACAATCCCAACGTCGTCGCCGAGATCACGGCAGATCAGTTCCCGACCGGCGAGTTTGACCTCTTCGCGGGCGTGAAAGACGCATGCAAAACGGGTCGGGGTTGGCTCCGACGACGAATAGGACGGTACGATATTACATTACTCTCGTCCGGCAGACGTCGGTCCGTCGATCGCATCTTCGTCACTGGCTGTGTCGTCTCCTTCGTCGGCGAGGTAACCGACGTGTTCGGCAACGGTCCGTCGATTGATCTCGCTGGTGCGGTTCGTGATCGTCTCGACGAGTTCGAGGACGTGATCCCGAACGGGATTGTCCTCGTCCTTCGCGGGCGGAACCTCCGCGCCTTCGGCACCGAAGCCGGGATGGAGCGGAAGTCGACCGAGCAGTGGAACGTCGTAGTCCTCGCTGATGCCGGTCGCACCGTCGCGACCGAACAGGCCGTGTTCGTCGCCACAGCTCGGACACTGAAACGTACTCATGTTCTCGACGACGCCGAGGACAGCGGCGTTGTGTTCCTGGAACATTCGCACGCCCTTGCGGGTGTCGTCGACGGCCATCTGCTGGGGCGTCGTGACGACGACGGCACCCGTGACGGGCATCGACTGCAGGAGATTGAGCGCGGCGTCACCAGTTCCCGGCGGAAGATCGACGATCAGGTAGTCCAGAAACCCCCACTCGACGCCTTCGAGGAAGTTCATCATTACCTTGTTGACCATCGGCCCGCGCATGATCGCGGGATCGTCCTGATTGCGGGTGAGAAATCCCATGCTTATCACGCGGACGCCGTCGGCCTCCGGCGGGACGAGGTCGTCGCCGTGGGTGACGGCAGGGTTTTCGTCCTCGATCGAGAGGATCCGTGGGACGTTCGGCCCGTGGACGTCGGCGTCGAGGATGCCGACGCGGGCACCCATGTCCTCGAGTCCGGCCGCGAGATTTGCGGCGACGGTCGTCTTGCCGACGCCGCCTTTCCCGCTTGCGACGGCGATGACGTTGCGGACGCCCGGGAGGACCTCCTGGTCGAAGCCGTGCTCGTCGCTGATCTGGGCGGTGAGATCGGGCTCGAGGCCGGCGTCGGTGACGGCCTCGCGAATTCGATTACCGATCTCGATCTCGGCGGGGGCATACGGTGTGTTGAAAGCGAGCGAGACGGTCGCCGTCCCGTCGTCGATCGAGACGTCGTTGACAAGCCCGACCGAGACGATATCGGCGTCGAGGGCCGGATCCTCGATCTCGGCGAGCCGCGCTTCGAGTTCGCGTTCGGTTACGGTCATGTATCGACACTCGGGGTTGGAGCGTTTTTACAGCCTCGGTCCGGGAACCCGGAAACCGGCCGAACAGAAAGTCGACGGGAAGAAACGGTCTAGAAGAAGACGAACCGGATCAACATCGTCTGCAGGAACATTCCGGTCCACAGCAGCACGATCAGGCCGATGAAGACCACGAATCCGAGCATCGCAGTCTTGAAGTTCCCGGGCTTGCCGAGGAACCACGACCCGATGAAGATGTATACCGGCACGAAGATGATGCCGAAGATCAGCCACAGCCCGGGCGTCTGGGTGACCCAGTCCGGAGCGTAGGCCGGGGCGAAGACGAGCGCGGTCAGAAGCGCCGAGAGGACGTTCATTCAGCGGTCACCTCCGTTTCGTGGGCGTGTTCATCCTCGTGTTCCTGCAGGTGTTCGATCGCGTGCAGTTCGACGACGGGAACGATCTTCGCGAAGATCATGAAGATCAGCGTGACGAGCCCGATCGTTCCGAGCACCGAGACCATCTCGATGAGACTCGGGAAGTACTCACCGGGGACGGCGGTGTAGAGGTCGAAGGTCGGGTACATCAGTCCCTCGACGACGAACAGGATCTTCTCCCAGAGCGTCGCGGTGAGCACACCGACGGCGGCGACAAGGCTCCGCCGGATGCTAAAGACCGACGGTCGGATTCCCTGCACGAAGGTGTACACCAGCACGATGAAGACCGTCACGATCGCGAACTGGTAGACTGGATGCATGATCATGGCCTCGGTCACCTGTGCGTGGTCGGTGGTCGGGTGGAAGGTCCCGCTGATCACCTGCTGGAGCTGCAGCCAGATGAAAAGCAGCGAGAAGAACCCGAGCCACAGAGTCAGGCCACGGAAGATGTCGTCAGTGATGATGTGTTCCCAGCCGTAGGAGCGACGGAACGCGTAGGAGGCGATGATTACGCCGCTGATCGCCGACGTGAGCGCAATCGTCAGGAACTGTGGGCCCTGGACGGCGCTGAACCAACCGGGCATCGACGGGAGCAGCGCGAACAGCCACGGAATGACGCCGCCGTGGAGCAAAAGCGGCGCGAGGATGATGATCGCCGCCGCGAGCCACCAGACCATCCGCTCGATGATCTCGTCTTCTTTCTTGGTGTAGCCGATCGTGATGATCTTGTAGATCGGCTCGAAGTGGTTCGGGAGCTGGTCACGCAGCCGGGTGACGTCGTACCGGAGCGTGAGGAACAGATAGGTTGCGGTCATCACGAAATACAGCGTGATGACGGTCATGTCCCACACCAGCGGCGAGGTCTGGACCGTCGTCAGGTACGCCGGAATGACGCTCGTGACGATCCGGTCGGGCCGACCGACGTGGACGACGATGTACAGCCCGGCAGCCGACAGGCCAGCAAGCGTCAGCATCTCTGCGAGCCGGGCGACGGGCATGTACCGATCCATCCCCAGCAGTCGGACTGCCGCCGAGAGGATGATTCCGCCGTGGGCGATTCCGACCCACCAGATGAACGCACCGATGTACAGCCCCCAGGTGACACCGCCACCGGAGCCCCAGTCGGAGAGGCCGGTGACGACCATCCCTTCGCTCAGCTGGATACCCCAGCCGACCGAGAAGGCACCGAACGCCGCGGCTGCGAGGATAAACAGCGCGTAGTATCGTTTGGAGGTATGTTTGATCGGTCGGAGGATGTCGTCCGCAGTCGGCTTTTTCGTGCTCATCAGTCAGCACCTCCGAAGAACGTCCCCTCGTCAAGGACTTCTTTGCGATTGTCGACCGTGCCGACCGCCTCGTAGCTGACCGGGCCCTCGACCTGTTCGGCCTCCTCGCTGGGCTCGTTACCCAGGTAGATGACGTTCGGTTCCGTACCCATGTGCTCGAGCAGACGGAACGCCTTGAGCTTCTCGTTGTCCGGGAAGTCCGGATCCCACCACTCCTCGTCGTCGTCGACGTTCTCGTGTGCCTCCTCGTCCTCCTCGGTGAGCGTGGTGTCCTGCTGGGAACGGGCGTACTCCTGTGCCTCGAGGTACTGCCGGGGGCGACTCTCGGGGTCGTTGAGGTTGCCGAAGTGGATCGCGCTCATGCCGGCGTCGTCACAGGCGTCCATGCAGGCGACGGTGCCGCGCTGGTCCGGGTCGTCCTGGCGGGTCGGACACATCGTACACTTGCCCATCGTCCCCTTCGGATTGACGTGGTCGACGTGGCGTTCGCGACCTTCCTCCGGATACTCGGCGTATCGACTGTCGGGGTCTTGCTCTTCGATCGGCAGCTCGGGCTCCTCCCAGCCGAAGTAGTTGACGCCGTACGGACAGGCGACCTGGCAGTACCGACAGCCGATACAGATGTCGTAGTCCGTGAGCACGAGCCCGTCCGATGTGCGGGTATGGCGCGCTTCGACCGGACACACCTGTTCACACGGCGCGTCCCCACAGTGCTGGCACGGACGGACGAGGAAGTTGCCGAGCCCGTGGCCCTCCTCGTAGGGCTCTTCGTAGGTGAAGACGTACATCCAGTTGGTGCCTTCGTCCCAGTCGTTTTCTTCCTGGCAGCCACGGACGCACTCGAGACAGCCGTCACATCGATCGAGATCGATGACCATCCCCCACTGGAGGTCCTCTCCATCGTCGTCTTCCTGGGCTGCAGCGACCGACGCAGGGTCGTCCGTTGGGTCGACGTTCTCTTTCGTCGCCCACGCACCGAGTCCGAGAAACGCCCCTGCGGCACCCATCTTCTGCATCATCTCGCGCCGCGGCATCTCGCTGCCGCCGCCGACGTTCGAGATCGAACCGAAGAGGGAGCCGTCGTCGTCTTCCTCGTCGCGTTCAGCCTCGACGCGTTCGGCCATGGGGCGGTCGTCGACGCCGAACTCTTCGACGACGTCGTCGTGGTACCGATCGTAGAATTCGGCTTCCGTTATCTCACCAGCGACCATCCGCTGGGCGTCTTTGGCCATCTCGATGCCGAGTTCCGCGTCGTACTCGGACTCCTCGAGTCGTTCTTCCATCTCGGCCTCCCAATCTTCGCCGAGCGGATGGAACGATTCGTCGTCAGCGCTCATTGAATCGAATCACCTTGTTCTGGGGGTAGGATCTTTCACCCTCAAAAGTGTATTCAAACGTCTCTCTGCCTCTCTTCAAGCGAGTATCGCCAGTCGAACCACTGTGGAGCCGATCCGAGCAGACGCTCGGTCCGATGCAGCCCGGTGGTTCCTGGCTGGATCGTCGGTTACGGCCGGATACGAACATTTGTGGGCCCTGTCCGTGGGCAAGTATCGTACCGATTCAAATGTAGAGGCGATTTTCACGACGTGGGAACCGGAGCGATTATGTTCGGGAGATTAAGTACTAGACGGCCATCCCGAACGGTAACGACGTCGTATCGACTCGAAGTGACTCGATAGACTCCGATACACACTAACGCCGAGCGATCCCATCGTGAGTATGGACCAGCAGAGGTTCGTTCGGCTCGCACTGGTAGCGTTCGGGCTCGTCGTGGCGAGTTTCGTCGTCCTCGGGTTCAGCCGACTTGTGATCCCGTTCAGGACGGCCCAGACGCTGGCGGCACCGATCGGGATTGTCGGATTCGTCCTCGTTTCGTACCTGTTCGTCCGAGCGGCGCTCTCGGCGCTTGGCGTCTGGGGAATCGAAGCCGAGTGACTATCGTCTTCGCTATAGGCGCATGCACGAAGAGAAACCGTTTTTCGGCGGCCATCCCAACCCGTAGCCATGAGTATCGACGTGCGAGAGCTGGCCGACCTCGGGCCAGACGACAGAGCCGCGTTCTTTCAGCGCGACGCCGGCATCGACGAAGTCCGCAGTGACGTCCGCGAGATCGTCGACCGGGTCCGGGAGGAGGGCGACGTCGCCGTCCGGGAGTTCACCGAGGAGTTCGACGGCGTCAGCGTCGGCAACCTCGAGGTCACGGACCGATGCGAGCGGGCCTACGAGGAGATCGACGCGGACGTGCGTGAGGCGATCGAGGCCGCGGCAGCGAACGTCCGTGAGTTCCACGAGGCGCAGGTCCCCGAGGACTGGCGCGAGGAGTTCGAAGACGGCCGCGAACTCGGCCGGCGGTTCCGGCCGATCGATCGGGCCGGAGTCTACGTGCCCGGTGGGACGGCGGCGTATCCCTCGAGTGCGATCATGGGCGTCGTGCCGGCGGTCGTCGCGGGCGTCGAGCACGTCTCGGTCGTCACGCCACCCGCCGAGGAACTCAACCCCGTCACGCTGGCGGCCATCCACGCGGCCGGCGCGGACGCGGTCTACAGCGTCGGTGGGGCACAGGCAGTCGCCGGACTGGCCTACGGCACCGAGACGATCACGAGCGTCCAGAAGATCGTCGGCCCCGGCAACCGGTGGGTGACGGCGGCGAAAGCGGCGGTGCGTGGCGACGTCGAGATCGACTTTCTGGCCGGGCCGAGCGAGGTCGTCGTCGTCGCCGACGAGACAGCCGAACCCGACCTCGTCGCTTCGGAACTGGTCGCTCAGGCCGAACACGATCCGAACTCGCCGGTCGTCGCCGTCACCGACGACCCCGAACTCGCCGAGACGACGGCCGACGCCGTCGACCAGCAGGCACGTGAGCGCGAGCGCGAAGAAACCATCCGCGACGCGCTCGCGAACGGGGGCAGTGGAATCTTGCTCGCCCGGTCGATGAGCGAGGCGATCCTCTTCACCGAGGAATATGCGCCCGAACACCTCTCGATCATCGCCGCCGACGACGAGGCGATCCTCGAGCGCATCGACAGCGCAGGTAGCGTCTTTCTCGGCCCACACACGCCGGTCGCGGCCGGCGACTACGCGAGCGGGACGAACCACGTCCTCCCGACGAACGGCGGTGCTCGCGTGACTGGCGGTCTCTCGGTCGAAACGTTCGTTCGTTCGACGACCGTCCAGCGTCTCTCGGAAGACGGACTCGCGTCCCTCGCCGAGACGATCACGACGCTCGCCGAGGCCGAGGGACTCGAAGCTCACGCGGCGAGCGTTCGCGAACGGCTCGACGACGGCTGATACTGACTGCTGTACGTCCGTACCGGGGCAACCGCAAGACGAGGCGCGGTTGCCCCGGTACATAGTTACAGCAATCCGTATGATATTAGCTGTGAGTCGTTCTGATACGGTCGCCGGAGGGCGACCCGGCACGGCCGTATCCGAGCGTCAGGGTTAACACCATCGCCCCGGTACTAGCGCACATGAGTGTGGACAGTACGGGAGACGGGGAGACGACCCCCCGGATCGAGGTCACCGAGGAAGCCGCCGAGCGGGCACTCGACCTGCTCAAGGGCGAAGACATGGACGTCGACGAGGCCGGCCTGCGGCTGTACGTTCAGCAGGGCGGCTGTGCCGGACTCTCCTATGGCATGCGATTCGACACCGACCCCGACGAGGACGACACGATCTACGAACACCACGGACTTCGCATCTTCGTCGATCCGGCGAGTATGAAGTACATCGAGGGAAGCGTCCTCGATTACGAAAGTGGTCTCCAGGCCGACGGCTTCACCGTCGAGAACCCGAACGTCGTCAGCGAGTGTGGCTGTGGCGAGTCGTTCCGGACCTAATCCTCGAGTTCGAACGCGACCGTCACCTCCGCCTGGTACTCCCGGTTTTCGACGCTTGCGACTTCGACGCCGAGTTCGTCGACCTCGACCCAGTGAACGTTCTCGAGTGTTGCCTCCGCACGGTCGATAGCGTCGTCGGCGGCGTCCTCGAAGCTTTCCTCACTCGTCCCGATCAGCGTGATCTTCTTGAACACCATTCCGACTGTCACCACCACGCACACGTACTTAAACGTACACCGCGGTCTCGAACCGCGTGACCGGCGGTCGTAGCTGGTAGCTTCGGACGCGGGTGACACTCTCTCGCGTGTTTGTTGGGTGATAACAACTATTAAACTTGGTCGAGATCGTGTTGAAAAGACCTATATGCGCACCTTCGACTACTCGTTGCTGTCATCTAATGCACTCCCTCCGGGATATCGTTCAATCGAAGGGGTCGCTTCTGATCGTGATAGCCGCCACGCTCGCTGGCGTGGCGTACCCGAGGTTCGCCGCGTCGCTGGAGCCGATCATTCCCGTTCTCGTCGCCGGGCTACTCTTCACGTCGTTTTACGGGATCAACATCGACGACGTCACGTCACAGAACGTTTCGGTTCCAGTCGTCGTCTCGCTCGTCTGTCTGTATCTGATCACGCCCATAGCCCTGTATCCGGTCGCTGCCGTGGTTCTGTCGGGAGAGCTACTGCTCGGTGTCCTCGTCGTTCTGGCTGCACCGCTGACCGCTGGCAGTTCGATCATCTGGACGCGTTTGAGCGGTGGAAACACGCTCCTGGCAACGGTTATCGTCATCGTTTCGATATTCCTTGCACCGCTCGTGATGCCGTCGATTATTACGCTCTTTGCCGGGTCGACGGTCGACGTCTCCGCCTCCGAGATGGTCGTCGAACTCGCCGCCATCATTGCAGGTGCGGGGGTGCTCGCGTATCTCGTTCCGAGCGGAACGATTTCCGACGGACAGTTGGACCGATTCTCCCTGATGGCAATTGGCGCCCTGATCTACGTCGGCGTCGGCGGTTCGACCCTCGCCATCGACGCATTGCAACTCGCGTTCGTCGGCGGGATCGCGGTGGCAACGCTGTGTCTCAGCGGCGGAATCGCGTACGCGTTGTACGTCCGTGGGATGGGATTCGAGGATTGTATCACCGTTCTCTTCTCGAGTTCGATGAAGAATCTAAGCGTATCGGTTATGGTCGGGTCGGTGTTTGGCGGTGGGGCGATCATCGCCAGTATCACTGCGTTTCACGTGGCACAACAGGTCGTAAGTAGCTCTCTCGTTCAACGGCTTGCCGCCCTCGGCCCTGCGCAGTCGCCGGAATCCGTCACGGGAGGATCGCTTAGCGACTAGACGCTTTCGTGAACGTTTTTGTCGGTCCCGACGTCACGTGACCGCATGGGAGACGATACCGACGTGCCACAGGTCGATGAACTGACGCCGCCGAACCGAACGCTGATGGGGCCGGGACCGAGTGACGTTCACCCGCGCGTGTTGCGCGCGATGAGTACACCGCTTGTGGGACATCTCGATCCCTCGTTCGTCGAGATCATGGACGAGGTTCAGGAGCTCCTGCGGTACACGTTCCGGACGGACAACGAGTGGACGATTCCCGTCTCGGGAACCGGTTCGGCGGCGATGGAGGCTGCGATCGGTAACGTCGTCGAACCGGGCGATACGATGCTCGTGCCGACGAACGGCTACTTCGGCGGCCGAATGGCGTCGATGGCTCGCCGTGCTGGCGGCGAGGTCGTCGAGGTCGACGCCCCCTGGGGCGAACCCCTCGAACCCGCAGACGTCGAGGCGGCACTCGCCGAGCACGATCCCGACGTGTTCGGGTTCGTCCACGCCGAGACGAGCACGGGCGTGCTCCAGCCCGACGTGCCCGCGCTGACTGCGGCGGCCCACGACCACGACGCCCTGGTGATCGCCGACACCGTCACCTCGCTCGGTGGCGTCGAACTGCGCGTCGACGAGTGGGGGATCGACGTCGCTTACTCGGGTCCCCAGAAGTGTCTCTCCTGTCCACCCGGCGCGAGCCCGCTGACCCTCTCGGACGAGGCGATGGCGAAAGTCCTCACCCGGGAGGAAGACCCCCGGTCGTGGTACCTCGATCTCTCCTTGCTCGAGGGCTACTGGGGCGACGAACGGGCCTACCACCACACGGCTCCGGTCACGAACGTCTACGCGCTGCGGGAAGCCCTTCGACTGGTCGCCGAGGAGGGGATAGAAGCGCGCTGGGAGCGTCACGAACGTCTCGCCGGCGCGCTGAAAGCCGGCGTCGAGGGAATGGGCCTTTCGATGAACGCCCCCGAGGAGTACTGGCTGCCGAGTCTCAACGCCGTCTGCGTCCCCGACGGAATCGACGACGGGGAGGTTTGTGCGGAGCTGCTCGAGCGCTACGACCTCGAGGTCGCGGGCGGACTCGGCGACCTCGCGGGCGAGATCTTCCGGATCGGCTGTATGGGTCACTCGGCTCGAGAGGAGAACGTGTTGTTCGTCGTGACGGCACTCGGCGACGTGTTAGAATCGATGGGGGCAGACGTCGACCCCGATGCGGGCGTCGCGGCGGCGCGGCGAGCCCTACGCTGAGACTCGCGGACCCGGCGGTGCGCGTTCGACCTGATACTCCTCGCCGTCGACGACGATGATCGCCCACTCGTAGTCGGGATCGCGGCTTCGAAGTCGGTCTCCGAGGTCGTCTGCGTCTCCCGACTCGGCGACGAAACAGCGAAACTCTCCGGATCCTGTCGGGAGTTGCTGTGTATCACTTACCGGGTTCACGTGGACGACTTTCCACGCCCGTTCGGCCCGAAACTCCGGCCCGGTTCCTTCGACGGTGTATCCCAGTTCTGCGAAGATCGACCTGGCCTGCTCGACGAGTCGCATGTTAACAGGACCCATTCGGTACACTGGTACGCGCGTTAGCGGCATAAATCTTGTTACTGTATTACACACCGTCAGCAGTTCCGGCCAGACCGACGAAGAACGATCGAGGATCGGATCGAGCCGGCGACTCGAGGAGCGACGCGAGCGACGGACGGTTACTCGTGAGCTGCGTCCCACTCGGTCGGTTTTCGGAGGTTGCCACATTGGTTGCACTGGATCCGTCCCATCGCGTCCATCGCGACGTCGAAGCTCTCACAGTTCGTACAGAACCAGCCGTACCGTCGACTCGCGTCGTCGCTCCGGTAGGCCACCAGAAACAGCGCTTTCGATCCCCTGTCGCCGTCCGTCCGTGAGACGTAGACCGTCTCTCCGTCGCCGGTCGATCTCGCTTCCATACTGGGACCGTGGCGTCCTCGAAGTAAATGACTGTCTCTCCCGGTCGGAGGACCGTGTTCGGGATCGGTGTCGACGCCACTCGGGTGTGGCGATTGCCGGGTCGACTGAAAGGTTTACCCGGGACGGTCACGTTCGCTTGGGTGATGACGCTGGTCGTCGTTCCCGTTCGGTATCCGCTGTCCGCTCGCTCGAAACGTACCCTTCAACGGGCGATCAGAGTGGCCCGGGAGCGCGACGCTTCGCTGACGGTCCTGCACGTGGATCTCTATCAGAACGGAAAGAACGTGACTCGAACCGACCTGAAAGCCGCCGTCGAGGAGACGTTCGGCCACCTCGAGAACGCCCGGTACGTGGTTCGGACCGGCTTTCTCGTCGAGGAGTCAATCTTAGAGGAGGTCGCAGCCGAGGAAGCAGACGTCGTCGTCATCGGACACAAGCAGGCGAGTCGGTTTCGCCGTCTCTTTCGGCGGTTTACGGACAATCCGAACATCGAAGCGTACCTTCGAGACCACCTCGACTGCGAGATCATCACCGTCGACGGCACGCGAACGTAGTTCACTCACTCTCTCTCGTCTTCCGGATCGGGCGGTGGCCCGTTCGCCTCGAGCGGCGAGGCGACCCCGACGCGTGCTCGACCGCTCGTTTCGTCGAAAACGTGGTGTCTGTGGGGATAGGCAAACTCGACGTCGGCGTCAGCGTAGCGCTTTCGGATCCGTTCTTGGACTGCCGATCGGACCGCGAGCAGCCGGAAGGGATGTTTGATCCAGAACCGAAGCGTCAACAGAATGCCGTCCTCGCCGTACTCCTCGATGAGACAGGTGGGTGCGGCCCCGTACCGTGCGCTGCCGATTCGGATGTCTGGCCCGCCCGAGATCACGGTGTCGACGTTTCGTGCCGCTCGTTCGGCGAGCTTGCGGGCCGTCTCGACGTCGCTCTCGTAGGTAACCTCGAACTGGACCGACACTCGCGTTCGCTCGTCCTCCGCGGAGTAGTTGATGACGTCCCGTTCGTGAATCTCCGAGTTCGGGACGACGATGAACGTGTTGTCGAGCGTGAACACCTTCGTGTACCGGATCGTGATGTCCTCGACGAAGCCGCGATGACCCTCGTCGACGATCTCGATCATGTCGCCGATCTCGAACGGCCGGTCGGTGAGAATGAAAAAGCCGTTGATGAGACTCGCCACAAGCGGCGCGAGGACGACGCCGACAACCGCCGAGATGACGGTCACCGACAGCAGGATCTCGACGCCACCGATCCCGACGAGGACGTCGGCGGCGACGAGCACCGCGAGGATAAGTACGGAGATGCGGACGCCACGCAGGACCGTCCGGGTCACGCTCGGCCGATCGATGCGCTGGGCGACCGTTCGACCCGTGAGCCGGACGACGAGCTTCGAGAGGTACCAGCCAGCCACGAGGACGGCTATCGCGAGCCCCAGGTCGACGAGCCAGCCAGGGGGCGAATACGGCAGGAGGGACTCGATCTCGTCGCCGAGCTCGTCTCCGGTCTCGTTGACGGTCTGGAGGATGAGCCGGCCCATGGGCGGACACTCTCTGGCGCGTTGGTTATACTTTCGGGAAGCGACCGTCGGCCCCGGTGAGTCGTTCTCGCGGCCGTTGGGAACCAAGGCGGCGGCCACGAATTCCTGGCGCGTCGTGGGTGTCGTTCCGGCGTCGACAACCCGATTTCGGAACTCAGTGTTACTCGATGCATAATAAATGTTTTATCGATAGAGTGCGTAGGCGGGAGTATGAGCCAGGACGAACTCCGGTCGACCGTCGAACACGTCGGCGATCGGTTCAATCTCGGCGAGTACGAGATCGATGCCTACCTCACCGTCTTGGAGCACGGCCAGCTCACGGCGAGTGAGATCGCCGACCGGACCAGCATTCCTCAGCCTCGCGTCTACGACACCGTCCGGAGCCTGAGCGACCGCGGGCTCGTCGAACTCCGGGAGTCGCGACCGATGAAAGTCGTCGCGATCGATCCCGGCGAGGCGTTCGACGACGTCCAGTCCTCGCTCGAGCAGATGATCGACGAACTCGAGGCCCGCTACACCGCACCCGCACGCGACACCGAAGCGGTCTCGCTCGTGAAGTCGCGCTCGACGATTCTGCGGTACTTAGCGGAAGTGATCGACGCCGCGGAGTTCGAGCTCGCGCTCTCGTTGACGCCGGACCTGTTGACCCGCTTCGAGGACGAACTCGCGGCGACCGTCGCAGACGACGTCAGCGTCGACTTGATCGTCACGCCCGCGGCTGAGGCACCCAATCCCGAGGAGTTCGAGTACGACACCGTCGCGACGACCGCTCGAGCCCGTCGCGGAATCACCACCCCGGTGGTCGCCGTCGCCGACGGGGAGTACTCGATCTACGCGACTCAGGACGCCCTCCGCGACGATCAGGACCGCTACGGCGTCATCTTCAACCGCTCTGCGCTTGGCTTTCTCGTCTCCGGCTTCTTCGGGACCGTCCTCTGGACCACGGCCGACGTCACGCTCGCCGAAGACGGCGAGGGACGACCGTATCCGCGTCGGTACGCGTCGATTCGTCGATGCGTCAAAGATCTCCTCGACGTCGGCGGGGAGTTCTACGCGACCATCGAGGGCCGTGACGTCGAGACGGGAAGTCCGTGCGTCGTGCAGGGACGGGTCGTCGACCTCTCCTTCGAGATGACCGAGGAAGTCGCCGGCATCACGCTCGAGACCGACGAGGGCGAGGTCACCGTCGGGGGTCGCGTCGCCGCCTTGGAGGACGTCGAAGCTCACGTGATCCGCATCGGCCGGACCGAACCGCCCGCGCTCGAGGAGAGCTAACCGGCTTCCGTACCCGTCGTCGTCAGCCAGCTCGTTCTCGGGGGTCCCCCGTTCGTGATCGTCCGTAACCGCTGACGGACGTGAGATGTCTTCCCCTGCAAGGCCAGAGCATAACCCTCACAGTCCCCTCTTATCAGTGGCAAATGGGACGAGACGGCGTCTCCCGTCGGCGATTCGTCGCCGCGGCCTCGACTGCGGCGACAGCCACGGGAGCGTTGACGGTCGCCGGCTGTCTCGGACGCGGTCAGGAGGCGGGGACGGTCGTCATGACCGGTGACACCGACTTCCAGGACATCATGCGCGGCGAGGGCGACGGCCCGTCGGTACAGCAGGCGCTGTGGGATGCCGGCCTCGACGAGGACATCACCGTCGAAGTCCGAGCGAGCGTCGACGACTCGGCACAGCGGATGCAACAGTACCAGTCGGCGCTACAGGCCGGGCGGTCTCCCCCGGACGTCTTCATGATGGACAGCGGGTGGACCATTCCGTTTATCCTCCGCGAGCAGACGACGAGTCTGACCGACGAGCTTCCCGACGACGTCCTCGAGCGCGTCGAAGACGAGTACCTCGAGGCTGCACTCGAGACCGCACGCCACCCCGAAACTGACGAACTCCACGCAGTCCCGCTGTTTCCGGACTTCGGGACGATGCTGTACCGCAAGGACTTACTCGAGGAGGCCGGCCACGACGGCGACGCCTGGGAGGAGGAACCTCCGTCCTGGCAAACCTTCGCCGAGGCGACGGCCGACGCGGTCGAAGAGAGCGGCGTCGACTTCGGGTTCACGACGCAAGCGGCCGCCTACGAGGGACTGGCCTGCTGTACGTTCACCGAGGTGATGTCGACCTGGGGCGGTGGCTACTTCGGCGGAACCGACGATCTGTTCGAGGCCGGCGACCGGCCGATCACCGTCGACGAGGAGCCGGTGCTGGATGCGATCCGGATGATGCGGGCGTTCGTCCACGGCCAGGACGACCCCCACGCGATGGAGGGCTATCCGGAGATCTCTCCGTCGACCATCGTCCAGTGGACTGAAGAGGAGTCACTCGGCCCGTTCCAGGGAGGCGACGCAGTCGCCCACCGCAACTGGCCCTTCGCCATCGCCGAGACCGGTGCCGAGGACGCCTTCGGCGAGGACCTGGGCGTGACGACGATGCCGTACGCGGTCTCGGAAGAGGACGCCGAACACGACGGCGTCGGTGGAACGGCCGCTGGCCTGGGCGGCTGGCACCTCACGCTCAACCCGAACACCGACCAGGCCGAGGAGGCGTTGCAGGTCATCGAGGCGTTCACCCACGACGAGGTGATGCTCACGATCTTCGAACTTCAGGGGTTCCTGCCGCCGATCATCGACCTCGTCGAGGAGGCCGACCCGGACGAGGTCGGACCGGTCGCGCGCTACACCGACCAGATCCGTGCCGCCGGCGAGAACGCTGTCCCGCGGCCGGTGACCGACGTCTGGCCGGAACAGTCCGCGCTCATCTTCCAGGAGGTCCACGCAGCCTACCGCGGCGCGAAGTCGCCCGAGGTCGCGATGGACGATCTGAACGAGCGCTTAGAGCAAAGCGAGGCCGACGTGGAGGGAACCAATGGCGACTGACACCGATCCCCTGACGCGTGACTCCGAACGAGAGCGAGACCGGACAGGCAACGCGGTCGTCAACTGGATGGAGAACCTGAGCGAGGCGGCCTACGCGTACCTGCTGTTGCTTCCGGCGTTCGCGTTGCTGGCGCTGGTCGCCTTCTACCCGCTGATCATGACGTTTTTCATGTCGCTTCGCGAGGACCAGACGAGAGGGGCGGACGCACTCGGCGGCTTCGTCGGGATCGACAACTACGTCGACATCCTCACCGGGAACGCACGCCTCGCACGCCAGTTCGTCGACGTCTCGGCGTCGGCGACGTTCCCGTTCGTCGAGTTCGGCGTTCCGTTCCTCCAGCAGGCGCTTTTCGTCACCGTCGCCTTCGCAGTTATCAGCGTCGCCATCGAGACAGTGATCGGCTTCGGGCAGGCCTACGTCCTGGACCAGGACTTCCGAGGTCGCCGTTGGGTTCGCGTCGCGATCATCCTGCCGTGGGCCGTGCCGATCGTCGTCCAGGGGATGATCTTCTTCCTGCTGTTCCAGCCCGAGGTCGGCTTCGGGACCGACGTGATGCAGTGGCTCGGGATCTTCGGGCCCGACCCGCTGGCGGACAGCCAGGACGCCTTTATCATCATCCTCGTCGCCGACATCTGGAAGTCCGCGGCCTTCATGGCACTGCTGATCCTCGCCGGACTGCAAAGCGTCGACCGGAGCCTCTACGACGTCGCACGCGTCGCCGGGGCCTCGCCCTGGCAGCGGTTCAAGCGGATCACGCTCCCGCTCGTGTTGCCCGCACTGTTGGTCGCGATGTTGTTCCGGACGATGGACGCAATGCGAGTGTACGGGTTGATCGAGTCGACGGCGGGCTGTACGACGGTGCCGTCGCTGACCTGTCTCGTCGTCGAGGCGATGTTCGGTGGCACCCGCGTCTTCGCGACGGCCGCCGCGGTGGCGTTCGCGACCGCGCTCGTCATCGGGATCATCATCTCGGTCTACGTCGTCTTCTTCCGGGACACCGAGGGAGGGCTCTACTGATGACTCCACCACGAGACACACCACGGGACGACCGCTCGAGTTCGAGGTCGCCTCGAGTGACCGACGGCGGCCGCTCGAGCGACCGACCTGACGACGCGACGAGTTCCACAGACGGCGGCGCGGTCTTCGACGAACGGGAGGAGGTCGAGCTCGATCGCGGCCCGTTCCAGCGGTGGGTCGCGAACGCAATCACGAACCCCGAACGCGTCTATCGGTCGATGTTCTACGTCGCGACGATTTTCTTCCTGCTCACGACGCTGTTTCCATTCTACTGGCTGCTCATGGTCGCGCTCACCCCGGAGGGACAGCTCCAGGACGTCGTCCTCACGCCCAATGGGTTCAATCCCGGCGCGTTCCTCGAGGTCTTCGAGGTCATCCCGTTTCACTGGTACGTGTTCAACAGCTTCGTGATCGCGACGGCGTCGACGATCGTCGTCCTCGTGATCGCGAGTCTCGCGGGCTATGCCTTCGGACGGCTGGAGTTCCCCGGCAAGACGCCACTGCTGTTGCTCGTGCTGGTCGTCTCTTTCTTCCCGCCGGCGGCGTTTTTCATCCCGCTGAACGACCTGTTCAACACCCAGTTCGCGGCGCTCGCGCCGATCACGGGCGACGGCAGTCTCTACAACACGCCCGGCGCGATGGTGGTGCCGCTGTCGGCAATTTTCATGCCGCTTGCGATTTTCATCCTGACGACCTTTTACTCCCAGATTCCCGACGGCCTGGAGGACGCCGCCCGCGTCGAAGGGACGACCAGACTCGGCGCGCTGTTTCGGGTCATCATCCCGCTGTCGGCACCCGGCGTGGCGACCGCGGGCGTGTTGACGTTCATCGCCGTCTACAACGAGTTCTTCTTCTCGTTTCTGATGACCGACGGACAGGTCGAGAACTGGGCGCCGATCCTCGAGGGCATCCTCGGCTACCAGGGCCAGTACGAGGTGTTGTACAACCTCATGGCAGCCGCGAGCATCATCGGCGTCATCCCGGTCGCGATCCTCGTGATCGTGGCCCAGGAGAAGATCGTAAGCGGCCTCACAGCAGGTGCACTCAAGGAGTAAACCCATGGCACGAGTACGACTCGAGAACGTGGCGAAACGATTCGAAGACGTCACCGCGGTCGACGACGTGAGCCTCGAGGTAGCAGACGGCGAGTTCGTCACCTTCGTCGGTCCCTCGGGGTGTGGCAAGTCGACGACGATGGAGACCGTCGCGGGACTGACGAAACCATCCGACGGCAGCGTCTACATCGGCGACGACGAGGTCACCACCCTCGCACCGAAAGATCGCGGCGTCGCGATGGTCTTTCAGAACATCGCGCTGTTTCCCCACATGGACGTCTACGAGAACATCTCCTTCGGGCTCCGGCTCCGGACGTACGACGACGAGGAGATCCGCACTCGCGTCGAGCGAGCTGCGGAGATCGTCCAGCTCGAGGGGATGCTCGACCGGATGCCCGACGAGTTATCGGGCGGGCAGCGCCAGCGGGTCGCGATCGCGCGTGCGATCGTTCGCGATCCTGACGTCTTCCTGATGGACGAACCGCTCGCGAACTTAGACGCGAAGCTTCGGGTCCACATGCGAACCGAACTCCAGCGGCTCCACCGCGAGCTGGGGACGACGATCATCTACGTCACCCACGACCAGGCCGAGGCGATGACGATGTCCGATCGGATCGCGGTGTTGAACGAGGGCAGACTCCAGCAGATCGCACCGCCGCTTACCTGTTACAACGAGCCCGCGAACCGGTTCGTCGCCGGCTTCATCGGCTCGCCGTCGATGAACTTCGTCGAGGGCAAACTGCTCGAGAACGGCCTCGAGACGGAGAACTTCACCGTCGAGCTCGATCCTGCTTCGATCGCCGGCGTCGACGTCGGTGACGCGGCCACGCTCGGGGTTCGCCCGGAAGACGTCCATCTCCAGGATCGGGCCGGCTCGATCGACTTCCCGACGGATCCGATCGACGCGACGACGGACGTGATCGAACCGATGGGCGACGAGATCTTCGTCTACCTCTTGCTCTCCGAGACCGAGACGCGAACGATGGACGACGACGTCGCGGCGTCGCCGAATCAGCTGCTGATGAGCGTCCCGCCCGATGCGGAGCTCTCGGCGGACGAACCGGTCGAGATCGTCCTCGACAGGTCACAGCTGCACCTGTTCGATGCAGACTCGGGCGAGGCACTCGCACACGGCGTCGCAGAACCAGCCGGCAAGGACGCTGGAGCTCGGTCGACCGAAGCCGACAGGTAGACGGTTCGAAACGACGACAGTTGTCGACGGACCGAAGGCGTTCCAGCCCGAAGCACCGAACGACCGCGAGAATCGCCTCGAGATTTCCCGGACACGATACAGATGACGACCGACCGAACCGAGATCAGAACCGGCATCGTCGGGCTCGGCAACATCGGCCAGTACCACGCCGAGCGTCTGCTCGAGCTCGGCGTCCCGCTTTCCGGCGGCATGGACGTCTCGGCCGATGCGCGCAGACGCTTTGCCAGACGGTACGACGTCGACGTCTACGAGGATCACCAGGAACTGTTCGACGTCGTCGACGCCGTCGTCATCACCACTCCGAACAAGTTCCACGAGGAGTACGCCGTCGCCGCCCTCGAACGAGACATCCACGTCCTGCTCGAGAAACCCCTCGCACACACCTTAGAGAGCGGCGAACGGATCGCTGCGGCCGCCGACGAGGCCGACAGCTACTGTATGATCGGATTCAACAACCGCTTTGCGAACACCGTCCAGATCGTCAAAAACCGCATCGAACGCGGCGAGTTCGGAGACGTAGCCCACGTGGAGGCGAACTACGTCCGTCGACGCGGAGTCCCCGGCCGCGGTTCGTGGTTCACCAGACGGGCGATCGCTGGCGGCGGTGCGCTCATCGATCTCGGCGTCCACGCGATCGACCTCGCGCTGTACCTGCTCGCGTATCCCGACATCGTCGAGATAAACGGCGTCACCAGATCGGAGTTCGGCCGCCGTGACGACTACGCCTACATCGAGATGTGGGGAGACGACGCCGGGCCGGGAAACTTCGACGTCGACGACTCCGCGAGCGCGTTCATCCGGTGTGACGGGAGTCGGACGATCGCGCTCGACGTCGCGTGGGCGACGAACCGGCCGTCGAACCACGAGTTCGTCGTCCGAGGCACCGAAGCCGCCGCCCGGTTCGACCTCCTCGAGAACGACCTCTCGATCTACTCCGCGAGTACGACCGGTCCCGACCACCTCGAGGATACGTCCGTCACGACGCGTGGAAACGACACCCACACCGACGAACAGCGTGCGTTCTTCGACGCGATCGCGACCGACCGGGACGTCGGCGAAAGCGTCGAACACGCCCTCGCAGTGCAACGCGTCGTCGATGCGATCTATCGCTCGAGCGAGACCGAACGTGCCGTACAGATCGACGGCGGCGACGGGGCGTAACGTAACGATTCCACGAGTCGGCGTCGTACGACCGGTTCCGGCCGCTATCGGGCGGTGTGTCCCGTTCGAGCCCACTCGAGCAGCCGCCGGTAAACTGGATCCGTTTCGAGCGCCTCGGCGTCCCCGACGAGCACGAGCGCCCGTTTCGACCGGGTGAGCGCGACGTTGATTCGCCGATAATCCTCGAAGATCGGCCCCTCCAGATCGCCGCTGGCGACGAACGAGACGACGATGAGCTCCTCGCTCGAGCCCTGGAATCGGTCGACGGTGTCGACGACGACGTCGTCGGGGACGCGACCGGAGATTTCGGACACCTGTGCGCGAAACGGGGCGATGACGCCGATCTCCGACCGGGACAGCCCCGCTGCCTCGTAGGCCTCGATCAGTTCGGCGATCCGTGCGGCCTCCTCGCTGTCGGTGTACTGGCCGTCGTCGCCCGGGACGTCGACGAACGAGACGGGGTCGGCCAGCTCCTCGGGGAGTGCCGACCGCGAGACGCCCTCGAGGTCGTCGAGCGTTCGTCCGGCCACGTCGGGCGTCGCCGGACGGAGCCGTCCGTCGTAGAACTCCCGGGAGGCGAACGCCTGGATGCGCTGGTTCATCCGGTACTGACGATCGAGCATGACGCCGGCGTCGGGATGGGACTCGACCAGCCGTTCGAACAGCGATTCGGCGAGCTCGTTTTCGGCGCGGACGACCGGCGGCAGCTGTTCGTGGTCGCCGACGAGGACGAACCGGTCGGCGAGGTTTATCGCCGCGTACGTGCCCGGTTCGGTCAGCTGGGCGGCCTCGTCGACCAGCGCGACGTCGAAGGCCTGCTCTTTCATCACCCGCGAGCCACAGGTCGCCGTCGTCGCCGCGACGACCTGTGCGCTCTCGAGTTCGGCCAGTCGCTCGTCGGGATCGCCCGTCCGCTCGAGGCGATAGGCCTGCATGTCCGGGCGGACGCCGCTTTCGGTGCCGACCCGGACGAGGCGGTCGGTGTCGAGTCCCTGCTCGAGTAAGGCCTCGAGCATGTTGTCGACGGCGCGGTTGGTGAACGCAGACAGCAGGACCCGCTCGCCGCGTTCGACCATCGCACGGACGGCGCGGGCGATCGTGTAGGTCTTTCCGGTTCCGGGTGGCCCGTGGATCGCCGCGAAGTCGCGTGCGCCCACCGCCTTGCGGACGGCCTCGTTCTGGGCGTCGTTGTTGTCGATGAACGTCTCCTCGACGGCGTCGAACTCGGGATCGGCGCGACCGAAGAGAACGTCCCGGCGACGCTCGTCGCCTTTCAGCAGGGCGTCGTGGAGGGCAACGAGCAGCCGGTCAGTCGAGAGTTCGGACGGATAGACGTCGAGGCGGGTCACGTCGACGGGTTCGTCGGCCGTGAGGACGACCTCGTTCTCATCTAGTCGCTCGATCCGTGCGAGTTCCGCCTCGCCCCGGACCGGGTGGCCGTCACTCGCAAGCACCAGGTCACCCTCCCGGAGTTTCGAACTCGTCGCAGTCGTCCGCCGGGCCCGCAGCTCCCAGCGCCCGCCCTCGAGTTCGCGTCTGTCGAGAAACTCGAGGTCGATCAGCGCCCGGTCGTCGTCGGCCCGCTCGTCGGCGTCCTGTTCCCAGAGCTTGGCGTACTCGTGGTGGACCTCCCGGCGTTCCTCCTCGATCGCCCGGTAGAACCGCTCGAAGTGGTCGCGTTCGGCCTCTGGCAGCGGGGTCCCGACCTGGCCGGCTTTCGACTCCTGGTCGAGCCGGCCCGAGACGACCATGCAGGTCTCGCGTTCGAAACAGTACTCACACGTCGCGTCGGCTTCGTGGCCCGACGGTACCGTCTCGTTCGATTCCATCGCCGCGATCTCGTTTCGCAGTCGCAACACGTACTTCAACAGCCCCTCACCCATCGAGAACTCCTTTGCGGGCGTGAGATCGCCGGTCTCCTCGTTACGATCGAGCGCGGAGTTTTTCGTGTACAGCAGGGTTCCCGTATCGACCCGATCGCCGTGTTCCTCGAGGAGGAGCGCGTAACAGGCGGCCTGGACCTTGTCCTTGAAGCGGGGCTCTTTTCGCAGGTTCTTTCCGGTTTTCAACTCGACCGGCGAGCCCCGGCGAACGGCGTCGGCCCGACCCTTGATGCCGAATGTCTCGCTGATCAACATCTGTTCGGAGCGCCAGCTATCGTCCTCCGTCAGGCGGCCCTGCTCGAGCCAGCCCTCGATCGCTGCCGCGTTGTCCCTGACGTCCTCTCGAACTGTCGCGGGCGACTCCCCGAGCAGGCCGAGCTCGAGGCCGTGTTCCTCGACCCGCTCGTCGATGGCGGCCTCGAGCTCTCGCCCCCGCAATAAATCGCCGAAGACCTCGTGGACGAGCGTCCCTTTCAGAACGGGATAGTTGAGCGGGATCCCGGAGAGTTTGTTCAGGTAGTAGAGCCGGGGGCACTCGACCCAGTCCCGGACGGCGGTGACGTTTACGAGGTAGGTCGGCTCGACGACGACGTAGGACTCCCCGGTCGTCGAGTACTGGATCTCGCCGCGGTACTCCTCGACCTCGGCGTCGGTAACCAGAAGCTCCATCCCGGGCTCGAGCAGTTCCGCGGACTCGACCCACTTTCCCCAGCAGGTCACCGTCACCGGCGTCGACTCCTCGCGGTCGACGTCCTCGCCGTCGACTGACGCGAGCGCCAGCGGGACCTCCGCGAGTTCGCTCTCGCCGTAGCTCGTCGTAACGGTCCGGGCGTCGACCTCTCCCGCGACGGTGCCGCGTACGTTCACGGCTGTGCTAGTCGAACGGTCCCCGAAAAACGCTATCGGTCGCGGTCTCCTCACTGACGGTTCCGATCGCTCATACTGTCGGTCATGGACCGGTGAACTGGAGTCCGGGTGATCCGGCCGTTGAACGTGTGTCTGGCCGTGCCGTCACCAGCCGTGTTCACGTCGGTATGACCGACAGTATGACCCGACTTGTGGTCGTGTTTCTATGCCGTATCTCGTACACCGGGTCAGGCCTCGAGCGTCGCCGTCTCTCCCGACTCGAGGCCGAGATACGCCTCGAGGGTCGTCAACTCGGCTTCCTCGTAGCCGAAGGCGGTCACGTCGTTGTCGACGACGGTGTTGTCGAACTCGAGTGCGCGCGCCTGGTCCGGCCCGAACGGGATCAGCGGTATCGGCCCGGCGGCCGTCAGCCCGAGTTTCGCAACCGGCGTCGGGATCGGAAGCACCGTCACGGACTTTCCGTCGGCCTCGTAAGCGAGTTCGGTCACCTCCGCGAGGGTGTAGACCGCGGGGCCGCCGACCTCGTAGCTCTCGCCGACGTGGACGTCGTCCTCGAGGGCGTCTGCGAGCATCGGGACGAGGTCGCCGACGTAGATGGGCTGAAACCGCGTCGTGCCACCGCCGGGGAGGCCGGTGACGTACGGCGTTGTCAGCTTCTTCGTGAAGGGGACGAACTCGCCGCCGTCGCCGAAGACGACGGAGGGACGAAAGATCGTCCACGCGAGATCGGAGTCGGTCACGACCCGTTCGGCGCGGCCTTTGGCCCGAAGGTGGGCCGTGTCGGCGTCCGGGTGCGCGTCGAGCCCGCTCATCTGGAGGAATCGGTCGACGCCGCCCTCCTCGGCGGCCCTGATCAGGTGTTCGGTCCCCCGGAGGTGGACCTCCTCGTGACTGGTGCCGCTGGGTGGTTGAAACAGCGGCGAGAGCGCCACGAGGTTGACCACAGCGTCGTGGTCGGCGACGGGTCCCGTGATCGAGTCGTAAGCGCTTACATCGCCCATCGCGGTCTCGACGCCCGCGGGCAGATCCGCCCCGGCGGGATCGCGCGCGAGTGCCGTCACCTCGTGGTCGCGTTCGACCAGTTCCGCACAGAGGTTCTTGCCGATGAAACCGGTGCCGCCCGCGACGAGGACTTTCATACGCCAGCTACGTCTCGGAACGATAAAAGCTACCGGGCTACGCTGTACGGGCTCGGAATTGGGAGGACTCTCGACAGATTGTAGTAGCCATCGCCGCGAGTTTCGGTATGCTCGTCACGCTCGAGGGAATCGACGGCAGCGGGAAGACGACGGTCTGGGAGGCGTTACAGGAGCGGTACCCGGACGCGACGTTCACCCGCGAGCCGACGAACTCGTGGTACGGCGACGCCGTCTATCGGTCGATCGGCGACGACGACGCCGACCCGCTCGCCGAACTCTTCTTGTACACCGCCGACCACGCCGACCACCTCTCGCGGGTGGTCGAACCCGCCCTCGAGTCCGGCGACCTCGTGATCTCGGATCGGTACTCGGACTCGCGGTACGCCTACCAGGGGGCGACGCTCGCGGACGACCTCGAGGAGCCGATGGCGTACGTCCGTGACGTCCACCGACCGTTCACGATCGAACCCGACCTGACGATCTACTTCGACGTCGATCCCGAGACGGGGGCCGCCCGCGCTGGCGCGACGAACAAGTTCGAACGCGTCGAGTATCTCTCCGCTGTCCGGGACAACTACGAGCGCTTGCTCGAGGCGGAGCCGGATCGGTTCGTCCGCGTCGACGCGACGCAGTCTCCGGAGACGGTTCGCGAACGCGTCGAGACGGTGCTCGAAACGAGACTCGAGTGATACTGCCGGACGTACGTCGTGAACGATGCTCGCCGCCCCGAGGTGGCGAGCATCGTCACACAGGTACGTCCGATAGTATGAGCCGGCCGGCTCACAGCCGCGTCGCAGCTCGGCCCGTCGAGGCGGTCCGGGTCAGCCGGATGCCAACGGCGAAGACCACGAAGAGGACGGCGGCCGAGAGGAAATGAAACGCGGACAGGACGTTCTGAAACGCGATCGTCGACGGGAACGTCACCACGGCGTGGCGGCCGAAAAAGACCACGAGCACGGCGAGAATCGGCGTTGCAGTCACCACGGCGAGGGTGCGAGCGTCGTCCAGCCGTCGACGACCGACGATCGTCGCGACGATGACCGCCCCGAACAGCGCGAGCGTCACGGCGTACTGGGCCGTCTGGGTGGCCGGCGAGTACTGGGTGACGTCACCGAGCACCGCCGAGCTGAGCCCGACGTGAAGCGGGAGCGCGACGAGCCCGACCGCGAGCGCGGTGGTGACGTGCCGGGCGGTCAGCCGGGGCATCCAGACGAGGACGGTCGCGACGGCGAACAGGACGAAGATCAACACGGCCGTCCAGAAGTGCAAGTTCAACACCTCGAGGTTGTACGAGAGGACGGTCTCGCGACCGAGATAGACCTGAATCGGGGTCAGGACGGCCCCGAGGACGACCGCACCGGTCACGACGCGGTCGATACGCGAAGAGCGCATTGCGGCGATCGCGGTGGCGACGATCGCGAAGCCGGCGAACATCGAGACGAACCGGTGGATCCACTCCCAGAAACTCGGGAAGCTAGCCGGGAACAGGTTGTACGGCCCGGCGTCACAGAACGGCCAGTTAGCGTCACAGGCCAGTCCCGCGCCGTAGGCTCGCGTCGCGACGCCGAGCAGGATCGTCGCCGTGATCAGCACGATCGTCGTCGCGAGCAGGTGGGAGAATCCAAGCCGGTCGATAAACGAACGGTCGGACGAGCCGGGGGTGTAGCTGTCGTACGACACGTGTCTGGGACGTGCTTGGGAGCGGGCCTACTTAGCTCATCCGAGTCGTTCCCACCTGACTGGAGAGTCGGTCCGGCGTCTCCGTCTCGAACCGGACGGTCAGCTCCGGCCCCGCTTCGTCGCATTCAAGATCGAGCCACGCGACGACCACCCATGGAGAAACTCGAGCGACTCGAGGCCTACCTCGAGCGCGAAGGGCTGTCGTCGGTCTGGTTCGCGCGGCCGAACGCCTTCGCGTGGCTTTCCGGCGGCTCGAACGTCGTCGACCGGGAGAGCCCCGTCGGCGTCGCGGCGATCGGATACGACGGAAGCGACGTCACCGTCCTGACGAACACGATCGAGGCCGACCGCATCGCCGAAGAAGAACTGCCGGCGTTTGCGGACGAAGACGTCGCCCTCGAGACCTACCCGTGGTACGAGTCCTCACTCTTTGAGGCGCTCGCGGATCGGGTCGACGGGCCGGCCGCAGCCGACGTCGCCGTCCCCGGGTTCGACCGCGTCGATCCGACGCCGTTGCGCCAGCCCCTGACCGAAGACGACCGCGAGGCGTATCGACGGCTCGGCCAGGAGACCGCAGCGGCCGTCGAGGCCGTCTGCCGGGAGCTACAGCCGGCGGATACGGAACACGAGGTCGCCTCCGCGATTGCCGTTGCCCTCTCCGCACGGGAGATCGAGGCTCCGGTCGTCCTCGTCGGCGGCGCAGAGCGGGCCCAGACGTACCGCCACTACACGCCGACCGACGCCGAGCTCGGCGAGTACGCGCTCGTTTCGGTGACGGCTCGACGCGGCGGACGTCACGCGAGCTGTACCCGGACGGTCGCGTTCGATCCGCCGGCGTGGCTCGAGGAGCGTCACGAAGCCGCCGCCCGCGTCGAGACGACGGCGCTCGCGGCGACGCGATCGGCCGCCGACCAAGACGGCACGGCCGGCGACGTCTTCGCGGCGATCCAAGACGCCTACGCCGCCGTCGGCTACGACGACGAGTGGGAACGCCACCACCAGGGCGGTGCGGCCGGCTACGCGGGTCGGGAGTGGATCGCGACGCCGGGACACGACGCCGCAGTCGAGACGCCGATGGCCTACGCCTGGAACCCGACGGTGCAGGGCGCAAAAAGCGAAGATACTGTACTGGTCACAGACGACGGGTTCGAGACGCTGACGGACACCGGTCGCTGGCCCACGCGGACCGTTCGGACCGTTGGCGAGTCCGACCTCGAACTCGAGCGACCAGCCGTACTCGAACTCGCCGACGAGTGATCACTGGGTTTCCCACGCCTCGACGTCGACGGACCAGACGAACTCCTCGAGTTCCTGTTGTGTGCGTTCGACGACGCGCTGGCTGTACTGCCAGAGTGCGTCGTTCAGTTTGCGACGCGTCTCCTCGTCGAGTCGTTCGTCGCCAGGGTGGCCCTGCTCCGGAAGCCGCGGGTGTGTCGTACAGACGACGCGTGGGGGTGTCTCCCCGCTCATCGTCCCGGTCGAGACGATCCCGTATTCGTCGGTATCCCACACGCCACGACCGCGCTCGCGGCTCAACTCTGAGTCGATCCGGTCGAGCACCCGGAGTTCGTCTGCTGACAGCAGGGCGTCTTCGTCCTCGAACAGCTCCGCGAAAGCGTCGGCTCGTGCACGATAGAGCCAGCCGTCGAGTCGCTCTCGGACCGCGTTCAGGAGGTCGCGTTCGGTTTCGTACGTCGGCATTCGAATCACTCCCGGTCCTGAATCCCGTCGCCGAAGGTCTCTTCGTCCCAGACGTAATCGGTCTCCTCGCCGCCCCAGTCGACGTACGCCGTCTCGACCACCTCGACGACCGTCCGTCCCAGTTCTAAGAGGGCGTCTTCGATCGTCGCCCGGGTGCCGGGAGAGAGTGACTCCGCGTCGGTGTCGGGGGCCGGCGTGACGTCGACCTCGGCCCGGAGTCGCTCCTCGGTGGGGTCCCAGAAGACGTCGAGTTCTCGGAGCAGGTTCCGGTCGAGGACGATCTCGAACTCCGTTTCGGTGAGATCCGTGTACTCGGCCCACTCCTCGAAGGCCTCCCGCCACGCACCTTCCTGTAATATTTCCTCGAGTTCGCCCCGCCGGAGGTCGGCTTCGCTACCGACCTCGGCGACGGCCTCGAACTCCTGGGGACGGCCACGGTTCGACAGCGGCGGTGGGTCGGGAACGGGTACGTCGAGTGGCATCGTTAGATAGTGGGTGGATGTTTCGGTCTCGAGCCGGTTCCGTCGCTTTCCTGACGCGGTCGTGTTCTACCTCCCGAGCCCACATAAATGATCCCGGTATGGATCGTGACCGTCCCTCTGACTGGGAGATCGACGACTGTCCTATAGCGCGCTGCCGGGTTGGTACTCGCCGAACTCCTCGCGCAGAACGTTACAGATCTCGCCGACCGTCGCGTAGACTTTCACGGCGTCGATGATGTAGGGCATAATGTTGTCGTCGCCGCGGGCGGCCTCGCGAAGGGCCGCAAGCGTCGCCTCGACGTCTTCGTCGTCGCGGTCGACGCGAACGGACTCGAGGCTGTCGATCTGGCGTTTTTCGTCCGCTTCGGTGACCTCCTCGATGTCCATCTCGACGTCCTCGTCGACCTCGAACTCGTTGACGCCGACGATGATTCGTTCGCCCTCTTCGATCTCTTTCTGGCGGTCGAAGGCGGTGTCCTGGATCTGGCGTTGAACCCACTGCTGTTCGACGGCCTCGAGCATGCCGCCGCGTTCGTCGATCTCGGCTAGAATCTCGTAGGCCTCGGCTTCGACGTCGTCGGTGAGACTCTCGACGTAGTAGCTGCCGGCGAGTGGATCGATGGTATCTGCCGCGCCGGACTCGTGTGCGAGGATCTGCTGGGTGCGCAAGGCGGTCCGGACTGACTCCTCGGTCGGCAGCGCAAGCGCCTCGTCCTTGCCGTTCGTGTGCAGACTCTGGGTGCCGCCGAGGACGGCAGCGAGTGCCTGGTAGGCGACACGAACGACGTTGTTCTCGATCTGCTGGGCGGTCAGCGTCGAGCCCGCGGTCTGGGTGTGGAACTTGAGCTGTTTCGATTTCGGGTTCTGAGCGTCGAACCGTTCCTCCATGATGTCGTGCCACATCCGGCGGGCCGCACGGAACTTCGCGACCTCCTCGAAAATGTTGTTGTGACCGTTGAAGAAGAACGACAGCTGAGGAGCGAACTCGTCGACGTCCAGTCCGGCGTCGATCGCCGCCTCCACGTACTCGATTCCGTTTCCAAGCGTAAAGGCGAGCTCCTGGGCGGCCGTCGAACCCGCCTCGCGGATGTGATATCCCGAGATCGAGATCGTGTTGAACTTGGGAGCCTCCTCGGCACAGAACTCGAAGATGTCCGTGATGATCCGCATCGAGGGTCCTGGCGGATAGATGTAGGTGTTGCGGGCGATGTACTCTTTGAGCAGATCGTTCTGGATCGTCCCACGAAGCTCCTCGCGGTCGACGCCCTGAATGTCCCCGACGGCGATGTACATCGCGAGCAACACGGACGCGGGCGCGTTGATCGTCATCGACGTCGAGACCTCGTCGAGGGGAATGCCGTCGAAGACGGTCTCCATGTCGTCCAGTGAGTCGATCGCGACGCCTGCTCTCCCGACCTCGCCGGCGGCCATGGCGGCGTCGGAGTCGTAGCCCATCTGGGTCGGCAGGTCGAAAGCCATCGACAGCCCCGTCTGACCCTGATCGAGCAGGTAGTGATAGCGTTCGTTGGTGTCCTCGGGCGTCGAGAAACCGGCGTACTGGCGCATCGTCCACAGTCGGCCGCGATAGCCCGTCGAGTACACCCCGCGGGTGTACGGCTCCTGACCGGGGAAGCCGAGGTCCTCGTCGTAATCCAGCTCCGAGACGTCTTCTGGCGTGTAGATACGGTCTACCTCCTGGCCGCCCGTGTCCGTCGTGAACGTCTCCTTGCGCTCGCCGAAACGATCGACGACCGGTTCGACCGCCTCTGTCTCCCACTCCTCCCTCTCGGCACGGATCTCCTCGAGGTCGTCGGAATCGAACATTATCGAACACCAGGGTTCCCTGGGGCTTTAAGCTTGAGAAATCCTCCGGCAGCGACCAGAAGCGAGCGCAGTCGCGACGGGTTCGACCACCGGAACCGCTTTCCGGACGGCCGATGACGCAGATTCCGTGAACCGCGTCATCGCAGCGGGCGGTCTCGAGGCGACGTCTGTCTCCGCGACTGAGGCACTCGGGTGTTACCGCGATATGGTCCGGACACGCCGGTTCGACGAACGCGCACTCGCGTTG
Source organism: Natrialbaceae archaeon AArc-T1-2 (assembly GCF_030273315.1). Classification (NCBI taxonomy): domain Archaea; kingdom Methanobacteriati; phylum Methanobacteriota; class Halobacteria; order Halobacteriales; family Natrialbaceae; genus Natrarchaeobaculum; species Natrialbaceae archaeon AArc-T1-2. The sequence continues at coordinate 2,642,601 of NZ_CP127174.1, read as the reverse complement.
CAGCGACGCGGCTGGATGAGCGGCTATCCGCCGTTTCGGGGCCAGGAGGCCTCACAGGTCGGCGCGGCCCGTGCACTCTCGAGGACGGACTGGCTCGTGCCGACCTATCGGTCGAACGCGATGCAGATCGCTCACGGCGTCCCGATGAGCGACGTCTTACTGTTCCGGCGCGGGTACGCCGAGTACGCCTCCGATCACGAACTGAACGTCTTCCCGCAGGCCGTCCCGATCGCGACGGGCATCCCTCACGCCGTCGGGATCGGGATGGCGGCCAGCTACGACGGCGACGACCCCGCCGTCTGCTGTTACTTCGGCGACGGCGCGACCAGCGAGGGCGACTTTCACGAGGGACTCAACTTCGCGGGGGTGTTCGACGCGCCCGTCGTCTTCCTCTGTGAGAACAACGGCTGGGCGATCTCGGTCCCACGGGAGCGCCAGACCGCGAGCGAGACGTTAGCCGGCAAGGCCGAGGCGTACGGCATCGACGGCGTGTGCGTCGACGGCAACGACCCGCTCGCGGTGTTCGAGACGATGACGGCGGCTCTCGAGTGCGCCCGCGACGGCGATCCCGTCCTCGTCGAGAGCCTCACCTACCGCCAGGGCGCTCACACCACGAGCGACGATCCCGACCGCTATCGCGACGACCCAGACGAGCTGCCCGAGTGGCGCACGGCTGACCCGCTCGAGCGCTACGAGGGGTTTCTGCGGGAGGCGGGCGTTCTCGACGACGATCTCGTCGACGAGATCGAGGGAGACGCCGAGTCGGAGGTCGACGAAGCGGTCGAAACCGCCGAAGAGACGCCACTACCCGACCGCGAAACGGTGTTCGAACACGTCTTCGCCGACGCGTCCCCGCGGCTGGCCGACCAGCGGGCGTGGCTCGAGTCGGTCGACGCCGATCGCGACGGACGCGATCTCGAGTACTGACGTACTGACGGGCGTCGACCGCACGAAACTCGACTCGCCCCACACCGTTATCCCGGTTACGGTCCTGAAGACGGTATGGGAAAGACGTGTCACCGGCGCAACTGCGATCGGCCGGCACAGTTCGTCGTCCTCGAGCGATACCAGGAGGAGACCGGACAGGGTGCCGTCGAGGCCGAGGCCGCTCTCTGTCGCGACCACACCGCCGAGGAGCACCCGACGAACCTCGACGGCGTCTACGAGGGGTACGTGTTCCGCGTCGAGCCGCTGTCCGAGGACGAGTGATCGCCGATCACTCGAGGGGTAACGGCTCCGTGTCGATCCCGTCTCGACGGCCGTCGAGAACGACGAATCGGTCGTTGCGGCGGCGCTCGAGCCAGTAGAGCAGCCGTTCGGCCCACTCGAGCTTCGTCGCTTTCATCGGATCGACGCTGGGGTCGTCGAAGTCCCAGCCGACGAACGAAAGTCGACGAGCACCGAGGTGGTCCGCGAGGAAGGCCCCGCGGTCGCCGTCGGTGAACCCCCCGACGTTCCGGACGGGTCCGCGGGGTTCGACCTGGGTCGTCGGGAGCACGAACGCGTCGGTACAGTCCGGCACCACGGATCGAACGGCCTCGAGGTTGTCCCCATGAGCGTGGACCGCAACGGGTGTCCCGCGGTCGGTCAACCGACGGACGGTGTCGGGGTTTTTGTCCAGATCCGTCACCATACAGTCGACGGCGACGTCCCGATCCTCGAGGACGTCGACCGCCGTCGAGGCCGCGACGACGGCGTCCGCGCGCCTGGCCGTCTCGAGGGCCGACTCGTCCGTGAGAGACGGTCCTGCACCGGCGATCGCGACGTGACCGTCCTCGAGAACCGACAGGTGTGTCACGTCGAACGGGGACGTGAGTGATGCGAGCACGTCGCGTGTGCGTTCGTCCTCGCTTCGATCGAAGCCGAACTCACAGCGGATCTCCTCGTAGACGGGTTCCCACTCGTCGAACTCCATTACGGTCACCGTTCGCCGCCGACGTACAAGGTCGTCACTGTTTTACACCCGGTCATGGTCCAGTCACCGGTCTCGTGGACTGAACGGCCGACTGAACCCGTATCGAGGCCACTCCCGGCAGCCGACTGTTGAACGACTCATGACCGGGTGTATTGCTGGCCCTTACCACGAGTTCCCCGGCGTTGCCGTTCGGTTGGATACGGTCGGCACTGATCGGGTAGTGTCACAATAATTCCGCGTTGTGAGCCGAGGGGACGCCTCCGAAGCACCCCTACCCGGGAGGCTGCCCCGGCTTCCATCATCTCGTTTCGGGGCATCCGCCATAAGCTTTCTCTTACCGTATACTTCGTTCGATGTCACGTCCGACGGACGACAGCCGTTCGCTCTCGTCGTCGAGCGCATCGGCGAGTCGGCCAAGCCCCGCGGACGAGCCGACGAGTAGCTGGCGGTCGGGCGCGACGTCGAGCCACATCCCACCGTGCTCGTGAGTGAGACGCTCGAGCAGTCCCCGCTCGTCGCCATCGAGCCCCTCGAGTTCGAGGACGTGGTGGCACCACTCGGTCGCACGTTCCGGATCGACGCCGCGCTCGGCGAGGTGTGTCCGGAGGGTAGCCGGCGAGTCGGTCTCGAGTCGCGTGACGGTGACGCCGTCGGTGGTCGTCGCCGTCCGCTCGGCAAACGCCGCGCCGATCGACGCCGCGTCCCTGGTCTCGGCGACGTCGTGGGTCCGGATCACGTCCGCACCGCGGGCGACCGCCATCGAGGTGGCCGCGAGGCTGACCGGCAGTCGCTCGTCGGTCTCGCGTCCTGCGATCTCTCCGAGGAAGTTCTTCCGATTGATCGAGACGAGCATCGGCTTCTCGAGTGCGCGGAACTCGTCTAGTCGGTGAAACGTCTCCCGATCGTCCGCGAGCGTCTTCGTCTCGCTCCAGCCGCCGAATGCGGGGTCGACGATAGTCTTCTCGGTCAGCCCGTTCTGTTTCAACGCCTCGTACACCATGTCGACGTAGTCGGCTTCTTCGGCCCACTCCGGTGACTTCCGTGTGGCCCAGTCGGTCTCTTCGACCGCCCCCGGCCGTTCGAGATCGGGCGGGCTCGCCATCTTGACGACGGCAGCGTCGTGGGCTTCACAGACGGTCGGCATCTCCGGATCCGCGAAGCCACAGATGTCGTTTACCATGTCGAACCCCTGTGCAAGCGCCTCGTCGGCGACCGTGGCGTACCGGGTCTCGATCGAGAAAACCGCGTCTCCGGAGACGCGATCTATCGTCTCGCAGGCGACGTGGAGTCGCTCGAGTTCCTCCTCGGCGGTGAGCACTTCGAAGCGTTTGTTCGCCGACTCGAGACCGACGTCGACGACGTCTGCCCCCTGATCGATCAGCTCCTCGTCGACGTAGCGTGCAGCGTCCGCTGGATCGTCGTAGACGCTCGGATCGTACGGCGACTCCTCGCTGACGTTTAACACGCCCATGATCCGGGGCGAGTGACCGTCCCCGATCTCGAGGCCAGCCGCGTCGACGGTGTCCATACCGTCGCTGGGAAAGGGAGATAAAAAGGCGTCGCGGTTCCGGCGAAGGGTGCACGGCGCTCGATTGACACGTATTCGAGGCGGAAGCCCACGACTAACCGCCCGACAGCCGCACTGTCTACCTCTCGGACGCTCTTCGACCGGATTATGAGGTTGAAGAACGGATACGTGGCGGGTTTCCAGTGCCGATCGCTGCCGTGCTCGACAGCGGTAATTCGGTAGGGTCCGGGTTCCTCCACTGTCTGCGTCGAGGGCAGCAGACCTGGCGTATCTTAGCGTAGACTCGCAGAAATTTGCGCTGACTTGTCGAGGGGGTTTGTAACTGTTTCTGAATTCCGAATCTTTAAGCAGTAGTAAGCAACAATTAGCAACAAGACGATGCCACGGTCGTACGCTATCGGCGAGTTCGCGGAGGAACTCGGCGTCCACCCCGAAACCGTCAAACGGTGGTGTCGAAGCGGCGACCTTGACTACACCCGGACACCCGGCGGCGACCGCCGCATCCCACACCGCGAACTCCTCCGCCTCGCTGGTGATGCTCGCCCCCGCGACCACGTCGCTCTCTATGCCCGCGTCTCCAGCCACGGTCAGAAAGACAACGGCGATCTTGACCGTCAACTTGACCGTCTCCGAGACTACGCACACGACAACGGGTGGACGGTCGAAACCACCTACACTGACGTTGGCAACGGCCTCAACGAAGACAGGCGCGGTCTCAACACCCTTCTCGACGAGACTCCAGATGCGGACTTCGGACGCGTCCTCGTCACCTACGAGGACAGACTCACCCGCTTTGGCTTCTCCTATCTCGAACGCCTCTTCGACCACCACGGCGTCACCATCACTGTCGTCGAAGACGAGACGGACAAAACCGCACAGGAAGAACTCGTCGATGACCTCATCAAGCTCGTCGCCAGCTTCTCCGGCAAACTCTACGGGATGAGGTCATCGAAAAAGCAGCAGGTCGTCAACGCAGTCGAAACCGAGGTGACTGCTGATGAGTGACCATCTCTCGTTGCCCGTTCGACTACCGGACACCCACCGCGACCAACACAAACGGTTGGACGAGTTCGTCCAACACGTCGCCACCTGCGTTCTCCACCTCCGCTGGACGCCGGAACACCTCACCGGCATCTCCAACTCCGACCATCAAGCGTGGAAGTACTTCGACGAACACCAACCGTTCGAAGAACTCGACGACCACGCCCTGTACAAAACAATCCACGGTGAGGCACCGCCGGAGGACTTTGAGCTATACCTACCGTCACGCATCCGGCGGTGCATCCTCCAGAAGGTGGGTGAAACTCTACGGAGCCACGCTGACCGCCGCGAAGCCTTCCAAGCCATTCAGGACGTCCTCCCTACGCACAAGATCCGCAGAATCCACCGTCGACGCATCAAAGAAGAGCTGTGGGACGACGGCGAGTACCTCTCCAGCGGCTACGTCGACGTTCTCATCGACCAACTCAACACGTACTACGACCGCCACGGCCGATACCCCGACTCATATTTCGAATTGCAAGATGCACCGGAGTACAGCAACGGCGTGTTACCGTACTCGGCAGACGATGGCCCCGCCAGCGGCCAAGCCATCAAATACCAGTACGACGAAGACGACCAGTCATTGACGGTGAAGATGAAGACGCCCGATACCGTGACGCCCGAAAGCCGTGGAGACTGGTCGTGGCACGAACACGAACTCGACGGGTACGACGCCTTCCACACGCTTACCGCGCGCGGTTCTCTGTCAGCCCCCGAATTCCAGTCCTCAAGGCGGAAGAACGGCGACCAATTCTACGAACTCTCTTTCCCCGTCGACATAGACACTACCGACGCCGACGGTGATGCAGACCGTGTGTTGGCACTCGACGCCGGAATGCGCAAGGACGTGACGGCTGTCGTCGTTGACGAGGACGGCGAACAGGTGTCGCGGCCGCATTTCGTTCGGTTTGCCGACCGCGACAAGATGCGTCGACTCCACCGAGAACGGCAACGGTTGAACGCCAGATTAGCGGAACTTCGACGGAACGGACGAGATTACACAGACGAGTTCAAAGAGGTGCAGGCGGAGTACGAACGGGTGAACAACAAGATCCAGCACAAGCGCGAGCAGTTGATTCACGACGTGACGAACCAAGTCGTTGCACTCGCGTTGGTGTACGATGTGGACACGATGGTTCACGAGGATTTGCGGTCATTGTCCCCGCCATCCGGTGAAGGTGAGTTGTCGTGGGAGCTGTCAAGTTGGGCGCGGCGGGAGATCATCGAGAAGATCGAGTACCGCTGCGAGTACGTCGGCGTGGATGTTGAGCGGGTGTATCCGCAGGACACGAGTCGCGTGTGCCCGCGGTGTGGCTCAACCGGGCACACGTGCAAGTCGCCTGATCACGATGAGGAGGTGTGGTGGGGCGGGCACTTCCGGTGCGACAACGCTCGATGTGGATTCGAAGGCGACCGGGATTACGTCGCGGCGGTGAACGTGGCCCGCGTGTTCTTCAGCGAGACGGATGGGCTGGATCACGGTTTTACGTCCTCCTATACGGGGGATTGCGAAACCGTGCCAGCCCGCCGTTCCGCTGGTACGCGACTCACGTTCGGGCGTGGCGTTGTTGCTTACAGGCCTGAGCAGGCAAGGGCGACCGTTGGTGGTGGGTCGGCTGTCATAGCGCCCGCTGTCGTCCTGTCCGGGTCGAATGCGGATGGTAGTGATGGGTGTGGCCCAACCACCCGCGAGTACACCCAATTCCAACGGGTCACTGCTGAACACTGCTGAAAATAGGAACGGTATACCGGCCGAACGGAGGGGAAGGGGGCATGTAAATCGATGGCCTCGGCACTCATAGGGCTCGTCACTACCGGTTGCCGAGACCGGCTCGGAGCGGGTACGTCGTCATCGGCCGCTCGAGTCTAGCCACGGCCGGCCAAAGACCCTTGCGCTCGTCGCGTTCGGCCCGCCTTACCTTCCCCGCCTGACGGTGAGAACGGGGACGTCGCTCTTGCGGACGATCTTCTCTGCGACGCTGCCGATCACGAGGCGGTCGGCTCCCGATCGGCCGTGGGTACCGATTACGATGGCATCGATGTCCTCCTCGTCGGCGTACTCGAGGATCGCCTCGTTCGGTTTTCCGTACTCGATCTCGGTGACGACCTCAACGTCGAACTCGTCGCCGCGGTTGGCGACTTCATCGACGGCTTTCGTTCCCTCCGATTTCTGTTCGTCGACGACGTCGTCCCACTCGGCGCTCGCCGGCTCCGCGCCGGCGGCGAACCCACCCAGCGGAATCGGTTCGACGACGTACAGCGCGTGTACGGTCGCGTCGTTCTGTTTCGCCAGCCGGAGCCCCTCGTCGATGGCGGCGCGTGCCGGCTCGCTGCCGTCGGTCGGGATCAGGATTCGATCGTACATATTCGTCTCTTTTGGTCGCCTGGCAATATATAACGTGGCACACTCGGCGGCTGCGAACGACGCATACTCACCGTCAGACCACATACGGGGCGTCGATGGACGACGGGCGAGCGATTCCCCGACTGACGAAAGCCGAACTCGCGGTGTTCGTCTCCGGCGTCGCAAGTATGGGACTCGAGATCCTCGCGGGGCGGATCGTCGCCCCGCAGTTCGGCAGCAGTATCTACACGTGGGGAAGTATCATCACGGTCTTTCTCGCCGCATTGAGCGTCGGCTACTGGCGCGGCGGGAAGCGGGCGTCGACACACGCTTCGACCGCGCGGCTGTGCTGGGTGCTCTTGTTCACGGCCGCGTACGTGGCCGTGGTGTTGTTCGGCCGGGAGTACCTGCTGACCGCGACGACGACGATTCCGCTGCCGAGTCGGTACGCGTCGCTGCCGGCGATCGTGCTGTTGTTCGGACCGCCGACGTACCTGCTCGGCTTTATCAGCCCCTACGCCGCAGAGCTGTCGAGCAAGGACGGCGTCGGCGAGGCGTCGGGCCACGTCTACGCGCTCGGGACGATCGGCTCGATCCTCGGGGCCGGCGCGACGACGTTCCTGCTCATCCCGTCGATGAGCGTCGACGCGATCGGACTGTTTTTCGGGCTGTTGCTCGTCGGCACGGCGCTCGCGCTCGTCGTACCTTCGGTTCCCCGCGGGCCGGTGGCCGCGGCCGTCGTCGTGGCCCTGTTGCTCGTGGTCGCCGCCGGGAGCGGCCCCGTCGCCGTCGATCCCCGCGGAGAGGTCGTCTACCAGACCCAGACGCCCTACCAGGAACTCGAGATCGTCGACAGCGGCGAAACGCGGACGATGTATTTAGATGGCGCACGACACAGTGCGATGGACCTCGAGGACCCCGATCGCCACGTCTTCGCGTACACCCGATACTTTCACCTGCCGTACCTGTACGCGGACGATCCCGACGACGTCGACCGGGTCCTGTTCGTCGGCGGAGGCGGCTACACCGGTCCGAAGAGCGTCCTCGAGCACGATCCGAACGTGACCGTCGACGTCGTCGAGATCGATCCCGAGGTGACCGACGCGGCGAAGACGTACTTCGACCTCGAGGACGACGAACGGCTGACGATCCACACGGCTGACGGGAGACAGTACCTCGAAGAGACTGACGAGAGCTACGACGCGATCGTCCTCGACGCCTACAAGCAGGACGCGGTGCCGTTCGAGCTGACGACGGTCGAGTTCATGACGCTCGTAACCGAGCGCTTGAACGAGGACGGCGTCCTGGTGGCGAACGTCGTATCGGCACCGGAGGGGCCAGCGTCCGAGTTTTACCGCTCGCAGTACCGAACGATGGCCGAACCGTTCGCGGAGGTGTACGCGTTCCGGACGTCGGAGGCGAACGCAGTCCAGAACATCCAGCTGGTCGGAACGAAAGACGGCGAGCGCCTCTCGCCCGCGCAGTTACACGAACGAAACGAGAACCGCGAGATCGGCATCGACTTACACGACGAGGTCGACGGCTACGTCGCGGACGCAGACGTCGAGGCCGACGACGCTCCCGTCCTCGAGGACGAAAAGGCACCCGTCGACGCGCTTCTCGATCCCATGGTCGGACAGCGATACGTTATCGAAGAGACCGAGGACGGGGAGACGCGCGAGTCCCGGTCGTCGACCGACGCCGCGCGGGCGACAGGGTAACCCGACCCCGACCGGACGATGAGGACGTTTAAAAACGCGGCGGGAGACACCTCGAGTGACATGACGCCGGCGCCCGACTGATCGCCGCCAGCCGAACCGGGGACGCCGGACGTGAGCGTCGTCGTCCCGGCGTACGACGAGGCGAACTACCTGCGTGGAACAGTTGAGAACCCTGGGGAGCATCCGGAGTCTTGATACCGGCTACGCCTACGAGGTGATCGTCGTCGACGCCGACATCGAGTTGTGCGCGAACTCCCTCACCGAAATGATCGGCGACGCCGAACGCTCGGATCGTCGTTTCCGACGGGCTACTGTCGGGAGGTACTCGTCGAGACGTCCGGTTGTCGGGTCGCCGAGGACGACCTGACCGGGACGAGAACCAGTAGCAGTATACGTCTTGCCACCCTACACCGTCGACAATGGTGGTCTCACGGGCCGAGATCGAACGCCTGCGAACGGAGGCCGACACAATCTTCACGCGCATCGAGACCGTCGAGGACGCACTCGAGCGCGCCCGCAACGAGGACGGCGAACACTGGGAGTCGGGCGAACTCACCCTCGAACTCGAGACGCCGACCGGCGAGGCGATCGAGGTGACACTAAACCTCGAGGAAAGCGCCGCCGAGAACGCCCAGCGCCGGTACGAACGCGCTGGCGAACTCGAGTCGACGCTCGAGGAACGCGAGGCGGTCGCGGGTGAGCTGGCACAGGTGCCGCCCGAGCCACTGGCGTTTCTGATCCTCTATCACCTCAAAGACGTCAAGGGCGATTATCCCCGGTCAATGTCGGGACACCTGAACGCCGACCGGAAGCGAACCGCCGACACCTGCGAGGAACTCGTCGACAGCGGCATGCTCGAGCGCATCGAGTCCGGCATGCTGAAACGACGGGACGTCAAGCTCAAACGCGCGCTGGAAACCCACCAGCACCACACCTACTACCGGCTCTCACGCGACGGCGATCACCTGTTGCGATTCCTCGAGGAGCGCGACGGGAAAAAGAACTTCCTGCGGTGGGTCGAGAACGCAAAGACCCTCGCCCGAAGGCTCTCGCGTGGCGGGCCCGACTACCCCCGGATGACCGCCGAGGAGCTCGACATGGAGTTCGAGTACGTCCGTCGGCTCTACCGGGCCATGCAGCGGGTTGGAGTCGTGACGACTTACGAAGGCTCGATCATCAAGGGGACGGAACGAAAGCTCAAGCCCAAAGACGAGACCCACCGCAAACACACCTACTACGTGACCACCGACGTCGCCGATCGGATCCTGCGAGACCTCGAGGACGAGTAATCCTCAAGGACGACCCAACCGGCGACACCACGGGATCGGTATTTATACTGTTTCGGAACCCACCTCCGGTATGGAAGTTCTCGTCGCCTACGACGGCTCACAGCCGGCACAGAAAGCGGTCGAACACGCGGTCAACGAGTACGGCAACGAGGAGCTGACCCTCTTGCGCGTCATCGAGATGGCCGGTGGCTCGACCGGCGCGGGGATCAACCTCGTTCAGGAGAAGCTAAAGGAAAGTCGCGAGGAGCAGGCGGCAGACCTGACCGACGAGCTCGTCGAACTGCTCACCGAGGAAGACGTCGACTACCGCACGGAGACGGTCGCGGGCGACCCTGCCAGGGAGATCGTCCGGTTCGCAGAAGAGAACGACGTCGACCACGTCGTCGTCGGCAGCCACGGACGGGAGGGGGTCTCTCGCGTGTTGCTCGGAAGCATCGCCGAGACGGTCGTCCGCCGGGCACCCACCTCGGTCACCGTCGTTCGCTGACGGCACCGACGCTGCCGGTAACAGGCCTTTGTCGCTCGCGGCCGTAGACGTTCGCGTGTCACTTCCACCGGAAGCGAAGCGACTGCTCGAGGACGAACCCGTGATGGCTCACCTCGCGACCTGTACCGACGGCCGGCCACACGTCGCCCCGGTCTGGTACGTCTACGACGAGGGAACGGTCGAACTCGTCACGACGGGACGAAAGCTCGCGAACGTCAGGGAGAACCCGCGCGTAGCGCTCTCGATCGAAGAGAGCGAGAACGGCGACGCCCAGTGGACGGTGACGCTGCTCGGGACCGCGACAGTCGTCGAGGACGACGACGAGAACCGCGCCGCGCGCCGACGGATCAACGCGAAGTACGACGCCTCGCCCGACGCGTACGCGGAGAACACGCTCGTCCGGATCGACGTCGGTTCCGGTAGCTACCGGACGTACTGAACGCAAGCGCACAACGGCGACCGCCGGCAAAACCCCCTCACTCGTCCCCGGCAGGTTGTGGACGTGACTGACCGCCGCGTGGCGGCCACCCGCTTTCTCGACGACCGCGCTCCGGTGGCCCAGTCGCGTCGTGTAGAGGCGTGATCGTCGCCACGCGACCGCCAGCGTTGCCGTACTCGTCGGTCAGTTCGCCGACGGTCATCCCCGCGCGGGCCTCGGCGTGACCGACCGGACCGTGCGAGAACGTCTCCCGGTCGGGTTCGTGATACTCGTGGTTGTCCGATATATACACGAACGTGACTGTCAACGAGTTCAACGTCACGATTCGGCCGGGGATGGGATAACGGAGGCGAAAACAGCGTCGCCAACCGTCCGCATCGCCGCTGGAGTGAGAGACCTGTCGTGGTTGCCCTCGAGGTAAGCGCACCGGAACGGAAACGCTGTCTTGCGAGTTCCCGCTACGGTGACGGTTTACGCTGGAACGATTTCGTTCTCGTCCTCGTCGACTTCGGCGGGTGGGTCGAAGCGGTTGTTCTGGAGGATCGCGTCAAGGTCGTACGTGTTGTCCCAGTCTGCGACGTAGAAGGCGTCGTCCCCGAGGCTGTGACCCCGGAACTTGTTGGATTTGACCGTCATGTCCGGACCAAACAGCTCGAGGTGACCGAAGTCCGTCGGCGGATCGGCGAACAAGTTGTTGGCGACTGTTCCGCCGTCGACCTCGAGACCAACCGCGAGATGGTCACCGAGACCGTCAGCCGTGACGACGTTCTTGACGAAGTCGACGTTCGAGGCGTCCTCCGATCCCTGGCTTGCCGTACCGTGGATGTAGGTAACGCTGGAGTCGTCCGTGTGCAAGCGGTTGTTCGCAATCGTGAGATCGCTCGTAGCGTCGTCGTCGGGGACCTCGTCGCGGATCGTCTCGCTCGATTCGGTAACGATCGTGTTCTTGGAAATCTCGATTCCCGACGAGCCGGGTTCGATTTGGACGCCGACTCCGTCGGGTCTACTGCCCTCATTTTCGATTCTGAACCCGCGGAGCGTGACGTCGTCCGCGTCGATGAAAACGGTGGGTCCCTCCCCGCGGCCGTCGATGACTGGCTTCTTCGCCTTTTTGTCCGGCCTCTTCCACTTCTTTTCCTTCGACTTCTTCGTCTTCTTTCCGGCTTTCTTCGACTTTTTATCCTTCCCTTTCGTCTTTTTGTCTTTCTTCTTCCTCTTCGGTTTTTTCCTCTTCTTATCCGTCTTCTTCTTTTTGGAGACTCCTTTTAGCGTCAGCCCATCCACATCGATGGTAACGTTCTCTTCGAACCGCTTGCCGAACACTTTGATACGGTCGTTCCCATTGGCCTCGTCGACCGCCTCCTGAATTGTGTCGTAACTTTCTCCCTGCGTCTTGTTCACGACCGGGTCGCAGATATCGACGTCTGCGCTCGAGGCCGTTCCGACGGGGACTCCCTCGTAGTACAGCGTGACTGTCGCCTTGCCTTTGGGAGCTTTCACCCAGAAGGATTTGGCGTTCCCGGGTTCGTTGCGAAGCGTAATCGTTCCTTTCTCTCCGGTCTCGGCGACGTGATAGACGAAGGTCCGATCCGAGTCGATGCTGTGATGGAGGTAGAACTTCGCTTTCGTCCTGTACCGGTTCACGCACTCTGCGTTGAACGCATGTGGACGCAGGATACACTCGTGCTCCGTCGCGCTCTGTACGCCTTCCGAGACCTGCCAGTCACCGTAGTACAGGTCGAGTGTCATGTCGCCGCCGGAGTCGGGCACCGTGACGTCGAAGTAGGTCGTACTCTTCGCTTCGACTTTCACGATTCCGCTTGCGCACTTGTCCTCGCCCTTGTACGTGACTTTGACCGGCTTGGCGTTGTTGTTCGTGACCTTGTACCGGGCCATGTCGGTCTCTTCGTCGGTACAGACGGCGATGAGGTTGATTCGGTCGGGGTCGGCCTTTCCTTTCTTGCCCTTTTTCTTTTTCGTTCGTGCGTTCGGAACGTCTTTCGCACACTTGTTCGGGTTCTCGAACCGCTTGCCGTCGATTTTCACCGAGAGGATCTTGTCTCCGTCCTCGGGAGTCCGGTCGTAGAACTGGAAGACGTTGAACTTCCAGACGTACTTCCCGTCACCTTTCTTCTTCGGGTGTGCACGAAGGTCACCTTTCGTGATCTTCTTCTGGTAGTTCTCGATGTAGTTCTCGTTCGCGCCCGGGTCCGCGTTGTACAGGCGGACGGTGGCCGTCGCCACGACGTCTTTTTTCGCCGACTTGATGGCACTTCGTCTGAAGTGAACCGCCATCGAGTGGCACTTTTTGAAGTCGACTCGTTTGACGCCGGAACCGTCGTCCCCGGCGCTCACCGAGCTGACGCCGAGTGCGCTACCGCCGATGAACGCCCCGGTCGCCGCGATACCTTTGAGACTCGCTCGCCGTGAGATGCGATTGTCGTCTGTCATGGTCGTCTCTCCGCCGCCACCGACGGCACCGCCGTCGGGCCGGCGAGTACCGACACCTCCTTCAGAGGGACAGTTTGTAATCGATGAACTACTGATCGACACGAAAGTCCTACCCTACCGACTGTTTCTCGACCGAAACAATAATGGTCTCATGAATTACTGCGGTTCCAATACGACCCCCGCCCTGGTCGAAACCCCCGGATGGGGCGGGGTATACGGAGCCTTCGAGGGCCAGAAGCCACGGAAAGCGCCCCCTATCCACAGGTGACGAGAAGAGTTCGCGGCTCGAGTCAACACGTACGGTAGGCTAGAGGTGCCCTGTGCTCGAGTATAGTCAACGTTCCTGTAACAACTCCCACCCCCGCGGCGATTCACAGGAGCCCAGACTTGTCTTGTATTCGACAGGTAGCCCGCAGTCGGGCAGCTCCTTGGGAGGGTTCCCGATTCGATCGGGATCTCGACGCTTAGTGACGTCGTGATCATTGTCGTCAACCCGGTCGACGGAAAAGGCGAGAATCGGACGAGAGAAAGGACGGACCGGCACCGCGGGCGAATCCGCAGTCGCGGTCAGCGCTGGCTAACAGTGCTCGTTCGGATCGCTCTTGGCGTAGCCGACGCGCTTTCCTTTGTAGTACAGTGTGACCGTCGCTTTACCCTTGGGGGCTTTCACCCAGAGGAATTCGGAATTGACTACTCCGTCGCGAACCAGGATCGTTCCCTTCTTTCCTGTCTCGGCAACTCGGTAGGTGAATTTTAGATCCCTGTCTTTCCCGTGGTGCACGAGGAACTTCGCCCGCTGTTTGTAGGGATCGACGCATTCGAAGTTAAATGACACCTGATCTTTGACATCGAGATACTTCCTCTTCTTGTACTTCTTGCCTTTCTTCTTGTAGCCGTCGTACTTCTTGCCTTTCTTCTTGTAGCCGTCGTACTTCTTGCCTTTCTTCTTGTAGCCGTCGTACTTCTTGCCTTTCTTCTTGTAGCCGTCGTACTTCTTCCCTTTCTTCTTGTACTTGCTGTACTTTTTCCGGTGGTTGTTATCTATGCAATCGTTCTCGTGGCCAGCGCTGGCGGAGCTGGCACCGAGGATGGAACCGCCGATGAGCGCACCGGTCGTTGCGATACCTTTGATGGTCGCGCGTCTGGATATGCGGTCTTCGTCTGTCATGGTCTCCCCTCCAGCCACCGACGGGACTGCCGTCGGTCTGGTGGGTGAGAAATACTCCATCGTACGGACTGTTTGTAATCGGTGAGCTACCAGCTTCCACGAGATTTCTAACGAAAGAACAATTTCGTCAGGAACAACGGTCACGAAGCGGAAAGTTACTATCTAGCAGGTCGGGAGATCCAGAGCGACGGAAGTCACCAACTAGAGACCGTGACAGGACACGCCTTCAGTAGCGATCCCGACCCCTACCTGCGGGTAAGGAGACGCTTTGTGGAGACCGATCATCAGGCCGAAACGAGAGCCTGTGGTTCGAATCCGATCTACAGCCCCGTCGGAACCTCGAGGTAGGTCGTCTCGAGGCCCCACTCCTCGACCAGCCCCTGCAGCGACCGGACGCCGACGGTCTCGGTCGCGTAGTGGCCGGCGAGGACGACGGTGATCCCGGCTTCTTTCGCTTCGTGGTAGACCTTCGCTTTCCCCTCGCCAGTCACCAGCGCGTCGGCTCCGACCGCGACGACCTCCTCGAGCCAGTCGGTGCCGCTGCCGGTGACGATCGCCACCTCCGTGATCTCTTCGGGACCGGCGTCGAGCACCCGTACGTCCTCGCCGCCGGTTTCGAGTTCGGACTCGAGGCGCTCGCGAAGCGAGTTGGGCGTGTAGGGCTCGACTGCGGTTCCACGCTGGCCGATGTGTTCGGGGCCGAGTTCGCCGAACGGAACGCGATTCTCGAGTTCGAGGACGTTCGCGAGACCGGCCGCGTTGCCAAGCTCCTGGTGGCCGTCGAGTGGCAGGTGCGAGACGTACAGTCCGAGGTCGTTCTCGAACAGGGTCTCGAGGCGGTCGTAGGTGCGGCCGGTGACGCGCTCGAGGCCGCCCCAGGAGATCCCGTGGTGGGTCACGAGCAGATCCGCGCCGATGTCGCCCGCCCGTTCGAACGTCTCGGCGACGCCGTCGACGGCGAAGGCGACGTGTTCGACCGTCTTCTCGTCGGGGCCGACCTGGAGGCCGTTCGCGCTCGCGTCGAGGTCGGCGTAGTCGTCGGTTCGCAACTCCTCGTCGAGGCGGTCGACGAGTTCCGTGAGCTCCATGTCCGGGGCTTTGCCCGCCGGTGGCTTGTATCTATCCGGTCGCGTTCGAACCCCGTCGAATGCGGGGACCGATTTACGGTCTCCCGTGTCGATACGTCCGCCATGACACGCCAGACAGTCACACACGAGGACGGCGCGATCTACGAGTTCGCTCCCGACCTCGAGGCGATCGAGACGGTCGACTCCGGGGCGGCGCTGACGATCGAGACCAGGGACAGCCTCGATGGTGCGGTACAGGACGAAAGCGACGTGATCGAGTCGGTCCCCGAGGAGGTCAACGCGGCGACGGGGCCGATCGCGGTCGAAGGTGCCCGGCCTGGCGACGTGCTCCGGGTCGAACTCGAGGCGATCCGGCTCGCCGAGCAGCAGGGACGCGTGGTCACCATCGACGGCTTCGGGCTGCTCGACGGCGACGAGGAGATCGACGCGCCGCGAACCCGGCTGACACCCGTCGTGGACGACGACGGAGACACGCCGTCGATACGTTTCGCCGACCTCGCGGTGCCCGTCGAGCCCGTGATCGGGACGATCGGCGTCGCACCCGCCACGGAGTCGTACACGACGCTCGTTCCCCACGACCACGGCGGAAATATGGACACGACGGACGTCACTGCCGGGAACACGATCTATTTCCCCGTCTTCCAGGAGGGCGCGATGCTCGCGATGGGCGACTGCAAGGCCGCGATGGCCGACGGCGAGATGTGCGGCACCGGTGCCGAAATCGCCACCGAGATCGACTGCACGGTCGAGGTGCTCGCAGATCCCGACCACGACCTCGAGCGACCGCTGCTCGAGACCGACGACGCCTGGAAGCCGATCGTGAGCGCTGAGACGCTCGAGGTGGCCTGTGAACGCGCGAATCGGGACGCGATCGAGCTTCTGGCGGCCGAACACGGCTTCGACGAGACGGAAGCGTACATGTTCTCGAGTCTGGTCGGCGGCCTCGAGATCAGCCAGGTCGTCGATCCGCTGGTGACGGTCCGGAACGCGATTCCGAAGGCGTACCTCTCGTCGCCGTTCTGAGTCGATTACGCTCGGTATCGGTTGCCTAACCTATCAGCCTTCGAGGTCTATCGCGGGTGGACCCAGCTCGTCGACGGCGTCTGTCACGACGACGTCGTTCTCTCGGGACAGGTACTCGATCACGCCGTGGTCGTCGAGTCGAGGGAGGTGATCGTGAGCCAGCGCGATCCTGACGCGTCGGCGGACGGATGAGTCGAGCGTCTCGGTCTCGGTCGACTCGTCTCGCACCCGGGCCGCGAGTTCGCAGACGAGTTCGGAAACGGGAACGCGTTCGCCGGGTTCCAGTCGAGACAGGAGGTATCGTCGGTGTGGATGCGAGCAGATCGCATACGCCGTCTCTCTGTCCAGGGCTGTCGTCTCGGTCGGCGACATACACCGAGTTGGTGGCACATACTCCAGACTGTTGGCCCTAACCAGTATGGGGTCAATTCAGTCGGACGCACTCGAGAAGACGAACTCGCGCAGCAGTTTTCCGGCGAGCGTCGCGGCCTGGCCGTCGTCGCGGTCGTTCACCTCGACCACGTCGAAACCACTCGCGTGGGGGGCGGCCGCTCGGACGACGTCGCGCATCTCGCGGGGCTCGAGGCCGTACGGCTCCATCGTTCCCGTCCCGGGTGCGTAGGCGGGGTCGGCGGCGTCGATATCGACGCTGAGATAGACGTCCCGCCCCTCGAGTCGACCGTCGGGCGTCCACGCGCCGACGTCCTCGGGTGGGACGACGGTGACGTCTGGTTCGTTCGCTCGTTCCCACTCGGCCTCGTTGCCGGTCCGGGCACCGAGGACGATCACCTCCTCGACGCTGCTTTCGAGGACGTGACGTGTCACGCAGGCGTGGCTCAACGGGTTGCCGTCGTACTCCTCGCGCAAGTCGAGATGTGCATCGAGACAGACGAAGACGTCAGGTTCGACGGCACGGACGCCGGCGAGCGAGACGGTGTGCTCCCCACCCAGCGTCAGCGGAATGGCGTCCTCCCAGACGACGTCGCGCACGGTCCCCTCGAGCCACTCGAGGTACTCTTCGGCGTCGTCCCAGGCGCGAACGTCGCCGTGGTCGTGGATGGAGAGTTCGGAGAAGTGTCGGCCGGTCCGGCGGTCGTAGTCGTCGAACGTCTCGGCGAACGTTCGCACGCGCCGAGGACCGAAGCGAGTACCTGGCTGAAAGGTCGTCGATGCGTCCAGGGGCGCACCAACGACCACGAAGTTCGCGTCCTCACGGTCGGCGGTCGCCCCGGGAAACATCAGACGATCTTTCGTTGTTCGTCCATCTCGAGGAACTCGATCTCGTCGTCGGGGGAGACGTCCGCGTCGTCGGGAACGCGCATCGTGAACGTCTCGTAGGTCTCTAAGTCCATGACCTGCATGTCGTCGTCGTCGACCGAAACGACCTGGCCCTGTTTGCGCTCGATGATCGGGACCCAGATCTTGGCGTCGACGGGCTGAGAGAACGAACGCTTCTTGCCATCGAAGACGCCCTCGGCCTCGACGCGAGCCTTGGCGCTGCCGTGTTTGCCCGGCTTCGCCGTGGAGTAGGAGTTGATCTTGCACGGGGCGTCGTCGATCATCACGTAGCTTCCTTCCTGGAGGTCGCGAACTTCTTGTTGCTGTTTCGCCATGCCTGCGGATATTCAACCGAGGGCCATAAACCAATTGAATCGGGCGAGTCCCGACGTCCGTTCCGGACCGAAACCACGAACGCGAAGCGAGAAAACGTCTTTGTGACCCACACCGTATACCGCCGTATGGATCCCCTCGCCATCGGGCTGGCCGTCGCGGCGGTCGTGGCCGGGGTCGCAGTCGTCGTCGCCGCCAAACGCGACGACGACCGTCGGGACCACAGACGTCGCCTTCAGAATCGGCTCGCCGAAACGCTACCGTCGGGAACGGAGACGCACCTCGAGCATTCGCCGACCGTCCGGGACCTCGTCGTCGTCGACTACGAGGACGGCGAGGCGACGTACGTTCCCGTCGTCCGGATCGACCTCGAGACGACTGACGCGCCGGGACTCGACTTGCTCGTCGAGTACGTCGCCGACGTCCTCGAGACGATCCATCCCGAACTCGAAGACGAGCGGGTCCGTCACTACGACGTCCAGTTCACGTTCGGGCCGGACGGCCTGTTCGTCCCGAGTGAGTGTCGCCGAATCGCGGTGCCGCCGACGATGGCCGAGCGACTCGTTGCCGACGCCGACTACCGGGCACACGACCTCCAGCGCGATCTCGAGGACGGCGACGACGGCGGAGCCGACGCCCCAGTGGTGTGGAGTGACTGTGAGGACTACGACGACGACGCAGCGGCGGCGGCCGCGTCGGCGGGTGGCACGGCGAGCGTGCCTTGAGCCGCGGCTGGCGTCCGGCCGTGGTGTGTGTTTCTGACGCCACTACGTGCCGTCGTCATCGTCGACGTCGGGCTCGTACTGCTCAAGCGCCGCGACGTCCTCGGTCGAGGGATCGTCGGGTAGCGATTCGATACAGGGAAAACACAACAGATAGCTCGTTCCGTCCGCGAGTTCGAGGATCATTGCGGTCCCCTCGCTGCCGTCTCGCTCGCCGAACGTCCAGAGGTTCTCGACGCCGCCTGCGACCGAGACCGGTCGGCCACAGCCGTCACAGGAGGGTTTCGTCATACCCGACGGTGGGTTCCGATCGCTGAAAGTCGTTTTCCCCGGACACATCCGTTTTGGGGGGTGCTACCGTAGGTCGAGTATGGAGGTGCACTGCGAGGGCTGTGCGGGCTGTTGTATCGACTGGCGACCGCTACGTGCCGACGACGCCCGCGCCGTGGAACACGAACGCCGCGGGCCACGCGAGCCGCTCGACGACGCGTACAACCTCGTCCCGCTCACCCGCGACGAGGTGCGGGCGTTTCTCGAGGCGGGGCTTTCGGACGCGCTGACGCCGCGTCTGTGGGCGGCCGAGGAGGACGACGCCGCCGCGGAGATCGACGGTCAGGCGGTCGCAACGATCGCCGGCCGGCCCGCTTTCTTCGTCGGTCTTCGGACACCTCCGAAGCCGGTCGCGCCGTTCGGACGAGACCGGGAACGCTGGCTCGAGACCTGCACCTTTCTCGATCCGACGACGCTGCAGTGTCGCATCCACGGCGACGAGCTGTTTCCAGACGAGTGTCGCGCCTACCCCGCTTACAACCTCGCACTCGAGCAAGAAACCGAGTGCGAACGCGTCGAGCGCGTCTTCGGTGGCGAGCGACTACGCGAAGACGATCCCGGACAGACGGACGGGCTCTTGCTCGGCCGAGGAGCGGTCGGCGGGAAGGTCTTCGTTCACCCCCGCCCCGACGACCTCGAGGGCGTCGTCTCCCGCATCGCACGCGGCGACCTGACCGACGCGGACCGCGCGGAGTTCGTCGCCGTCGCCGCCGCCTCGAGTCCCGGCACGCTGGCGATCTCAGAACACCACTACGAGCAGGCCCGAGAACGAGTACTCGAGACGGACTCGTGGGCTGGCCGGGCGGTCCGGGAGTGGCAACGTCGCGACGCGGCCGGCGAAGAGCCCGAGGCCGATCTGGCCGTCCGACTCGAGGACGCCCGCGGCGCGCCGGGAACGCCGGGCTGGGACGGACGCTAGTATGCAGACGCTCGTCACCGGCGCGACCGGCTTCGTCGGAAGCCGTCTCGTCCCCGCCCTCCGCGAGGCCGGCCACGACGTCTCCGTGCTCGTCCGCGACGCCGACGGCTACGACCCGCCCGCCGACGTGACCGTCTTCGAGGGCGACTTGCTCGAGCCCGACACGGTGGAAGCGGCGTTCGAGGGCGTCGACGCGGTTTACTACCTCGTCCACTCGATGGGACGTGGCGTCGGGTTCGAACGGCGGGATCGAACGGTGGCGACGAACGCGAGGCGAGCGGCCGAGGCTGCAGACGTCGATCGACTGATCTACCTCGGCGGACTCGGTGCCGACGACGACCTCTCCCCGCATCTTCGCTCTCGTCGAGAGGTCGAATCGGTGCTCGCCGACGGCACGGTCGCACTCACGGTCTTGCGTGCAGCGGTGATCGTCGGCGACGGAAGCGCCAGCTTCCGGATGATCCGCCAGCTCGCGACTCGGCTCCCGGTGATGGTGACGCCGCGGTGGGTCCACACCCCGTGCCAGCCGATCGCGATCGACGACGTGATCGCGTACCTTCGTTGCGTCCTCGAGGCCCCCGAGACCGCGGGCGAGAGCTACGAGATCGGCGGTCCCGAGGTACTCACCTACCGGGAGATGCTGCTCGAGACGGCTCGGATTCTCGGTGGACACGAGCCGATCATCGTCCCCGTTCCGGTGCTGTCGCCGCGGTTGTCGTCGTACTGGGTCCAGCTGGTCACCGACGTGCCTGCCGCGGTCGCCCGGCCACTGATCGACGGCATGACGACCCCGGTCGTCGTCACCGACCGCCGACTCGAGGAGCGTTGTTCCGTCGACCCCGTCCCGTTCGAGACAGCGGTGTATCGAAGTTGCGTCGACGAATCGGAACGAATCGCCGGGAGGCAACGGAGCGTGTGAGCACTGATGCCGGCACCGACGTCGGCACCGAGGAGACGAGCGTGCCCGGACCTAGGCCGACTTCGGTCGTCTTGCCAGCAACGATCCGTCGAGAATCGAACTGAGACGGTCGTCAGACACTAGCTCGACTTGATCTCCTCGAACTGATCCAGAAGCGCCTCCGCAGAGTCGCCGGCGTCGTACTCGACCTCCCCGTGGTGGATCGTCCGCTCGTCGTCGAAGTCGGCGTCGACTTTCGAGGCCTGCTTTTCGCGGCGCTCGTGTTCGTCTTCGTCATAGGCACCCATTGACATGGTAGATACACGCATAGGTAAGGCGTTGTCGAACATCAATGTAACGGTTGTTCACGTTCGTGCGCGGTCGGGCGGAAGACGTAAGCCGTCCTCACCCCTATCGGAAGACGTGGCACGGCCGCTTCGCTTTCGTTATTCGCCCGAATCCTGGAGCGAACAACGGGTTCGCCGACAGATACTGCAACCGCTGCGGAACAACATCGGCGCACGCGCCGTTTCTCCCCGGTTCGACGTCAACGGCGGCTGGGAGACACACCGCTTCGAGATGCAAAACGGCGACGTCGCGTTGTTCGCTCGCCGGGATGAGGAGGCCTACTGGATGGGCAACACCGAGACGCCCCAGTCGCTCTGGAAGACCGACAAGTACGGCTGGCGCGAGATTCCCTACACCGTCTCGCGGTGGGCCCAGCGCGAGCTACTCGCAGATCTCCACGAGGCGGACCCGTGGCTCGCGGACTATCCCCACATCTCGTGGTTTTTCCTCCCCGTGTTCATGTCCAAAGACGGCCGGGAGTCGACTCGGCGGTTCTTCCGGGAGTACGCCGGCGGCTTCCCCGACGCCGGCCGCCGCGAGGCGACGCGCTTTTTCGAATCGGTTCTCGAGACCGGCGCGCTCGATCCGTACCGACACACGATGTCCGGAAAGCTCGGCACCAGCAATCACGTCGACCACGTCCGGATGAGCGCCGCGATGGGCGAGTTCATCGCCGCCAAACTGCTGGTCGATGCCGGCTACGACGTCACCCCCGAGATCGAGGTGACGACCGGTCACTCGCTCGACTACCGTGCGGACGACGGCGACACCAGCACGCTCGTCGAAGTTACCCGCCCGCAGCCGCCGGCCGACCGCGCCGCCGCCAGTCCCGTCGCCGCCGTCCGCGAGACCGCCGAGACGAAAGCCACCGGCCAGCTCGCCGAACACGGCGGTGGTGCCGTACTCTTCGTCGACTGCTCGAGTTTCCGTGACGACGCCTGGGCTGCCGTCCGCGGTGAACGACCCGAGGTCAGCCATCGCCCCGCCGTCGTCTACCGCGCTCGGCCATCGGGCCACGTCGAGGGCTACAGCAAGGGCTCGGTACCGCTCGAGCTAGAGACGGCATTCGAGTTCGTCGACCGATAGAACCGAAACGCGATCGGTCAGAACGAGACGGCGTCGGGTCCGTACGGGCTGCCAAGCGGCGTCGGGTCGCGGTCGCTGTAACCGACGCGTCCGACGGCCTTGTTGCTCACCGCACACTGGACCGCAAAGCGTGCTTCCTCCGGCGACTCGAAGGTCTCGGAGTCGAGACGCGCGAGTACCTCGCCGACCGTCTCGGTCCCGTTCGGGAGTTCGAGGCTCCGGTCGCCGTAGGCCTCGATCAGTTCCTCTGTGGTCGCGGGGTACTCGTGGTCGTCGATGACCTCGCCGGTGCCGTTGAGCATCATACCAGGTACGTAGTGAACGATCATTATAAACATTGTCCATTGCACCCACCTAATGCATTGAATCCCCTTAGTACCATTAAGCGTCCTAGAACAGCACGCGAGAAGAGAGTCGTGGTCGCCCTGCAGCCCGCGTGAGAAACGGCTTTACCGCGGCCGTCCGTCGGCCCGATCATGCCCTACGCCGACCTCCACGTCCACACGACCCGTTCGGACGGGCAACTCGCGCTCGAGGACGTTCCCGCGGCGGCCACAGAGGCGAGCGTCCCCGTGGTCGGGCTCACAGATCACGATCGACTCCAGCCCCTCTCGAGTCCGGTCGTCGAACGCGACGGCGTCACGATCGTCCACGGGATCGAGCTTCGCGTCGAATCGGGAGACGGCACACGCGTCGATCTACTCGGATACGGCGTCGAACGAACTGCTGACCTCGAGCGAACCGTCGAGCGCGTCCAGCGCAACCGTCGGGAACGCGGACGGGCGATCGTCGACTGCGTGGAGGACCGTCTCGGTATCGATCTCGACGTCGACGTCGAGGACGGCTTCGGCCGCCCCCACGTCGCGCGGGCGATCGCCGACCATCCCGACGCCGAGTACGGATACCAGGGCGCGTTCGATCGACTCATCGGGTTCGGCGAGCCCTGTTACGTCCCGCGGGAGGTCCCCTCCTTCGAGCGGGGTCGGCAGGTACTTGCGGAGGCCTGTGCCGTCGTCTCGCTCGCTCACCCGCTTCGATATCGCGATCCGGCAGACGCACTCGAGCTCGCGGCCGAGCTCGACGCCGTCGAGTTGCACTATCCCTACGGACGGGCGGTCGATCGCGACCCGGTCGAGCGGGCGATCGACCGGCACGGGCTCGCCGTCACCGGCGGGAGCGACGCGCACGACGATCGGCTCGGACTCGCCGGTCTCTCGCGGGCGGAGTATCGGGCACTCGAACTCCCTGCGCCCGTACGATGACGGATCGACGGCGGAGAAACCGTACGATAACGGAGGGTTCAAACCGGCCGGGCTACTATAGTGGGGTATGAAGTGCCACTACTGCGACCGCGAGGCTGCCTTCGCCGCCGAATCCGACGGCATCAAGGTGGGTCTCTGCGAAGAACACTTCCGCGAGCGGTTGCAGGAACTCGCCGAAGCCGACGGTCTCGAGGCGCTCAAAGAGCAGGTCGACGTCGACCGCGCCGAGTAACTAGACCGTTCGTCCCGCGTCGACGTCGATCGCATCGACGGGACAGACGTCGACACAGAGCATACAGTCGATGCACTGATCCTCGTTGGTCGGCTCCGCTTTCTTCTCGCTTTCGGGGTGTCCCGGCGTCTCGACCCACTCGAAGACGTCGACCGGGCAGTCCTCGAGACAGGCTCCGTCCGCGAGACAGATGTCGAAGTCGACGGCGACGTGTGTCCCCCGGATGCCGAGGTCCTCCGGTTCGTCGACCGGCCCCCAGATCGCGACGCCGTTTTCTTCTCCGACTTTCTCTCGGTTTTCGTGGAACTGCGGATCGATAGCCATCGTACCAGTGATGCTTTGGCCGGGACCCTAAAAGTATGTTCTGCGTTCTTTCCCGTCCGTCGTCCCGACGGTTCGGGTCGGATCAGTACTCGAGCGAGAACGCCGCGTTGACGACGAGCGCGACGAACACGAGCGCGAGCAACGCGGCGAGCACCGAAAAGGAGACGGCCCAGCCGAAGAGGTCGGCGAACAGCCCGGTGGCGACGGAGCCGACCGAGCCGACCACGCCGTAGACCGTCCGGACGAGTCCGAAGCCGGCTCCGCGTTCGGTATCCGAGAGGACGTCCATGAACCGCGGGAGCAAGGCCGCTCCCCAGCCGAGTCCGGTCCCGACGAGCAAGACCGCGGTCGCGACGGCGACGGGACCGGGAACGGCGACGAGCAAGATGAAACCGGCCGACGCGAGGACCATACAGCCCGCGGTCGCGAAATCACGACCGTACCGATCCGACACCGCGCCGACGCCGACTTGCGTGATCGCCTGCACGACGAAGTACGCCGAGAAGACCACCCCGGCAAGTGTCGTCGAGTGGCCGCGGTATTCGACGAGGAAGGTCGGCAGGAACGAGGCCGTCCCCTGCCAGACGAACGCCGCTGCGATGGCGAGAGCGATCGGGAAGGCGACCCGCGGACGCGAGAGCAACTCGAGCGCGGACGCGAGTTCGAACCGCTCGCTCATCGGCTGGTCGGGCCGGCGCGGCTCGGTCGGGCGAATCCGCCAGGCGAACAGCGCGAAGATGGGGATCGCGACCACAGTTCCGATCAGAACCGCGGGTCGCCAGCCGTAGCGAACGCCGATCCACGCGGCGAGTGCCGGGGCGATCAGTCCAGCGGCGGGGCCGCCGCTGCTGTGGATCCCGATTGCGGTGCCGATGTCGTCGTAGGTCCGTGTCAGAAGCGTCGTCGCGACGCTGTAGTGTAAGCCTGCCAGCGCACCGAGTGCGAACGTACTTCCCACGAAGACGACGAAGCCCGGCGAGAGCGCAAGCGCCAGCGCCGCGATTCCCGTCCCGCCCACTGCGAGCAAGATGACCGGCCGTTCGCCGTACCGGTCGGCGAGTATTCCGCTCGGAAACTGCGTGAGAAAGTAAAACAGCCACAGTCCAGACAGGGCAATCCCGACGACCGTGTTCGAGACCGCAAACTCGTCCGTAACCGCCGGCACGACCGGGCTGATCGCCAGCCTGGCGACCATCGTCGCGAAAAAGGCGAGCGTACAGAGCGCGAGAACGGTATCCCGGTATCGCCAGCCCATGTGATCACGTCGTCGAATCTCGAGCGTACCCTCCGGTCACACCGCGTCGGCTATGAGCGTGTTGATCTCGACGGTGCCGGGGGAGACGATGTCACGCGCTCGAGCGTTACTCGAACGCCGGGACGTCGGTGAGATCGTGGCCGAGGATCAGGGTGTGGATGTCGTGGGTCCCCTCGTAGGTGTAGACCGTCTCCATGTTGGCCATGTGTCGCATCGGCGGGTAGTCGGTCGTGATGCCGTTGCCCCCGAGCATCTCGCGAGCGACGCGGGCCTGCTCGCGGGCCATTCGGACGTTGTTGCGTTTGGCCATCGACACCTGCTGGGCCTCGAGGTCGCCCCGTTCTTTCAGCTCCGCGAGCCGGTAGGCGAGCAACTGGGCGGTCGTCACCTGCGTGGCCATCTCCGCGAGCTTCTCCTGTTGGAGCTGAAAGCGGGCGATCGGCCCGCCGAACTGCTCGCGTTCGAGCGCGTACTCGCGGGCAGTCTCGAAGCAGTCTCTGGCCGCACCGACCGCGCCCCAGGCGATGCCGTAGCGGGCCTGAGTAAGACACGACAGCGGACCTTTCATCCCCGAGACGTTCGGAAGGACGTTCTCTTCGGGGACGAAGACGTCTTCGAGGACGATCTCGCCCGTGATCGAAGCCCGCATCGAGAGCTTCTCTTCGATTTTCGGCGTGGCGACGCCGTCGCGGTTAGTCTCGACGAGAAAGCCCCGGACGGGGTCGTCCTCGCTCGATCGGTCCCGCGCCCAGACGACGGCGACGTCAGCGATCGGCGCGTTCGTGATCCAGGTCTTCGCGCCGGTGAGGACGTAGCCGTCGCCGTCGGAGGCGCGCTCGGCACTGGTCTCCATTCCGGCCGGGTTCGAGCCGTGTTCCGGCTCCGTCAGCCCGAAACAGCCGACCGTCTCACCCTGGCCGAGGGCTGGCAGCCACGTCTCTTTCTGTGCCTCGCTCCCGTAGGCGTGGATCGGATACATCACCAGCGCACCCTGTACGGAGGCCATCGATCTGATTCCCGAGTCGCCGGCCTCGAGTTCCTGCATCACCAGGCCGTAGGCCGTCTCGGAGACGTTCGGCGAGCCGTAGCCCTCGAGGTTCGGGGCGTAAAACCCCAGCTCGCCCATCTCCGGGATCACCTCGGTGGGAAAGGTTCCGTTCTCGAAGTGGTCGCCGATCTCCGGCTTGACGCGCTCGTCGATGAACTCCCGTGCCGTGTCCCGGATCAGTCGTTCCTCCTCCGGGAGGTCTGCCTCGAGTTGTACGTAATCGAGCATGACAGTTTCTGGGACGGGAGCGGTCAAAAGCGCTCGCGTCGGCACGGACGGTTGCGTTCGGGATCTCGTTCCAATCCGTCACGCTCGGTACTTCTGTGACAGAATCCGACCGTTAGGCCGAGTCGCGTCCGCCGTCGGCGGCGACCGCCGGCGTCTGCACCTCGCGGACGTACTCGAGGAAGTTCTCGAAGACGAGTTTCGCCTGGCTCGTCCGCGCGTGGTTCTCGGGGGTGATGCTCTCGAGAACGCGTCGTTTTCGCTCCTCGTCGAACTCCTTGCGATGTACCAACTCGCGGGCCGTCTTCTGGTCGTACTCCGGATGGAACTGGACGCCGAAGACGTGTTCTTTGCGAAAGCCGTGGTTCGAGTACTCGTTCGTCGCGATCGGGTCGGCGCCGGAGGGGAGGGAGACGACTTCGTCTTCGTGGGAGGTGAAGGCGACGAAGCGGTCGTCGATCCCCGCGAGCAGTCGCGAGCCCTCGTGGCGCTCTACCTCGCTGTAGCCGACTTCGTAGGCGCCCATCGGGCCGACCTCGCCGCCGAGAACGTCGGCGAGCAACTGGTGACCCCAACAGATACCGAGGCAGGGAAGGCCGCGATCGATCGCGTCGGCGACCCACGCTTTCGTGGGCTCGATCCACGGCTCGTCGTCGTAAACCGACGATCGCGAGCCCGTGATCGCGACGGCGTCGAAGTCGAACGTTTCCGGGAGGTGACTGGCAGTGGCGTCGAACTCGGCGAGCGAGCCCTCGAGTTCGCGCCGGAAGTTACGCGTCGTGTTCGCGTCCTCGTGAGCCGCGTTGAGGACGGCGATGCGCAGCTGGCTCATGGGCCGTTTGTTGGTGTGAATAAAAATAGGCCTTGCGTCCGCAACCGCTGTTGCCGCCGCTCGAAATTCCGTCGACGACGATCGTTCCCGCCCGCGTGTCTGCCGATCAGCCGCTTTCGGCCACCGTCAGATCGGATAGTAGACGCCGCGGTCGTCGCGGCGAACCCGCGTTCCGGTGTCGAACCAGCCGTTCACGAAGCGGCCACCGTCGTCCGCTTCGACTTCGCGTTCGCTATCGTCCCCATCGCCGGATTCGACGCGGTCGACGGAGCCGTCCGCGAGCAACGGTCCCGACAGCTGGAGTCGTCCCTCGCCGGCTCCCTCGAGAACGCCGTCGTCGACGAGTCGCGCCGAGCAGTCGAGGACGGGCCGGTATCCACTCTCCGCGGCGTCGGCCGCGTCGACGACTGTCACGAGCGCGGTCGGACACGCGAGGTAGCCGCGAGCACCGACCAGCGAGACGCCACGTTCGAGGAGGGCGTTTCGGACGCGCTCGTCGATCGGCATCTCACAGACGAAACGCGAGACGGACGAAAGCGCCTCCGCGAATCCGTCGCGATTCGCGAGTTCGCGATACTCCGTCTCTCGACCGACGAGGACGGTCGCATTCGCGCGGCGGGTCGCCTCGAGGGCGTCGCCGGGATCGAACGCGCGATCGAGGAGGAGCGTTCCCCCGACGTAAAGCAGCGGGAACGCGGCCCTGAGCAGGCCGTCGGGCGACGACAGCGGGAGCAGAAGCGGCGCGCTGTCGCGCCGTCCGAACCCAAACGTCGCCGCGGCGGCGACGCAGTTTCGCTCGACGGCCTCGCGGGAGAACGCGACGACCGGCGCGCCGCCGTCGCCGTGGACGTACCACAATGGGTCGTCGTCGGCCGGCGGCGTCTCCGGCGGCGGATCGGTGCCGGCGTCCGCGAGGTCGGCGAACGTTGCGGTGTCGGTCGGAGCGAGCACGCGAACGAGGTCGCGCTGAGCCGGCTCGTGGACGACGATCGTCGGTTCGATTCGCTCGAGCGGGCGGGAAACGGTCGCGGGCGTCAGCCGGTGAGAGATCGGTGCGAACGTCGCGCCGAGCCGGCGGCAGGCGAACGCGAGGGCGATCGCGTCGATTCGGTTGCGACTCAAAACGGCGACGGCGTCGTCGGCACCGATCCCCGTCGCCGCGAGTCCGGCGGCGAGTCGTTCGGAGCGGGCCGACAGCTCGGCGTAGCTCACCCGACGCTCGTCGACAGTCTCGCTCGGGACGTCGAGCCGGGCCTCCGCGACGTCGACGATCGCCGTGCGATCGCCCCACAGCTCGGCCCGGCGTTCGATCGAGAGGGTCACGAACGACCCTCCCACGGCCGTCCAGTAGTAGCTTGGCGTCGGTTATACCGAAACCACGGCCAGTCTGCGGTTTCGCCCGTGAATCGGTACAGCAGACCGTATTACTCCTCGTAGGCCGACAGCGACTGGTCGGTCGCGTCCTGCTGGTGGCTCGTCGCCAGTCCCGCGAGGTGGGGCGCTTCGGGCACGATCAGCTCCTCGCAGGCGGTGGTACAGGCGCCCGTGCTCCCGGGCAGACAGAAGACCGGCGTGTCGGCGGCGATCCCTGCGGTTGCACGCGAGGCCATCGCCCGCGTGCCGACTTCCTCCCAGGACAGCGACCGGAAGAGTTCGCCGAAGCCGGGCAGTTCGCGCTCGAACAGCGCCGAGGTCGCCTCGGGCGAGACGTCGTCCGCGGTGACACCTGTGCCGCCAGTCGTGACCACGACGTCGACGTCACGGCGGGCGACCAGACTCCGAACCGCCGTCCGGATCGTCGCGTAGTCGTCGCGGACGAGTTCTCGGACCCGAACCTCGTGGCCGTGGTCTTCGAAGATTTCCTCGATCGTGTCCCCACCCGGATCGTCGGGATCGGTCTCGGCGGCGCGCGAACTCGAGACCGTCACGACCGCAACGTACAGGGGGTCGATGATGTCGTGTCCGTGTTCGTCCGTCGATCGGCGTTCGGCTCTGTCGGTGGCTACCATGACCAGGAGTCGACACGCCAAGAGCAAATAACCTCCCCCTCGAGTGATCCGCGGTCAGTCGTCGGATTCGGCGGCGGTGGGAGCGTCCGTAAGCGTCGAGACCGTGTACGTCTCGCCCATCGAGGTCGGCATCGGGTTGTCCGCGGTCCACTCCAGTTCCATCTCCTCGTCGGTGAGCAGGCAGTCGTCCAGCCGGTCGAGTAGCCGGTCGACGTCGAGGTCCCGGCCGATGAGCGCGAGTCGAACTTCGCGGTCGCCGTGGTCCTCGTGCCACTCGAGGTCGTCCTGGCCCTGTCGGTAGGTCTCCTGTTGTTGCTCGGAGAAGCTCGCGATCCACCGGCCGGTGACCTCGAGAGTGGTCTCGGTCCCGGCGTAGCTCATCGTGATCGCCTGGCGGTCGCGGCCGGCGATCCAGCACAGCCCCTTCGCGCGGACAAGTTCCGCGGGGAGGTCTGCGAGCAGGTCGGTGAACCGCCCGGGGTGGAACGGACGGACGCGGTGGTAGGTGTCGACGGCGATGCCGTACTCCTCGGGTGGGTGGGTGTGGTCGTGGTCACCGTGTCCGTGATCGTGGTCGTGGTCGTGGTCGTGGTCGTGGTCGTGGTCGTGGTCGTGGTCGTGGTGACCGTGCCCGTGATCCGGCCCATCTCCCTCCTCGACCGCCCGCTTCCAGCCCGCGGACTGGCGGGCCGCCTCGAGGTCGAACCGGTCGCTCTCGAGGATCGTCCCCGGATCGAGGTCGCCGTACGCCGTCGTCACGACCTCCGCGCGGGGCTGGAGCGTCTCGAGTAGTGCGACCACCCGGTCGCGTTCGGCGTCGGTGACGAGGTCGCACTTGTTGACGACGAGCAGATCACAGAACTCGACCTGCTCGAGCAGCAGGTCCGCGATCGGCTTGCGGCCGTCCTCGTCCGGGCCTTCCCGGACCGGCTCGCCGCCCTCGGCGAAGGTGTCGTGGAACTGCCGGGCGTCGACGACGGTGACGACGGCGTCGAGGTCGTAGGGCCCGCCCGCGGGACCGCGGACGAACTGGTGGGCGATCGACTCGGGCTCGCCCACGCCGGAGGCCTCGACCACGAGCGCGTCGAACTCGTACTGCTTCCAGAGTCGCACGACCGACCGGGAGAGCTCCCCGCCGAGGCTACAGCAGATACAGCCGTTCTCGAGGGCGACCACTTCGTCGCCGTCCTCGAGGTCGGTCCGGGCCTCGACGAGGTCGGCGTCGACGTTGACGTCACCGAAGTCGTTGACGACGACGGCGATCTCGCGATCGGCGGCCTCGAGCAGGCTCGTAAGCAGCGTCGTCTTTCCTGCGCCGAGTCCCCCACAGAGTACAGTGACCGGTACTGCCATCACTCGGTCGTAAGCGCGCGTTCACGTCCCTCTTGCGGTTCGAACGGATCGGGGTAGGTCTCCCAGTCCTCGTTCATCTCGGCGTCGGTGAGCAGACAGTCGTCCAGCCGGTCGATCAGCCCTGACTCGTCGAACTCGCGGCCGATGAACACGAGCCGGGTCAGCCGGTCGCCCCACTGCTCGTCCCAGTCGTCCCTGAGACCGGGACGGGCCGCGAAGTACTGCTCCCGTTCGGCCTCGGGGAGTGTCGCGAGCCACTCTCCGGCGGGGCCGGCACGGACCGACGTCCCCGACTTGTTCATCCCCATCGCGACGTCCTCCCGGCCCGCACTCCAGAAGAAGCCTTTCGCACGGATCACCGCGTCCGGCAGGTCCTGAAACAGCGAGCCGATCCGCGTCGGATGGAACGGTCGCCGTCGCTCGTAGACGAACGACGTGACGCCGTGTTCCGCCTTCGGGTCGTGGTGGTGGTCGTGTGTGAGTTCGTGTTTCCAGCCCGCGGACTGTTTCGCCTCGGCGAAGTCGAACCGGCCCGTCCCCAGGATCTCGCCGGGATCGACGTCGCCGAACGACGTCCGGACGACCTCCGCGCGGGGCTGGAGTCGCTCGAGGACGGCCTCGATCTCCGCGAGGTCGTCGTCGGGGACGAGGTCGCACTTGTTGAGCACGAGGACGTCACAGAACTCGATCTGATCGAGCAGGGCCTCCTCGGGGACGCGGCCGGGTTCGGCCTCCAGCTCCCCGCTCGTGAGTGTCGTCCCGGCGTCGAACGACTCCCAGAAGCTGAACGCGTCGACGACGGTCACCATCGTGTCGAGTTCGTAGACGTCCGTCGGGTCGAACGCCGCGTCGTCGACGCCGAGTGCGAACGTCTGGGCGACCGGGATCGGCTCGGAGATGCCCGAGGATTCGACGAGCAGGTAGTCGAACTCCCGCCTGTCGGCGAGTTTGCCCACCGCCTCGAGCATGTCGCCACGGAGCCGACAGCAGATACAGCCGTTCGAGAGTTCGACGATCTCCTCGTCGCCACCCAGGTCCGACTGCTGGGCGACGCGTTCCGCGTCGACGTTGACCTCGCCCATGTCGTTGACGACGACGGCGGCCTCGAGGTCGTGGTCGGCGGTCAGCACGTGGTTGAGCAGCGTTGTCTTCCCCGCGCCGAGACTCCCGCTCAGGACGGTTACCGGAATCGGGTCGTCGGTCATGGATCGCTACAGTGTATGATCTCGACGACTGTTAATGTTAGTTATTATGTGGTAGCTCGGATTTGAATAACAACAACTAATATCTATAGTAGATAGATTAATATATGCCCGTCGTTAGCGTCTCGATGCCCGACGAGCTCGTCGAACGGCTCGACGAGTTCGCGGCCGAACACGACTACACCGGTCGCAGCGACCTCGTTCGTGACGGCATCCGCACCCATCTCGAGGAGTTCGACGACCACCGGCTCGAGAACCGGCTCCTCGCTGGCGTCGTCTGTGCGTGCTACGCGTTCGGCTCGAGCGACGTCGACCGGCGGCTCACCCGGCTCCGTCACGACTACGACGACGCCATCACCGCGACCGATCACAGCCACGTCGGCGACTCCTGTCTCGAGCTGTTCGTCCTCGAGGGCGATCTCGAGTGCGTCGAGACGGTCGTTCGACAGCTCCAGTCGGTCGACGGCGTCGAGGCCGTCGACACCTCGCTGGTCCCGCTCGAGGCCGGCGACGACTGTCGGCCGGAGTAGGCACGGGCAGGTCGGAACAGCCAAACGCGTCGGCCCCGATCGATCACGCATGCACAGACGAACGGTGCTGTCCGTCTGCGGGGGTGGGCTGGCGGCCGGCGTCGCCGGCTGTCTCGACGGTGGGTCGCCGTCGGGAGACGGGGACGAGCCGGACGATGCCACGGGGAACGGCGACGATGGCGATAGCGATGGCGGTGACGCCGGTGGCGGTGACGCCGCCTCTCCCGATGGCGACGGCGAGGACGCACCCGGACTCCTCGAGCCCGACGAGATCGACGGAGAGGTGCTGGTCGAGCGCGACCTCGAGGGTTCCACCATCGACTCCCTGCACCTCGCGGAGGGCGACGTCCTGATCGCCGCCTTCGAGTCCGACGACGGCGGCGGGGCGTTCCTCGAGCTCACGGCCGGCGAATCGAGCCTCCTCGGACGGGACCGCGGATCGACGATCCGGCTCGAGGCGACCGTCCGCTCGGAGCCGGGCGTTACCTACAGCGTCTTTCCGACGTCCCCGGACGGCTTCTCGACGGGGACGTTCCAGCTCCTGCGTCAGGAACGTGCCGACGGCTGATCCGATCGCTCTTGCCGACTCCGGGGAAACGGACGACCGCCCCCACCCACGTCGCCGGAGGCGAAACGATTACCGACTCGAGCGACGACGACCGTGACATGGGCTACGACATCGATCGCTACCTGAATATCCGCAGCGCCTACGGCGCGTCGCTCGGTCCCGACGGCGAGCGACTCTCCTTCCTGATGAACACCACCGGCGTCCCCCAGGTCTGGACGCTTACCGGCCCCCGCGAATGGCCCGAACAGCGCACCTTCTACGACGAACGGGTCACCTTCGCCTCGTGGTCACCCGAGCGCCCCGAGCTGATCTTCGGGATGGACGAGGGCGGCAACGAGCGCGCCCAGCTCTTTCGCCTCGAGGACGAGACCGGCGCGATCACGAATCTCACGGCGACGCCGGAGGCCAAACACCGCTGGGGCGGCTGGAGCCACGACGGCGACCGCTTCGCGTTCACCTCCAACCGTCGCGACGAGTCCGTCTTCGACGTCTACGTCCAGGACCGCGACGCCGTCGGCGACGAGGCCGACCGCGTCTACGAGGGCGACGGCTGGCTCACCCTCGCCGGCTGGAGTCCCGACGACTCTCGACTGCTGGTCTCGCAGGCGTACTCGAACTTCGACCAGGACCTGTACGTCCTCGAGCTCGAGACCGGCGACGTGACCCACCTCACGCCTCACGAGGGCGACGTCCGCTTCCAGAGTCCGAGCTGGGCA
The DNA here is from genome assembly GCF_030273315.1 of Natrialbaceae archaeon AArc-T1-2. Classification (NCBI taxonomy): domain Archaea; kingdom Methanobacteriati; phylum Methanobacteriota; class Halobacteria; order Halobacteriales; family Natrialbaceae; genus Natrarchaeobaculum; species Natrialbaceae archaeon AArc-T1-2. Next base: position 2,608,637 of record NZ_CP127174.1, on the reverse strand, counting down.
CCGGACGGCGAAGGGATCTACCTCGTGACCGACGACGGCGCGGACACGCTCTATCTGGCCTACCTGGATCTGGAGACGCTCGAGGTAGAGACCGTCGTCGACGGCGATGGATGGAACGTCGACGGCATCGCACTCGACGACGAGACCGGCCGGTTCGTCTACTCCCGGAACGTGGAGGGCTACACCGACCTCACCGCGGGCGAACTCGCCGGCGACGACCCGACCGAGTTCGAGACGTTCCCCGAACCCGACCTCCCTGGTGGCGTCTCCGGCGGCGTGAGCTTCGGCCCCGACGCCGCGGTGTTCGCCTGCTCGACGACGGGCGATACGGTCAACACGAACGTCTTCCTCGTCGAGGCAGAGACCGGCGAGGCCGAGCAGTGGACCCTCGCCCCGACCGCGGGCATCCCGCCGGAGACGTTCCGGGAATCGGAACTCGTCCACGTCGAGAGTTTTGATGAACTCGAGGTGCCCGGCTTTCTCACGCTTCCCGAGACGACCCAGGACGGAGGGAACGACGAGGTTCCCGTCATCGTCGACATCCACGGCGGTCCCGAGAGCCAGCGGCGACCCTCCTTCTCGAGCGTCAAACAGTACTTCCTGGACAACGGCTACGCCTACTTCGAGCCGAACGTCCGGGGGTCGGCGGGCTACGGTGCCGAATACGCCAGCCTCGACGACGTCCGAAAGCGGATGGATTCGGTCGCCGACATCGAGGCCTGCGTCGAGTGGCTCCGCGAGCACGACCGGATTGACCCCGACGGCATCGTCGCCAAGGGCGGCTCCTACGGCGGCTTCATGGTGCTCGCGGCGATGACCGAGTACCCCGACCTGTGGGCTGCCGGCATCGACGTCGTCGGCATCGCAAACTTCGTCACCTTCTTAGAGAACACCGGCGACTGGCGACGCGAACTGCGGGAAGCCGAGTACGGCAGCTTGGAGGACGACCGGGAGTTCCTCGAGTCCATCTCGCCGATCAACAACGTCGAAAAGATCGACGCACCCCTCTTCGTCCTCCACGGCGCGAACGATCCCCGGGTGCCCGTCGGCGAGGCCGAACAGATCGTCGCGGAGGCACGCGAGCAGGGCGTCCCCGTCCGCAAGCTGATCTTCGAGGACGAGGGCCACGGCCTCTCGAAACTCGAGAACCGCACGGAGGCCTACCGGGAGATCGTCGACTTCCTCGAGGAACACGTCTGACGCGCCGACCGGCGGCTACTCGCCGAAGAGAACCGACTCGTCCATCTCGTGGGACGGATCGACGTCGTACCCTCGCTCGAGGTCGGCCGGATCGATGCCGAGCAGGTAGGTGTCCGCCTCGAAGACGCCCTCGATCAGCCAGCCGACGCCCTCGTAGAACGGGTCGTCAGCGAGCTCCTGGACGTCGGTCGCCAGCTGTGGGATCCACCAGCCATGTGCCAGCAGGAACGCCCGCCGGTACTCGTCGGCCCCGTCCCTGGCGAGCGTTTCGAGGGCGGCCAGTTCGACGGCGGCGTGGTCGGCTTCCTCCCGGAGCTGGTCCGTCGGCCGGATACCCAGATCCCGGTAGGAGCGTTTGACCGCCGCGAGCGGCTCGCCCAGGTAGTCGTCTGCGTACCAGGATTCGTGGGCCTGCATGCGCGGGCGCGGGCCGACGAACAGGCTCGTGTGGATCCGCCTGAGTTTCTCGGCGGCGTCGGCCGGATCGTCGACGCCGGACTGCCACGTGCCGAGCAATCGGAACCCGTTCTCGAGGGCCTGGGGCGATGCCTCTCGCGGGAACTCCTCGGCGACGAGACGCTCGGTCGCTCGCTCGTCGGGTGGATCGGCGATCACGCTGGAGCAGAACCCGTACAGGTCCGCGAGTTCGTTCGTTCGATCGGTGTCGGTGGTCTTTCTCATTCTCGTGTGAGCTCCGTCGTCCGTCGGTTACACGCTGAGTCAACTCGAGGACGGCAACGGAAGCGAAGGCGGAGGGCTACATCGGGAGCGGGAGCGGCGTGAACTCGGCCGCCAGCAGGTACGTCAGCGCGAGCGTGATCTTCCCGACGATCACGAGCACACCTGCTGCGACGAAGGCGGTCGCGGCCCCGCGTTGGCCGAGCGCGCCACGACGCTGCCCGAGCGCGCCACCGGCAAGCAGCAGGATCGGGACGACCAGACCGACCAGCACGGCACCGCCGACGAACAGCGTCGCGTAGGTGCTCAACATGTTGTCGACCGCTGGCTCCGCCGCCGGAACCTGTCCCGGGAGCAGCGCGACCGTCGCGAGCACGGCCACGAGCGTGGCCACGAGCAGCCCGGACGCCGTCAGCGCGTATTCCTGCATCGTCCGCCCGACGGCCCGATCCTCGAGCGTCGCCAGCCCGACTGCGACGGCAAGACCCGCGCCGAGTCCGCTCAACACCTGGACCGGGATCAGGAACGTCTTGTCCCACAGCGGGACGCGATCGGTCATGCCGGTACCGTACGCCATTGCCGAGTAGATCAGGACGCCAGCAGCGAAGATTCCGAACAGTGCGCCGACGCCGAGACGAACCGTCTCCGTCGGCCGGGTCCGGTCCGCGAGCGCGTCGAGGTGGTCGAGGATGCCGGCCCGGTTGAAAATGCGACGGATGCCGCCGGCCTGTCCGCCGGTCGCAGCCCTGGCAGGATCGCTGTCGGTGCCACCGTCGGAACTGACGTCCCGTCCGCCGTCGGCGGCGACGCCCTCGCTCTCCGTCGTGACGGACGGGCCGTGGGGACGGTCCCGGCCGAACGCGACCCAGACGAACATCAGCAACGCACCGAGTGCGAGCGGGCCCAGCAGGTACGGCCCAATCGCCATCCACGAGCCGAAGTTCGTCATGATAAGTGGCACCAGCATCGCCCGGAACGGCGTCGCGAGGTGAGAGAGCAGGACCGGCCCGCCGACGCCGATGCCGACGAGACCGGTGAGATAGCCCCACTTCGCGACGCGTCCGTGGTCGCGTTCGCCACGCCGCGAGCGCACGTCGGCGACGTAGCCCATCAGGTACGCGCCACTCGCGATACCGATCATCGCGATGTAGAAGCCAACCTTCCAGTCCCACTGCGTGTACGGGAGTTCGAACCCGATTTCGACTGCCATCGTTAGTCACCCCCCACGATCATGTCGGCGTCGTCTCCGAAGATGATCTCCGCGGCCTCCTCGTCGAACGGCTGAACGGTGTCGTCCTCCTCGAGACGCTCCGAGAGATCTTCGGGCGTCCCGAACAGCAACGCGTCGGTCGGACACTCAGAGGAGCAGGCCGGCTCCAGGCCCGCTTCCTGGCGCGGCTCGCAGGTCGTACACTTGTCCATCAGGCCGTCGCTCTTTGCACCCAGTGGCTGGCTCTCCTCGGCTTCGGGTACCTCTCCGTCGGGATACTGGGGTGCGCCGAACGGACAGCCGACGCCGCAGTAGTGACAGCCGATACACCGGCCCGCGTCTACGCGGACGGTGCCGCTCTCGCTGTAGTGCAACGCCTCCGTCGGACAGACGTCGATACACGGCGCGTCCCGGCAGTTGTAACACTGCATCGGCTTGTTCGCCTCGTTCTCGCGGTCGCCGTGGGCGAGCGCGACCACCTGGATCCGATCGCTCTCCGGCGGGAGGTCCCAGGTTCGCTGGCAGGCGACCTCGCAGGCGCCACAGTCGATACATGACTCCCAGTTCGGGATCACTCGTGCCGTTCTGTCGTCTTGTGTGCTCATTCTGGTTCACCTATCGCTTCGTGCGGTTGATGCGCTGTTCCTGCCACTGGAGCTGCCGGTCGGACAGGTCGGGAATCTCGTCGTCTTCGGCCACGCGGACGGTACACAGCGTCACCTTCGTCTCCTGCATCTGGGTCTCCCGATCGTAAGCCGGCGCGGTGCCAGCGTTGATCGACTCGCCGATCACCATCGGCTCGAGCCCTTCCATCTCGCCGCCGTAGTTCTCCGTCAGGTCCTCGCCCTCGAGGATGCCGGACCAGTGATACGGCGCGAAGGCGTGGTCCCGCGGGACACGCTCGGTGACGCTGGCCTGGATGAACATCTCGGCGTGTGGCGTCGTGACGGCGATCCAGTCGCCGTCGTCGACGCCGAGCTCGTCGCCGACCTCGGGGTTGAGCTCGAGATACATCATCGGCGACCGCGAGGCGGTCCCGAGCGTGCTCCGGGTCTTTGCCCCCGCGCCGGTGTGTTCGACCTGACGGCCGGAGGTGAGAACCATCGGATCGACGTCGCCGGCGTCTGCGAGCTCCTCGTAGGCGTCCAGGTTCTCCTGCTGGACCCCTTCGTTGTCGAGTTCGACGCGCCAGTGGTCCTCGGTGCGCACGTTGCACGGGTAGTCGTCGACGAGATCGGATCGCGGTGTCACCGCCGGCTCGCGGTGGACGGGAATCTCGTCGGTGAGGTTCCAGGCTTTCATCCGGGCGCGGGCGCGTCCCCACGGCGCGTCGGGCTGTTCGTTGTCGAACTCCTCGTAGCGGCCGAGGTCGACGTCGTACCCCTCGTCGTCGAGCGCCTCGGCGACGTCGGCGACCGAGGTGTCCTCGTCGAGTGCACCCGCGATCGGCAGCGTCAGCGAGGCTGGCTCGGACGGATCGTCCGGCAACACGTTCGCGTACAGCGGGTACTGCGGGACACCCTCGAGCGTTCCGTCCCACCACTCCGGCTCGAACGGATCCCGGAGGTGGTCCTCGGGTTCGACCTCGGGATCCTCGCCGTTCTCGACGGCGTCGACCGCGGCGTCCCACCAGTTGGCCCGGAAGTCCATCCCGCCGTCCTCGGGGTGTAGGGAGGCGTCGTAGAGGATCGGCGTTCCGGGGTGGGCCTCGTGCCAGCACGGCCAGGGGAGCCCGTATATCTCGCCGTCCTGGATCTCAACGGTATCGCCGTCTTCGGTCTCGACCACCTCCTCGTCGTCGAGGTCGGCCCGCAGGTCCTCGACGCCGAACAGCTCCGACGCCTCCTGGTGGGCCTTCAGCCGCTCGGGCGTCTGGCCGATGTAGCCGATCGAGCGGACGCCCAGGTTGATCTCCCGGAGGACGTCCTCGACCTCGTCGTAGTCGAAGTGATCGCCGAAGCCGAGTCGCTCGGCGAACTGGGTCATCAACACCCAGTCGCGTCTCGCATTGTGTCGGGGCGAGACCGCCTGGTTGCGCCACTGGAGCTGTCGACCCGTGTTGGTGGCGCTGCCGGCCTCCTCCAGGTTGGTTGCCGCCGGTAGCATGTAGACGTCCGTGTCGGTGTCGGCGAGCTCGGCGACCTGGTTCGGAAAGATGTCGATGTTGACGATGAAGTCCAGTTCGTTGACCGCCTCGCGGACGCGTTTGTACTCGCTAAGCGAGCCCAGGCCGTGGCCCCAGAAGATCGCCGCCCGGAGCGGATCGGGCTGGTAGATCTCCCACTGGTCGTCTAAGACACCCTCGAACCAGCGGGCGACGGTGAAGCCGTTTTTCTCCATCAGCTCGGTGTCGGTGAACCGATCGACCAGTTCGTCGTAGCTAATTTCGCCGGAGGTGTACGGTGACTCGGTCCAGACGCTCGCCCAGTGTTCCCAGGCTCCAGGCTCGAGGCCGTAATAGCCGGGCGTATTGCCCGCGTCGACGCCGAGGTCGGTCGCGCCCTGGACGTTGTCGTGGCCGCGGTAGATGGGCGTTCCACCGCCCTCCTGGGCGGCGTGGCCCAGCGTCAGGTTCAACATCGCGTACGCCCGGGTGTTGCCGGTGCCGTTGTTGTGCTGGGTGCCACCCATCGCCCACTCGACGCAACTGACGTCGGCGTCGGCCAGCGTCTCGGCGAGCTCCCGAATCTCCGACTCGGGCGTCCCGCAGATGTCGGAGACGGTTTCGACGTCGTACTCGGGGAGGACGTCCTCGCGGAACTCCTCCCAGGTCGGCTCCATCACGCGACTCCCGATGAACTCCTCGTCGTGGAGGTCGTTCTCCACGATGTGGTGGATGAGCCCGTAGATGAACGCGACGTCCGTGCCCGACCGGAAGTGGTAGTAGTCGTCGGCCGCGGCCGCGGTCTTGGTGAACCGCGGTTCGGCGACGATGTGTCTCCCGCCGCGTCGCTGGGCCTCCTGGAAGTGTTGCCAGGCGACGGGATGGCTCTCGAGCGGGTTGTGCCCGATGATCAGGTTGACGTCGACGTTGCGCATGTCGTTATTGTTGTTCGTCATCGCGCCGACGCCCCACGTGTTCGCGATGCCTGTCACCGTCGTCGAGTGACAGATGCGTGCCTGGTGGTCGACGTTGTTTGTGCCATAAAAGGCAGCGAGCTTGCGGATCAGGTAGGCTGCCTCGTTGCTGTGACACGCCGATCCACACCAGAACGTGGCGTGTGGCCCCGTCTCCTCGCGGATGTCCGTGAGTCGACCGGTGATCTCGTCCAGAATCTCGTCCCAGTCCATCCGGACCCACTCGCCGTCTTCCATTTTCATCGGCTCCTTCAACCGCTGTGCGGAGTTTTCAGTCTGGGTGAGCGAGGCACCCTTCGAACAGAGTCCGCCCTGGTTGACCGGGTTATCGTCCCACGTCTCCTGGCCGACGACCGAGTCGTCCTCGACGGCGATCTGTAACCCACAGCCGACCGAACAGTGTGTACAGACCGTCTTCACCAGCTCGTCGGCCGCGTCGGGGTCGACAGTGCCGTCATCGTCGTCGCCCTGTCGCTGAACCAGGGTTCGGCCACCAACCGCCGTTGCGAGGGTTCCGGCGACGCCGGCCTTGAGGAACCCTCGCCGATCGAGGTCTAACGATGACTGTGTCATATGGTATCGTATGACTTTATATTATTTTAATCTAGGGCGTGGGAAGATGATCCCCGGCAGTAAAAATTTGTTTGAATTGTGACTAGAGTTAGGAGCATTTTGAAGAAATACCGGTTTATACGGTCTTGCAAGACTACATAGTAGCCTTACACATTCTACTACAACAATAAATATCATTACTTATTTCTATTAGATTTTATTCTATTGCTAGATTGTTTATTCTGGAGTCGACGCAGACTTCCGTGACCTTTAATCTGGTAAAACTCATACATTGTGTTTAATGGACGACCGAGACGAGCTACTCCGCGTCGATCTCTCGGCGACACGCATACGGACCAGTGCGGTACCCGATCGCTGGCTCGAGCAGTACGTCGGCGGGAAAGGCGTCGGTGCACGATACCTCTACGAGGAACTCGAGGCGGGAACCGATCCGTGCTCGCCCGAGAACGTCCTGTTGTTCCTGCTGGGGCCGCTGACGGGATACACGCCTGGCGAGCAGCGATACGCCGCGGTCACGAAGTCCCCGCTGACGGGCGCGTTTCTGGACTCCTACGGCGGTGGCTCGTTTCCCGGCCAACTCGCAGGCTCGCTCGAGGGGTATCTCGGCGTCCTCGTGACGGGTGTGGCCGACGAACCGGTCGTCCTCGAACTCGAGGACAGCGAGGCGACGCTCGAGTCGGCCGACGACCTGTGGGGGCTCGATGCCGAGGCGACCTCCAAGCGGTTCCCCGACGCCGCGGTCGCCTGCATCGGCCCCGCCGGCGAAAACGGCGTACAGTACGCGACGATCGCCTCCGACGGCGGCGACCACCACGCCGGCCGGGGTGGAGCGGGCACCGTGATGGGATCGAAGAACCTGAAGGCGGTCGTTGCACACGACACCCCACCGGCGGGGCTCTCGGACCTGCGAGAGCGCTATGGGGAGGCATTCGCCGAGAGCGACGCCGGCCAGTGGCTTGCCGTCAGCGATACCTTAGAGACGGTCGACTTCGCCAACGAGGTCGGCGTCCTTCCGACGCGGGGCTGGCAGGAGGGCAGTTTCGAGGGCGTCGACGGGGTCGGCATCGAACGCGCTCGCGAAGCGGCAAGCGGTCGAGAACGACCCGACGATCCCGTTCCCGGCGGGTTCCGCGTCGACAGCGACGAGGGGGAAAGCGTCCCACGGGGTGCCACGCCGATCGTCCTCGGTGCCGGGCTCGGCATCGACGACTTCGACGCCGTCGCGACGCTTGGGGCGGTCTGTGATCGCCTCGCGATGGACGTGATCACGGCCGGGAACGTGGTCGCGTGGGCGATTCGGGCGAGCCAGGACGGGCTGATCGATCGCGACCTCTCCTTTGGCGACGAGGCGGCCGTCCGGAGACTCATCGACGAGATTGCCGATCGATCGACGCCGCTTGGCGATGTACTGGCCGACGGCGTCGACCGGGCCGCCGAGCGGTTCGGCGGTGAGGAGCTCATTCCAACCGTGAAAGGGATGGAACTCTCCTCGTACGACCCGCGCAACGCCGAATCGATGGCGCTTGCCTACGCCACGAGCGATCGCGGTGGCTGTCACCGACGGGCCCGACCGGTCGAGTACGAGCCGGTCACCGGTACGGACCGCAGCCGTGAGGCGCGTGTCACCGCCGTGATCGAGGAACAGAACCGCCGGGCGCTGCTGTGGTGTCTGATCGCGGACGACTTCCTGAAGGACGTGCTGGAGACGGGTCACGCCGCCGAGTGGCTGTCTGCTGTCGGCTACGACCACGATCCCGAATCGCTGTCGCGTGTCGGCGAACGGGTCTGGACGCTCGTCCGGCTGTTCAACGTCCGGGAAGGATTCGCACGGACGGACGACGAACTGCCGCCGGCGCTGACCGACCCCCTCGAGGACGCGGCGGGCTCGGGCGACGGCGCAGGTATCGACCCCGAGATGTTCGACGCGCTGCTCGAGCAGTACTACACGAGTAGAGGCTGGGACCGGCGGGGACGGCCGACGGCCGAGCTCCTCCGTCGGCTCGAGCTGACAGACGTCCCCGACGGGTCGACGCCGGTCACGCCGACGGTCGACGACGATCGGGAAACGGAGGTACCCGAAGATGACTGACAGCATCGATCTCGACGAGATGGACGTCGGGAGCGACGACGAGGAACAGACAGAGAACGCGAACCACGGCGACTGGTTCTGGCGCGGCGAGGGCGACCCGGCCGACGAACCGGAGTCACAGTGGCGTGACGTGTCGTCGCCGACCCGGGACGACGCCGGGAGCGAAGACGGCGACTCGAGCGAGGGGGGCGCTGACGCGGATGCGAACGGGGACGGGGACGCGGAACCGGCGGAGGCCGGCGACGAGCCGACGGCGGCCGACTCCGACGGCGAGCGTTCGACAGACAGATCGGCGATGCCGAAGGTGCCGGGCGGTCCGACGGGACCGGTCGGCGTCCCGGAAGAGCGAGGCGGCGCAGGCGGCGGCTCGCCGTCCCAGCAGGGGTCCCGAGAGACAGCTGACGCCTCCGCACGACCCACCGATCACGGCGAGGCGACCGAGCCCGACGACATGACGCTTGTGTTCACCTACGAGGCGATCAACCGTCTGGCAGACCCCCAGCACGTGGTCGGCGACGCCCGCGGCTGGGCCGACTGGGTCGGCATCGTCGGCTCGGTCTCGACGCCGGCCATCCGGAAGTTCCAGCGCGACGCCGGCATCGACATCGACTTTTTCGGCGGCTCGGAAACCGGGCCGGCCGAACGGCTTGCCGACGTCACCACCGACTCGATGTTCGACGCCGAGCGGACGGTGCTCGTCGGGGTCGGCGACGACGAGGCGATCGCCGAGAGTGTCGACTGGGAGTTCATCCCGCTCGAGACGGCCGCGGAGAAAGCCGACTGGGAGATCGAGTTCGAGCGCTGACAGGTGCGGTTGTCGATCACCCGCTGTGCAACAGCTCGGCTCGACACTCCGGACAGTACTGGATGATGCTCTCGCCGCCCGTCGGCGAGAGTTCCTCGATGCGCTCGCCGATGCGCTCCTCGATCGCGTCGGCGGTCGCCTCGCTGGTGAACTCCCGGCCACAGCCGGCACAGGCGAGCATCGACCCCTCGTAGACCTCCCTCCAGGCCGGCTCGGGGCCGTCGCCGTTCTCGGGGAGCAAGGAGAGGTCGAGGCCGTCCTCGACAGTGATGACGCCCTCGACGCAGACCTCCGCACAGAGTTCGCAGTTGACACAGCGTTCGTGGTTGAACTCGAGGCCGTCGTCGGTGCGCCGGAGCGCGTCGGTCGGACAGTAGTTCGTACAGGTCGGCGTCAACGTACAGCCGTCGGCGACGTCGACCACGCCGAAGTCTTTCAGTCCGCGGATCCGCTCTCGCTCTGGCTCGACGTGCTCTACGATCGTGCGGACGCTCTCGAGCGTCCAGGCGTGGCTGTCGAACGCAGGGTTCTCGCGCCCGGGGTCGTCGATCTCGCCGGTCGCCTCGTGCTCGCCAGTCGGGATCGGGGAGGCCTCGAGTTCCAGCACGGCGAACTGTGAGAGCTCCTCGACGAACGCCTCGGGCTCGTCGGGATCGGGAGCGAAGAAGCCGACGCGCTCGCCCAGCCCGAGGTCGGTCGTCGCCCGGTTGAGCCGGCGGACCAGCTCTGCCTTCGGGTCGGGGCCGGAGTGTCGACAGTGGCCCCCACAGCCGACGACGGCGACGCCGTCGGCACCGGCCGCCAGCGCGTGGAGGACGTGGGCTTCGCCGACCGTGTCCGCGCAGTTGACCGACACCGGGAGAATCGGGGGGTACTCGAGATCCACCCGACCGGCTGCGGCCAGCCGGCCGTACTCCTGCAGTGTGTCCTGGGCGCGCTCCGAGCAGACGAAGGCGACGATCGGCGTTTCGATAGTGGCGCTCGAGCCACCGAGCAAGCCGCTGACGAGACCGCCGTCGTCACCGGTCGGCGCGAGCAGTGCCTCGACTTCGAGGGCGATCCGCTCGTTACTGGGCTCTCGGAGCTGGGTCGCGCCGGTCGGACAGGCGCTGGTACAGGCCCCACAGTTCTGGCAGCTGTCGAGGTGAAACGAGACCTCGTCGATCGCCACGCGTTCGACCGCGCCGTGGGGACAGGCGTCGACGCACGCGTTGCAGCCTTTCGCGCCGGAGTCGCCAGCGGCACAGACGTCCATCTCGAGGTCGAGGAAGTCCGGGCCCTCGAACCCGCCGAGTAACCGTTCGACCTCGTCGATCGTGGCTGCGTCGATGGGGGCGGTGTAGAAGCCACGCTGGCCGCCGACGGTGCCGTCGTCGCCGTCGGGATAGATCAGCTGGTCGGCCTCGAGCGTTCGCCGGACGCCGTCCATCTCGATGGCGTCGGTCGGGCAGACCTCGGTCCACTCGCCGTCTGACGCGTCGGGGTCGATGTCGACTGGGTAGCGCGTCACCATCCCCTCGGGACCCTCGTGGACGCATTTCAGACAGGAGATGCAGTCCTCGGTGACCCGGGCCTCGAGTCCGATCTCGAACTCGCCGTAGCTGCCCCGGACGCCGACGACGCGGCCGCGTTCGACGGTCACGTTCTCGAGATCCGCGTCGACGGTCGCCAACTCCTCGCCGTCGGCGACCAGCGTTACGTCTGCGGTGTCGGCGATCGCGGCTGCCGTCTCGGCGTCACCGACGACGACGACCTCGTGGCCAGCCCGGTGGATCGTCGACTGCGGCATCGGTTCTACGCGCGTGCCGGCCCGGGCCGCGTTGACGAGCCGGGCGGTCTTGGCGGTCGCGGCCTCCCGATCGTGGACCCAGCCTGCACCCTCGCGCTGGTCGACGAACGTGATGTCCTCGGGGTAGAGCCCGTTCTCCTCCGCGACCGCCTCGATCTTCTGCTGTGGCATCGACTCCGGGCACGTGACGATCAGTTCGTCGAGGTCGTACTCCTCGATCACGTGTTCGACGGCAGCGAGTTTCTCCTGACAGAGCAGTCGTGAACTCGCTGCTATCGCCACGTCGTCGACCTGTTCCCGTGCCTCCTCGAGGTCGACGTCACACGTCCCGGCACAGGAACAGAGAAACGCACCCGTATTCATGCTACATGGTAACGAACCGAAAGATGTAAACCTGTCGCGGATGTCGGCGTGTCGAACGCTGGGCTACGACACCGTCGTCGCTGTATACGGTCGCCGGTGACCCGGACCGGCGAGACGGCCACCCCCGCCGTGGTCGGCACCCGGGCGTCTGGATCGGTCAGCTGATGAGTTTGGCCGTCTCCGGGGAGAGCTCGACGGTGACGTCCTGTCGAGTCTGCTCGCTAAGCTGATCGATGTTGCGCGTCAGTACCTCGACGATGTCCTCGGGCTCTGGGTAGACGAGCACGCTCCCGTCGTTGTCCTCGATGACGAGTTGGGTATCCCGGAGCGTCACCGTGTCGTTCTCGATTCCCGCGACGGTGACGTCGAGTGTCGCTGCGTCGCCGGCGTCGCCCTCCTCGACCATGGTAATATAGACCGCGTCGAGACCGATGAGATCCTTGAACTCCCTGATCTGCTCGGCGCAGGCGACCATATCCTTCGAGATCGATGTTTTCTGTTCGTTCCCGTGTTCGCCAGCGTAGCAGTGTTTGCACACCCGCAGTTCCATCTGCATAGTACGTAGATGTTTCCGAATGATCATGATAATTGCGAACGTGCCTCTTCGAACGCCAGCCGATCGGCCGCCGGCTGTAGCCGGCTCTAACGCAACCACCGACCGTCTTTCGGTGAAGCAGTATCAGTTCGTCTCCGGCGGCGACTCGAGCAGGAACGACTTCCGGAGGAACGCGTCGTTCTGTCGGTACACGTCGGCGACGGCCTCTCGATCGCTCGTCTCGAGCGCGTCGGTCCGTCCGTACGCACGACCCGCGCCGGACAGGAACCGACCCAGCGCCGTCGCCGACGTTCGCTCGTCGGTGACGTCACCGCCCTCGTAGGCGAGTTCGGTCACGACGTGACCGTCCGCATCGAGGTGGTGTCCCTCGACGACGCCGCCGTCGAGGAGGCTTACACCGAGTGCGTCGATCGACCCTGCGACTCCCTCGAGGTCGTCGAGGTCGAGGTCGGGTGCGAGTTCGTCGGCGATCGCCAGCCCACTCTCGAGACGGTCGACGAACGTCCAGCAGCCGGCGACGTCGACGGTTTCCGCGTCGGCGTCGACGCCGTCGGCGGTGTACTCGAGACGCGCCGGCAGCCCCCACGGCCGGACGACGCCGCTCTCGAGTAGCCGTTCGAGAGTCGTCTCCGCGCGCTCGAGCAGCGTCGCGGCCGTCGTCGCGTCCTCGGGTCGGCCCGACGTCTCACCAGCCCCAGCGAGGACGGCAGCGACGACCAGCTGACCGCCGACCACCGAGCCGAGCTGGCTGGGGGTATAGCCTGCGCCGTCGCTGCCGACCGGCCGGTGCCAGTAGGCGAAGTCGTACGCACCGACGTCGTCGACCCAGTAGTGATCCAATGCGGCCGCCGTCTGGCGGGCGAGCGTGACAGTCTCGACCGACTCGCCGACCGCACGTGAGTCAGCCTCGTAACGTTCGCTGGTGACGCGATCGGCTGTCATCCCGAGACCGGCGGCCATCGTCTCGGCGTCGACGACGCCGTTGCCGTCGTGGAACTCGCCAGCGTCGGCGTAGTTCTCGAGGGCACAGCCGCCGACGGCGTCTTCGATCGTCGCCGTCTCGAGCGCCCCGGCGGGGTCGCCGTTACCGGTCTCCTGAACACGCCTGGTCGCGCAGACACGTGCCCGTCTAAGCGTCGTGATGGCCACACTCTCGTCCAGTGTCAGTTCGTCGGTCCGGAGCCAGCCGTCGTCAGTCGCGACCAGCGACGCCGACAGCGTGGCGTCAGATTCGGACGCTGGTTCACCATCGTCGGTTTCATCTTCGAGGTCGCCATCGCGCTCGTCGTCCTGGTTCACTTCCCGGAACCCGTCTCGAACCGTCTCGAGGATCGCAACGAGGGCCGCGTCGGCGTCCGGATCGTCCTCGGCCAGGTCCGGCTCCGACTCGAGGACGACACCGGCGGTTTCGAGCCCGGACGCGACGGTCCCGTAGTCGACGAGCCGAAGCTCCTCGAGGTCGTCGCCGGCGTCAGCATACGGCGGAACGAACACCGCGAGGTCGTCCTCGGTGAGCAACTCCTCGTCGCTGCCGTGGTCGTGTTCGTGCCCGCCGTGGTCACCGTGGTCGTGGCCGACGAGGTCCTCGGGATCGTTCTCGTCAGGATCGCGCACCTCGTCGTCGCCGTCGCCACCGAGACAGCCGGCGACCGCGACGGCTCCGGCGGCTCCGATCGCCGACAGCACCTGTCGGCGCTCGAGTCGCCACGCGGGCGTTCGCTCTCTTCTCGCCGTCGGTTCGCGTCGCGTTCGATCCACGTTCGTGAGACGGTTGGGACCGGACACTCGTAGCCTTCGTGGTAGAGTTCTCGAAACCGTCCCGGCCGTTCGGCTCGCCCGGCTAGCCGATGACGCCGGTCCGTTCGGCGACCTGGCGAGCCGCGCGTGCGTCCATCCCGTCCCCGAGGATCGTGTACCGGTCGCGAATCTCGTGGCAGGTCGACAGCGCCTCGATCACCGTCCCGTCGTCGATGTCGAGTTCCGCGGCGGTCGTCGGTGCGTCGATGCTTTTCAGTGCGTCCCGGATGTCTCGCCAGATCCCCCGGTCCCCGCCGTGGAGGTAGGCAGCCATGATCGCGCCGACGCCGACCTGGTGGCCGTGTAAGGCCGCGTCCGGTGCGATTCGATCGAGCTGATGCGAAAAGAGGTGTTCGGCCCCGCTTGCCGGTCGCGACGAGCCCGCAATGGACATCGCGACACCCGAGGAGACAAGCGCCTTCGTGACCACCCACGCCGACTCCTCGAGACCGGGCCGAACCATCGCGGCGTTGTCGACGAGGATCTCGGCAGTCATCTCAGAGAGTGCGGCGGCGTACTCTGAGTACTCGACGTTTTTCAGCCGCCGGGCGAGTCGCCAGTCCATCACCGCGGTGTAGTTCGAGATGATGTCGGCACAGCCTGCCGTCGTCAGCTCCCAGGGAGCCTCCGCCAACACCCCGGTGTCCGCGACGACGGCAAGCGGCGGCTCGGCGGCGACGCTGTGGCGGGTGTCCTCGGCCGGCACCGAGCCACGATTGCTGACGATTCCGTCGTGACTCGCCGCCGTCGGCACCGAGAGAAAGCCGACCTCGAGGTGGTGACTCGCCATCTTCGCGATGTCGATGGCCTTCCCGCCGCCGACGCCGACGAGGTAGGCCACCTCCTCGGCCTCGGCGGCCTCGATGACGGTCTCGACGGCTTCGAACGTCGCCTCCTCGACCGTGACGAGCGCGGGATCACGTCCTGCCGCCTCGAGGTCGGCTGCAACCGGCTCGGCGGCGATCGTCCGGGGCGTCGGGCTGGTCACGATCAGCGGTCGCCCCTCGAGGTGGAGGTCGTCGACGACGTCGCCCGTCCGGGACAGGACGTCGTGTCCGACCACCACGTTCCGCGGGAGCCGAATCCACGTCGACTTCTCGAACATGGTTCTGTTGACGAACGGCGTGATATAAAGGCGTTCTCGTCGTCCAGTGTTCGCGGGGCACCGGCGGGACGAAACGGACAGTCTTCCGGACAGTCGGATGTAACTGACAGTCACGCTGTGATGGTGGCGGGAAAGGCTTCCGCAACCCCAATGCGTCTATACCTGTTCGTGGTGGCCATCGGTGATGGCTACCGTTGTCGAACTCGAGATTTCGGCAAATCGTCTCGTGGCGTCACACGCGTTCGACCGCGCTTCGACGATCGAGTTCGAGCTCGGTGGCATGATCGGCGACGGGCCGCCACTTTGCTGGGTTTCGGGGACGGATCGGACGACGATCGAGACGGCGCTCGAGGACGATCCGACCATCGAGGTCGTCGCCACTCTGACCGACACGAGCGACGGCCGATGGCTGTACCGACTCGCGTTCGGGAAACGGCTCCGGCTCTTCGAACAGCTCGTCTCGTCGAACGCGGGTGCCATCCTCGAGGCGACGGGCCGGGACGGGACCTGGGTGTTCCAGTTACTCTTTCACGACCGGGCGGCGCTATCGGAGGCGTACACGCTGGTCTCACAGTACGAGTTCCGACCGTCGGTGACACAACTGACACCGATCGATGGCCTCACTGCGGAGGGGTCGCCGCTGACACAGACCCAGTACGAGACGATCGCTGCGGCGTACGAACACGGCTACTTCGACGTGCCCCGGCAAGTGACCCTCAAGGAGCTCGCGACGGAGCTTGGGATCTCCCACCAGGCGCTTTCGGAACGGCTTCGTCGAAGCCACGCCGCGCTCGCGAACGCGGCGCTGTCGAAGCGACTGGAGCCGACGAAGATCGATCCGTAGCGACTCAGTTTCGACGATCGGGGCGAAACGCACTCGAGTCAGGAACAGTATTGAAAAGAACGGACCGTCATGAGCCCAGTTTCTAATTATTTGTAACCCAGATATGGGAGTGGTGCGGAATTCACATCAACAGTTAGCTTTATTGGTTAACGAACAGTTAGTAGTTGTGTCGGCGCTCGCCGACACGACGCATCGTCGATCGACCGACCACTGCGAGTGTCGCCAGCCCCCGACGGCGATCGAAGACGGGCTCCAACCGTCGGGGTCTCGGTAGAGCACTCATGCTCAGTCACCCTCTGGAGGCCACTCGTGGCCGTGTGGCCTACACGTCGGATCGCATCGGTTCCTACGGTGTCGGTCCGTTTTTCACAACGCTCGTCGAACGCACACTGTTGGGTTCAGCGCGTGGTTCCCGTGAGGGCTCGAGAGACGGCCTCGAGTACAGTCCCGCGTCGTGCTTGCAGTGACCGGCACGACCGATACACGGGCGCTCGTGATACGCTCGCGTATGACCGACACCAGATACGACGAAGGCGACGTCGTCGCCACACCCGACGGCCGCGGCGTCGTCGCAGCCGTCCTGACCGACGACCTCGAGTTTCCACACGCAGACGACGCAGTCGACGTGTCGGCGACGACCGACCGGCCGGCTCACGTCGTCGGCCTCGAGACGGTCGGCTCGGCGGTCTACCGCGCGTCTGATCTGCGATTGACCTCGTTCGAAGACGACTCGCCGACGACGATCGACGGCGAAGCCGAGACCGATATCGTCGACGAAGACGTCAACGGATGGGACGGGCTGCCCGAGGGGTGGGACCGAGAGAGCGTTCTCGAGTACTGGTCGTCGATCGGCGGTTCGTGGGAGACCTGTCTCGCGGACATGACAGACGAATTCGAGGACGAACGGGCACGCGAGCACTGTTCGGCGATGAAAGACGAAGTGTTGTGCACCGAACGATGGCGAAACCAGTTTTAGTAGATGAGTTCGTCGTCGTTCTCGACCATGTACAGCGTTCGAGCGGCGATGTTGACCGCGTGATCGCCGACTCGCTCGAGGTCACGGATGGTAAGCAGGAGTCGCGAGACGTCTTGCAGGAGGTTTTCGACCGTCTCGGGCGTGCCGAGTTCTCGTTCGATCAGGTCCCGAACGACGATCTCGCTCGCTCGTTCGGCGAAGTGATCGAGGTCGTCGTCGCGGGCGGCCAGTTCCCGACAGGCCTCGACGTCTTCCGTGTCGTAGGCGGTCATCGCGTCGTCGACCATCTCGAGAGTGAGATCTCCCATCGCCTGGACGTCGACGTCGGGAAAGAGGTCCTGTTCTGCCTCGAGAGTGTACTCGCCGAGGTTCACCGCCAGATCCCCGATTCGCTCGAGGTCGGTGATGATCTTGAACGTCGACGCGATAAAGCGCAGATCGCTCGCGACGGGTTGTTGGAGCGCGAGCAAGCCGATGCAGTCTTGCTCGAGATCGAGGTACATTCGGTTTATCTCGCCGTCGCCCTCGATGACTTCTCGGGCGAGATCTCTGTCTTTCTGCTCGAGGGCGTCCAGTCCCATCCGAAGCCGTTCCATGACGAGCTCGCCCATGTAACAGACGTCCTCGCGGAGCTCCTCGAGTTGCTCCTGGTAGGATTTTCGGGCCATAGATAGCTCACTTCGGTCCGCGTTGATGTACCTTGCGCTCGACCGGGAGTGCTGTCGACACGACGGGTCCGTTTCGTCTTCCCGTCGGGTACCGCGAGGCCGCATAAGTCCACAAGAATAACGCTTCGTCGTCGCGGACGTTTACTCGATGCACTTCGATCACGCAGGCGTCGCAACCGACGACGCGACGGCGCTTTCGGAACTGTACACCGAACTGCTCGGCCTCGAGGTCGTCCACGAGGAGACGTTCGACGGGATGTCCGTCGTCTTTCTCGACACCGGAAACGGCTACCTCGAATTGCTCGAGCCCGTCGAGGGAGGAACGATCGCCCGCTACCTC
This sequence comes from Natrialbaceae archaeon AArc-T1-2, assembly GCF_030273315.1. NCBI lineage: Archaea > Methanobacteriati > Methanobacteriota > Halobacteria > Halobacteriales > Natrialbaceae > Natrarchaeobaculum > Natrialbaceae archaeon AArc-T1-2. Next base: position 2,590,566 of record NZ_CP127174.1, on the reverse strand, counting down.
GAGGAACGCGGTCCGGGAATCCACCACCTCGCGTTCGCGACCGACGACATCGACGCCGCACTCGAGGGCGCACGCGAACTGGGAATCGAGCTGGTCGACGAAACGCCCCGACCTGGCGCGTGGGGACACACCGTCGCGTTCTTACACCCGAAGTCGACGGGCGGCATTTTGATCGAGTTCGTCGAACACTGACCGCCGTTATCCGAAGCTTTCGATCAGCGCGTCGTCGGGATCGCCGCCTGCCGCCTCGATCGCGTCGGCGACCGTCGACACGAACGACTCGAACCCGAAGACGTAGTGCTGGCCGTCCTCGAGGTGGGCCGCGACGGCCTTGGCGAGCGTCTCGTCGTCGTCGCCGTCGACGACCGTGACGGATACGCCCGCGGCGTCGAGTGCTTCGAGACGATCCGTGTGGGCGGGTTCGTCGTCCTGGTAGATAACGGCGGCGTCGTGACCGGCGTCGTGGGCCGCTTCCGCGATGGCGACCGCAGGACCGATGCCGGGACCGCCCGCGACCGTGACGACGTCGCCGTCGTCCTCGTAGGCGACCTGTCCGAACGGCCCCTCGACGTAGACGGTATCGCCGGCGTCGCGACCCGCGAGCCACGGCGTGAGATCGCCGTCGGGGTCGACGCCGACCGTGATCTCGAACGTATCTGTGACCGACGGCGAGGACAGCGTGTAGTATCGCGTAATTTCCTCGCCGTCGACGGCGGCCCGAAGGCGGACGAACTCGCCGGGGGAGGCGTCGAACTCCTCGGGCGTCGTCAACTCGAGTGCGATCGTGTCGGGACCGACTTCGCGAACCGTCTCGACGGCGACCGGAACTCCTTCCATATCCGGGGATTGATTCGGGAGGCTGAAAGGCGTTCCTCTCCGATTTCGGCCCGGAGGCTTACTATAGTTATTGTAAACCTCGGGGGCTCTGAAGCCTCTCGAACGGGGTTTCAGAAGCCTTTTCATATTCGCCGGGCAAGTTCGCAACGATATGGCTGAGGACCTCAACTGGGCAATCGGAGGCGAGGCCGGCGACGGCATCGACTCCACGGGGAAGATCTTCGCCCAGGCACTTTCCAGGGCCGGACGACACGTATTCACGTCGAAAGACTTCGCGTCCCGGATCCGCGGCGGCTACACCGCGTACAAGATCCGGACGTCGGTCGATCAGGTGCAAAGCGTCGTCGACCGCCTGGACATCCTGGTCGCGCTCACCCAGCGAACGATCGACGAGAACCTCGACGAGCTACACGACGGTAGTGCCATCATTTACGACGGCGAGCGTTCCTGGGAGGCCGAGATTCCCGAGGACGTCGTCGGCGTCGATGTCCCGCTTAAGTCCCTCGCCGAGGAAGCCGGCGGCGCGATCATGCGCAACATCGTCGCGCTCGGTGCCGCGTGTGAGATCACCGGCTTCGACGTCGAGTACTTAGACGAGGCCTTGGAGAAACGCTTCGGCGGCAAGGGATCGAAGATCGTCGAGAACAACAAAGCAGCAGCCCGTGCCGGTCAGGAGTACGTCCAGGAGAACTACGACGTCGATCTCGGGTACGACCTCGAGACCACAGACGAGGACTACGTCCTGCTCAACGGCAACGAAGCGCTCGGTATGGGTGCGATCGCAGCCGGCTGTCGATTCTACGCCGGCTACCCGATCACGCCCGCGACGTCCATTATGGAGTACCTGACGGGCCGGATCGAAGAGTACGGCGGCCACGTCATGCAGGCCGAAGACGAGCTCTCGGCGATCAACATGGCCCTCGGTGCCGCCCGGTCCGGTGCCCGGGCGATGACCGCGACCTCGGGGGCCGGGATCGACCTCATGACCGAGACGTTCGGGCTGGTCGCGACCAGCGAGACGCCACTGGTCATCGCCGACGTCCAGCGTTCCGGCCCGTCGACGGGGATGCCCACGAAACAGGAACAGGGCGACCTCGAGATGGTGTTGTACGGCGGCCACGGCGAAGTTCCCCGGTTCGTCGTCGCTCCCACGTCGATCGACGAGTGTTTCTGGAAGACGATCGAGGCGTTCAACCTCGCCGAGAAGTACCAGACGCCGGTCTTTCTCGTCTCGGATCTGGCGATGTCGGTCACCGAACAGACGTTCTCGCCGGAGACGTTCGACATGGACGCAGTCGAGACCGACCGCGGTAGGCTCGTCGATGAGGACGAGATCGACGAGTGGCTCGACTCCCAGGGCCGATTTCGCGCTCACGCCGTCACCGACGACGGCGTCAGTCCACGTTCGATCCCCGGTACAGGAGACGGTGCCCACATGAGCACTGGCCTCGAGCACGACGAACTCGGCCGCCGGACCGAAGACGAGGACGAACGCGTCCAGCAGGTCGACAAGCGAGCGCGAAAGGTCGAGACCGCACGCGAACGCGAGGACTGGGACTACCGCGAGTTCGGCGATCCCGACGCCGACACGCTCGTCGTCTCGTGGGGGTCGAACGAGGGCGCACTGGTCGAGGCGCTCGAGTACCTCGTCGAGGACGGCGTTGACGTTCGCGTCCTCTCGGTACCGTACATCCACCCACGACCGGATCTCACGGCAGAGTTCGAAGCCGCCGACGACGTCATCGTCGTCGAGTGTAACTCGACTGGTCAGTTCGCGAACGTCTTAGAACACGACACGCTTACCCGCGTCAAGCGGATCAACAAGTACACAGGCGTCCGGTTCAAGGCGGACGAACTCGCCGAGGAGATCAAGACGAAACTCACAGAGGAGGTTCCAGCATGAGCTCAGAGGTACGATTTACCGACTTCAAATCCGACAAGCAGCCGACGTGGTGTCCCGGATGCGGCGACTTCGGGACGATGAACGGCATGATGAAAGCACTCGCGGAAACCGGCAACGACCCGGACAACACGTTCGTCGTCGCCGGGATCGGCTGTTCCGGCAAGATCGGGACCTACATGCACAGCTACGCCCTCCACGGGGTCCACGGCCGTGCACTGCCGGTCGGCACGGGCGTCAAACTCGCCCGACCCGACGTCGAGGTTATGGTCGCCGGTGGCGACGGCGACGGCTACTCGATCGGTGCTGGCCACTTCGTCCACGCCGTTCGCCGGAACGTCGACATGACCTACGTCGTCATGGACAACCGTATCTACGGGCTGACGAAGGGGCAGGCCTCGCCAACATCGCGGTCGGACTTCGAGACCTCGACGACCCCCGAGGGAACGAAACAGCCCCCGGTCAACCCTCACGCGCTCGCGCTCGCCGCGGGTGCGACGTTCATCGCCCAGTCCTTTAGCTCCGACGCGTTGCGCCACCAGGAGATCATCCAGGAGGCCATCGAACACGACGGCTTCGGCTTCGTGAACGTCTACTCGCCGTGTGTCACGTTCAACGACGTCGACACCTACGACTACTTCCGTGACACGCTGGTCGACCTCAAAGACGAGGGCCACGACCCGACCGACTACGAGGCGGCCAAAGAGATCATCCTCGACTCCGAGAAGGAGTACCAGGGCGTCATCTACCAGGACGAAGACTCCGTCCCCTACGGTGAACAGCACGGACTCACCGAGAATATGTCCGACATCCCCGAGGGCGCACCCGAGGACGCGATGGATCTCGTCCGCGAGTTCTACTGATCCCCCGTCGGGACCGTTCCGATCGTGATCGTGGTCGTCGACGATCGCCCGACGACGGCTCACGCAGTTTATATATCCCTCCAGTATACAGCCCAACGGTGACCCTTACGAAGTGCGATACGTACACGTGCAGGTCTCGTAACGTCCTGCATCAGGGTCGGAACGGTGTCCGGATCGGGCCATCCGGACTTTTCGTGGTGGGTTCGGTCGTCATCGCCGTACTGTCGGACGGACGGTCAGAAAGAGATTCGAGCCACAGATGTGCCGAAATTCTTCACGTGCTGGAGTTGGTGACGACCGATCGCACGAGCGTCGACTCGACGGCGTTGAGACGTTGTGACACCGCCGAGCGCGAGATGCCAAGCCGGTCGGCGAGTTCCTCGAGGTCGGTTCCCCGTGGCTGGTCGTAGTAGCCGAGTTCGACGGCGAGTTCGATCGCTTCGCGTTGTTTTGCCGTGATCCCAGTCAGGTCGATCTCGGCGCTGTCGTCGCCGTCGACGGTGGTGATCCGTCGCAACTCGACGGTCGACCCGTGCGTCTCGAGCGTCGACAGAATCCCCGTAAGCCGCGTCCGGTCGTCGACGACGACCGAGACGACCAGCGTGTCGTCTCCGACCCGTTCGAGATCGAACGTACACTCGAACTGGGAGACGAGGTGACAGACGCACGCCTCCGAGACGTCCTCGGTACAGGGGGCTGTCTCCCCGTCCGGGGTCATCACGTAGCCCTGGAACGTCTGTCGGTTGCCCGCCGTGGTCGTTCGGGGTTGCGATGGCGCGTCCGATCCCGTCTCGGCGACGGCACAGTCCACTGCGTCGGGGAGGGTCACTTCGAAGACTGCCCGTATCGGCTGGTTCGACGACGAGGGTGTCGCGGGTGGCGTCGTGGTCATACACCGCGATTGTACCTAGCAGTACTATAAACGTCAGAGCAGTTCCCTCTCGGTGGGAATCGGTCGAATAAGACGTCGAGACCCCGGTATTACTCGATCGGGTGGTCGATCGACGTCAGTACCGTCTCGAGCGCCTCGCGTTCGTCCTCGAGATCGCTTGGGTAACCGCCAACGAAGACGAGGTAATCGTCCTCGTGACCGAACGCAGCGACGAGCACGTCGAGGTCGATCTCCCGGTCGTCCACAGTCGTCGTGGTCTCGAAGACGTCGACGTCCCTGTCGTCGCCGAGAATCGAACGCTCGATCGTCTCGACCCGGGTGGCGTCCTCGAGTTCGTGGTCGTGGTCGTCGTCGCTCTCCGCACCGATCTCTGCGAGCAGTTGCTCGCTGTCCATGTCGGCGAGCGGATTGTACGTCGTTCCGAGAACCTCCATCGCCGGCATCGAGACGATCGCGAGAAACGCCGCTTCGATGGGCTCGTCGGGATCGTCGAAGTCGGCCTGCTCCGTTTTCGTCCCCTCGTCGGAGTCGTCGATCTCTCGTTCCGAGTCCTGGTCGACGCCGTCGTGGTCGTCGGCTAACTCCGTTTCCGACTCCTCGTCGACGTCGTCGAGCGCTCCCTCCTCGAGCAGTACTCGTCGCTCGAGGGTTTTCTCGTAGGTGCTGTGCCAGTAGGTGGCACGAACCGATCTCGTCGCGCTGGCGGCCTCGACCGTCTCGTCGTGGTCTTCGCGTCTCGTTTCGACGTGTTCGTAGCCGGCGTCGGACAGTGCATCGTCGGTCGGTTCGGCCCGGGCAGCGGCAAACTCGAGGGGCTCGTCTCCCAGCACGAACCCGAGACAGCCGGCCGAAAGCGCCACGGTCCCCGTCATCCCGGCGGCGAGAACCGCCCGTCGTGATCTCATCAGTTCCTCACGTGGACCGACGTCACAATATTCGTTCCGGTATGACAGTCAGGAACAGGATACTGTCACGGCTTGCGAACGGGAAACAGAGAGTGTCGTGTGAGCCTCGAGCCACGACTCGCGCGTCGAACCAGTCGGCGGTCGCTATCGCTCGACGGCAGACGGTCCGATGTTAAGAGTTATCGGGATCGACGTCCCTCGTTCGGGCATGACGGAGTTTTCAGCCCGAGTCGAGCAGGTGTCGATCAGCGGTATCCGCGAGGTGTTCGAGGCTGCGAGCGAAGATGCGATCAATCTCGGGATCGGTCAGCCGGACTTTCCGACGCCAGCACACGCTCGCGAGGCGGCGATCGAGGCGATCGAGGCCGGCGAGACCGACGCCTACACGTCGAACAAGGGCACCCTCGAGCTCCGCGAGGCGATCGCCGCGACGTACGACCGGGATTACGGGCTCGCGGTTTCTTCCGGCGACGTCATCGCCACCGCTGGCGGCAGCGAGGCCTTGCACCTCGTCCTCGAGGCTCACGTCGATCCCGGCGAGGAGGTGATCTTCCCCGATCCTGGCTTCGTCTCCTACGACGCGCTGACTCGCATCGCCGGTGGGACCCCAAAACCCGTCGGGCTTCGCGAGGATCTCACGATGGACCCGGCAGCGGTCGAGGACGCAATCACTGACGACACCGCGGCGTTCGTCGTCAACAGCCCAGCCAACCCGACGGGGGCGGTCCAGAGCGAGGCCGACATGCGCGAGTTCGCTCGGATCGCGGACGAACACGACGTGCTCTGTCTCTCCGACGAGGTCTACGAACACATCGTCTTCGAGGGCGAACACCACTCGCCACTCGCGTTCGCCGAGACCGACAACGTCGTCGTCGTCAGCGCCTGCTCGAAGACGTACTCGATGACGGGCTGGCGACTCGGCTGGGTCCTCGGCTCGACCCGACGGATCGAACGCATGCTGCGGGTCCACCAGTACGCCCAGGCCTGTGCCAGCGCCCCCGCCCAGTACGCCGCCGAAGCAGCGCTGTCGGGGCCACAAGAGCCCGTCGCGGAGATGGTCGAGGCCTTCGAGCGACGTCGGGACGTCGTGGTAGACGGCCTCGAGGACGCCGGTCTCGAGGTCCCGACCCCGAAGGGGGCGTTTTACGCCATGCCGAAGGTCCCCGAGGGCTGGTGTGACGAAGTGCTCGACCGGGGCGTGGTCGTCGTCCCCGGCGACGCCTTCGGCGCGAACGGCGAGGGGTACGCCCGCCTCTCGTATGCGACCGGGATGGAGGAGCTGAAGGAAGCGCTCGAGATCATCGACGAGGCGACGCGGGCGGTGTAGGATTCCCGATCGGGTCCCAACGACTAAGCCGCGTCGACGCGAACGTTGACGTACGGATGTCGACTGCCGACGAGCAGATTCGGGTCAGCGATCGGGTGAAACGTCACCTCGAGCGTCGCCGGCGCGAGGGGGAGAGCTACAACGACGTCCTCGAGCGCATCCTCGAGGACGAAAGCGAACGAGACCTGCTCGCCGGGTTCGGACGGTGGTCGGACGATCACGCCGACCGCGTTCGTGAGGCCCGAACGAAACAAAAAGAGCAGTCGAAAGAGCGGATGCGTCGGCTGGACGAATGAAGGTACTCGACGCGAACTTTCTTATCGATTACCTGAATGGCGTCGACGCGACTGCCGACTACCTGCTCGCGAACGAAGACGAGCAGTTCGTCTTCCCGGCACCGGCCTACGCCGAGGTGCTGGTCGGGGAGGGTAACGCGCCCGACGGCGACGTCGCCGCGGCGGCAGCCGACCTCTCGTGGGGTGAGGTCTACGATATCGACGACGAAACCGCGGGTCTCGCAGGAGAAATCGCGGACGAGGTCGGGCATCAAGGGCCGTTTCTCACCGGGATGGACGCGCTCGTCGCCGCGGTCGGGCGCGAACTCGGCGCGCCGGTCGTCTCGGCTGACGGTGACCTCGTCCACGAGGAGACCAGGAAGGTGGTCGACGTCGAAGAGTACCGCGAGTGATCACCATACGGCGGTGACCCGTCGCGTCTAGAGTCCGAGGTCGTCGGCGTGGTCCTCGAGAATCTCCTCGAGCGTTCGATTCTTCTCTTCGAGTTCGTACCGGACCCGAACGATCGGGACGGAGACGTCGACCAGCCGCGAGAGGTCCGAGGGCGTCCCCGAGACGACGACGTCGGGATCGGCGCGTTCGATCGTTGCCTCGAGGTCGTCGATCTGTTCTCGGGAGTAGCCCATCGCGGGGAGGACGGGCTCGAGGTGGTCGTAGCGCTCGAGGATCGCCTGAATCGTGCCGACGGCGGCCGGCCCCGGATCGATAATCTCGGCTGCGTCGTGGTCGTTTGCGGCGATCCAGCCCGCTCCGTAGGGGGCGTCGCCGTGGGTGAGCGTCGGGCCGTCCTCGACGACGAGGACGCGCTGGCCCGCGATGGCGTCGCCGTTGGTCGAGATGACCGAGTCGGCGTGGACGATCTCCGCGTCGGGATTGTGCTCGCGGACGTTTGTCTCGACCTCCTGTATCCCCGATTCCTCGGCGGTGTTTTCCTTGTTGATGATCACGTAGTCCGCCAGCCGGAGGTTAGTCTCGCCGGGGTGGTACCGCCGTTCGGAGCCGGGTCGATGCGGGTCGGCGACGACGAAGTGGACGTCGGGTTCGTAGAACGGCAGTTCGTTGTTGCCGCCATCCCAGACGATGACGTCGGCTTCTGCCTCGGCGCGCTCGAGGATCGCCTCGTAGTCGACGCCCGCGTAGACGACGTGGCCCCGCTCGAGGTGGCCCTCGTACTCCTCGCGTTCCTCGATGGTGACGTCGGCGTCCTCGAGATCGTCGAACGAGGCGAACCGCTGGACACGCTGGGCCTCGAGGTCGCCGTAGGGCATCGGTTCGCGGACGACGACGACCGCGAGGCCGCGCTCGGAAAGCAGGTCCGCGAGTTTGCGTGCGGTCTGGGACTTGCCACAGCCGGTCCGGACCGCGTCGACGGCGACGACGGGCACCGACGCCTCGAGTGTCATCGCATCGGGACCGATCAGCCGGAAGTCAGCACCCGCGGCGAGCGCGCGGGAGGCCTGGTGCATGACGTGTTCGTGGGAGACGTCGGAGTAGGAAAAGACGACCTGATCGACGTCCTCGCGGTCGATCACGTCCTCGAGGTCCCCCTCGGAGTAGATGGGGATCCCGTCGGGATAGTTCTCGCCCGCGAGTGCGGGCGGGTAGTGCCGTTCAGGAAACTCCTCGAGTTCGCCGACGTTCTGGCTCTCGGTGTGGGTGAAGGCGACGACCTCGACGCCGTCGTCCTCCCGGAAGACGACGTTGAAGTCGTGGAAGTCCCGACCCGCTGCACCCATGATAAGGACTCGCGTCCGACTCATAGCCTTAACTCTCTCGCGATTGACAAAATACTATGGCAGAGCACACGTCGGACGCCGACCGAGTCGTCGTCGCTCTCGGCGGCAACGCTTTAGTCGAAGCCGATAGCTCGTGGACCTACGAGGACCAGCTCGCGGTTCTCGAGGAGACGGCGACCGAGCTCGCGGGGCTCCTCGAGGCAGGCACCGACCTCGTGCTCGTCCACGGTAACGGACCACAGGTCGGGAACCGCCTCCTCGAGCAGGAAGATGCGGAGACGCCCCGGCTTCCCCTCGACGTCCTCGTCGCCGGGACCCAGGCCGAGATCGGCTATCCGCTCGGGCAGGCCCTCGAGAGCGCTGCCTCCGGCGCGACCGTCGCCACGGTCCTCACCCGGATCGTCGTCGATCCAGAGGATTCAGCGTTCGAGGAGCCGACGAAACCCGTCGGCCCGTTCTACGACGAGGAGACGGCCGCGTCGAAACCCTTCGAGACCCGTCGGACGGGCAAAGGCGAGCGGCCGTACCGCCGGGTAGTCCCCTCGCCGGAGCCACTCGAGGTCGTCGAGCGGGAGACGATCGGCCGGCTTCTGGAACGCGAAGACGCCGTGATCTGTGCCGGCGGCGGTGGCGTTCCCGTTTCCCGCGGGGACGCCCTCGAGGGCGTCGAGGCGGTCGTCGACAAGGATTACACCGCCCGGTTGCTCGGGACCGAACTCGAGGCCGATACGCTCCTGTTCCTGACGGACGTCGAGTACGCCTACGCGGACTACGGCGGGCCAGATCAGCGGCCGCTGCGGGAGGTTGCCGTCGACGAACTCCGGACCCGCCTCGAGAACGACGAGTTTGCACCGGGAAGCATGGGCCCGAAAGTGAGGGCGTGCTGTCAGTTTCTCGAACGCGGCGGCGACCGAGCCGTGATCACCACGCCCGGCCGACTCGAGGCGGCGCTTGCCGGCGAGACCGGCACCCGGGTGAGACCCTAGCCCGTGCCGTCCGCGCGAACGGTGACGACCGGCATCGGTGCGTTGCGGACGACCTGTTCGGCGACGCTGCCGACGAGCACCCGATCGAGTCCCGTCCGTCCCTGAGTGCCCATGACGATCATGTCGACGTCGTTTCCGGTCGCGTACGCGACGATCTCCTCGTGTGGGACGCCTTCGCTTACGGTGGTGACGACGTCGACCCCGTCGTTTCGGGCCGTCCGTTCGACGCGTTCGACTGCGCGCTCGGCACGCTCTTCGAGCGCTGCGGGCGAGTCGTACGGACCCTCCGTGATCACCGACAGCGCGTGCAGGGTCGCCCCGAACCGGTCGGCGATCGTCGTTCCGTGCTCGATCGCCGGTTGCGTCCCGTCGCTGCCGTCCGTCGGGACGAGAACGTGTTCGTACATGACCGAGTCTACGGCCGACGACAATTATACCCTCGGTTGGTCGTGTTCAAACTGCCCGACTGCGTCTCATCGTTGCTCGAATGGATTCCGGTGAGAGCACGGATGGGTGATGCGAGAGCGAAACGGACCTCGCGGTCAGTCGTCGGCGGGTTCGAGGCCGACGTCGATCTCCGCGGCTGCAGCCTTGTACTCGGGAATCTTCGCCCGTTCGTCGAGCACGTCGTTCGTGAGACGGTTGGCGGAAGCGGCCGCGAAGTGCGGGGTCGTCCAGACGACGCCCTCTTTGATGTCTTCGGTGATCTGTGCCCGGACCGTGATCTCGCCCCGCCGAGATCGGAGCCGCACGTCGTCTCCGTCCTCGATGCCGTATCGCTTCGCGTCGTTGGGATGGACGTCGACGAAGTTCTCCGGCGTCTGACGGTTCAGCGTCGGCGACCGGGTGCTCATCGTCCCCGTGTTGTAGTGTTCCTCGAGGCGGGCCGTCGTCAGGACGAGCGGATACTCCTCGTCGGGCGTCTCGGCAGGGTCCTGGTGGCGGACGCCCTCGATGTGTCCCAGTCCGCTGTCGGTGTCGAACGAGTCCTCGTAGAGGTAGGGATCGCCCTCGTCGCCGGGCTCGTAGCAGGGCCAGTGAATACCCTCCTTGCCCAGCGCCTCGTAGGTCATTCCGTGATAGCTCGGACAGACCTGCCGGAGTTCCTCGAAGACCGCCTCGGGACCCTCGAAATCGAACCCCTCGCCGAAGAGACGAGTCCCGACTTCCGAGACGATCTCGAGGTCGTGTTTCGTGTTCTCGTGGACGTTTTCGACGCCGCGCATGCGCTGGACGCGCCGATCGGTGTTCGTCACCGTGCCGCCGCGTTCGGCCCAGCTCGTCGCCGGCAGGATCACGTCTGCGTACTCGGCCGTCTCGGTCGGGAAGATGTCCTGGACGACGACGAACTCCAGTTTCTCGAACCGTTCGGCGACGCGGTTGGCGTCGGGCTCGGACATGATGGGATTTTCGCCCATGACGTACAGTCCGTGGATCGACGTGCCGGACTCGTGGGAGATCTCGACGTTCGTCAGCCCGGGCTCGTCGGGGATCTCGAATCCCCAGACTGCCTCGACTGCCTCGCGTGCCTCGTCGTCGTCGACGAGCTGGTAGCCGGGGAGGACGTTCGGCATCGCGCCGACGTCACAGGTCCCCTGGACGTTGTTCTGGCCACGGAGCGGGTTGACCCCCGTGCCGGGCCGGCCGAGGTTGCCCGTGATCAGCGCCAGGTTGATCTCGTTTTGCACGTTGTCGACGCCGCTTGTATGCTGGCTCATCCCCATCCCCGTGAAGATGGCCGCGTTTTCGGCCGTGGCGTACGTCTCGGCAGCGCGTTCGATCTCCTCGAGAGGGACGCCACAGCTCTTGGCAGCCGCTTCCGTGTCGACGTCCTCGAGGGTCTCGACGAGGTGCTCGAAGCCCTCCGTTCGTTCGTCGATGAACTTCTCGTCGATCCAGTCGTTCTCGAGTACCGTCTTGAGGACGACGTTCAAGAGGGCGATGTCGGTGCCCGGCTTCAACTGGAGGTGCTGGTGACGGTCGGTCTCGTCGATCTTGAACGACCGCGTCGTCTTGTTCGCGTGCGGATCGACCTGGATGACGGTCGCACCCTCGAGGACGGCCTGGCGGAAGTACTGGCTGTTGGCGATCGGGTGTTGTTCGCCCGGATTCGCACCCTGGATCCAGAGTACGTCGGCTTCCGCTCGGAGATCGGCCATACTGTTCGTCATCGCCCCGGCACCGAGGCTCGTCCGCAGCGCCCAGACCGTCGAGGCGTGACACATCCGGGTGCAGTTGTCGACGTTGTTCGTCCCGTACCGACGGGCGAGTTTCTGCAGCAGGTAGTTCTCCTCGTTCATCACCTTCGAGGAGCCGTAAAACCCCATCGCGTCGGGGCCGTACACCTCGCGGATGCGTTCCATCTCCGAGACGATCCGCTCGTAGGCCTCTTCCCAGCTCGCCTCGCGCAGGCTGCCGTCGTCGTCTCTGATCTGGGGGTCGGTGAGCCGGTCCTCGTGGTCGACGACCTCGGTCGCCGCACCGCCTTTGATGCAGATGCGTCCCTCGTTGACCGGGGCATCGCCCCAGGGTCGGAACTGGACGTCGCCGGGCTCTTCACCCTGGTCGACCGTGATACCACAGCCGACGCCACAGTACGGACAGATCGTCTTGACGGGATCAGTATCGGACATACGTAGACGGGTGGGGAACGGGGAACCGCTCGCTCATCCGTGATAGACGGTCCCAACACACAATAACCTGTTCCCGAGCTGGAATCGCTTCCGACGACGGCGTCTCGAGCGCGACCGGTGCGTGAACTGGTCCGACAGCATGACGTTCTCAGGATAGTCAACTCACCGTCGAAACTTTTGCTCCGGCGTCTCAACACTAGTGATTATGTGTTCCCAGACTGCCGAAACCGAGCCGGCGTCGACCCAGGACCTGACGCGGATCAGTCTGGACGGGCTCACGAAACGGTACGGCGACATCACCGCCAACGACGACATCTCCGTCGACGTCGAGGCGGGCGAGATCTTCGGCTATCTCGGGCCGAACGGGGCAGGCAAGACGACGACCATTCGGCTGTTGCTCGGGCTCATCAAGCCGACGTCGGGTACTGGGGAAATACTCGGTGCGGACATCCGGAACCGACGGGCGCTCACCGAGGCGAAAGCTAACATCGGGTATCTGCCGGACACGCTCGGCTTCGAGGAACGACTCACCGGCCGCGAGGTGCTCGATTACTTCGCCCGGATGCGCGGCGACGAACGACGAGACGAGTTACTGGAACTGTTTCGTCCACCGCTCGATCAACGAATCGAGACGTACTCGGCAGGGAACAAACGGATGCTCGGGATCGTCCAGGCGTTCATGCACGATCCGGATCTCGCCATTTTGGACGAACCGACGGCCGGTCTCGACCCGCTCAAACAGGACCGGATGCACCTCTTTCTCGAGGAGGAACGCGACGCCGGCAAGACAATTTTCTTCTCCTCACACATCCTCAGCGAAGTCCAGCGCGTCTGCGATCGCGTGGGGATCATCCGGGACGGAGAGCTGGTCGCTCTCGAGGACATCGAGGACCTGCTCGAACGGGGCGGAAAGGACGTTCGGGTGCAGTTTACCGAGCCGGTCGACGAACGACAGTTTACGACGGCTGAGATGATCGACCTCGAGACCGTCGACAGGACAGTTCGATTCACCTACACCGGCGACCCTGCCGCGTTGCTAGAGCACCTCGTGGAGTTCGAAGTAGAAGACGTCGACATCGGAGACCCGCAGCTCGACGACATCTTCAAACACTACTACGGGGACGACTCCTCCGCGGGGACAGAATGACGGCTATCCTTCGTACCGAGTCGGGGAAACATCTCCGTGGCACGCTGGCTCTGACCGGCCTGCTCATCTTGCTCGCGGCGATCCTTCTCGTCGTGTTCCCGAGCATTCAGGAGGAAGCGGAGGTGTTCGAAGAGGTGTATCCGGAGTATCTCCTCGCCCTCTTAGGAATCGAAGAGCTACACTCGATCGAGGGCTTCGTCGGGGGCTACATCTTCCCGTTCACCTGGGTACTCATCGCCGGGATCTACGTCGCGTACGTCAGCGCCGGTATGATCTCGAGAGACGTCCGCACGCGCCGGATGGATCTCCTCCTCTCGAATCCGGTCTCTCGCGAGTCGGTCGTCCTCCAGAAGGTCGCCGCCCTGTGGGTCCCTCTGGTCGCGCTGAACGTCGGGCTGTTCGTCGCGCTCTTCGTCGGCGTACAGCTCCTTGAGGAGTCGATCGACGTCGTCGCGCTCGCGATGGCGCACCTGCTCGGCGTCCCCTACCTGTTGGTCTGTGCCGGAATCGGTATCGTCCTCTCCGTTGTCATCGACCGGGTCGAAACCGCCCAGGCTGTCGCCCTGGGGCTGGTCTTCGTCCTCTGGCTGGTCGACGGGCTCTCCAAAATGGATCCCGACTTCGAGTGGGTCGGTGAGGCCACGCCGAGTCGATACTACGATCCGTCGGCGATCCTCGTTCACGAGGAGTACGCCCTCGCCGACGCCGGGATTCTCCTGGCGGCGTTTCTCGTCCTGTTGGGCGTCGCCGTCCTCGTTTTCACACGGAGGGATCTGTCGTGACGGCGATTCTCCGAATCGAGTCCAGAAAGCGAGTCCGTGGTTCGGTCGTGCTGGTCAGTGTGTTCGCCCTGCTTTCGGTCCTCTACTTCTCGATGTTTCCCGGCGTTCAAGAGGAGATGGAAGTGGTCGCGGACGCGTTCCCGGAGTACATGTTCGACCTGTTCGGAATCGAAGAGTTACATACGATCGAGGGGTTCATCGCTGCCGAGCTCTACTCGTTCTTCTGGGTTCTCTTACTCGGGATCTACTTCGCGTACGTCGGTGCCGGATTGATCGCAAAAGACGTCGACGAGCGAAAGATGGATCTCACCCTCTCGAATCCGATCTCTCGCGAGTCGGTCGTCCTCCAGAAGGTTGCCGCCCTGTGGGTCCCCCTGATCACGTTGAACGTCGCGATCCCGGTCATCGTCTACGTCGGGGCGATCCTCATCGGCGAGTCGTTCAACCCCGTTGCACTCACGATGGTGCACCTGCTTTCGATCCCGTACCTGCTAGTCTGTGCCGGAATCGGACTCGTCCTCTCCGTCACCATCGATCGGGTGCGAACTGCCAGAGTGACGGCCCTGACGCTTGTGATCGTCCTCTGGTTGATCGACGGCATCTCCAGAGTGGTCGACGACTACGAGTGGGTCGGCACGTTCACGCCGAGTCGGTACTACGAGGAGACGGACATTCTCGTCCACGAAGAGTACGCCGTCGGCGACGCCGGGTTGTTGTTCGTGGTATTTCTCGCGTTACTGGCCATTGCCACAGTCATCTTTACACGCCGAGATATCTGAGGTGCCGGCCGTCGTCTCGCCGCGGTGTACCGTCACGACGCGACGAACGAAGGGCCGGACTATATGCAAATAGAAGCCGTATTACCGGATAATGTCACCGAGACGACGTGAACTGCTCGAGATCGCAGGTGTAACGGCGACGGCGGCCGCCGTCGGAACGACGGGCTGGCTCACAGTCGCCACACAGGAGGAAGTCAACGGCGAGCTCCCGGCGTACAGTCGCTGGCTCACGCTCGAGGAGACGCTCACGTTCACCTACGTCGACTGGGAGTCGATCGGAGAAGACGTCGAAGAAGAACTCGAGGACGCAGCAGACGAAGCCGACGCGGAGGTTCCGACGGAGTACGAAGACGATCCGATGATCGCGCCCGTCTCGGAGGAGCTGATCTCGGTGTATTTCTTCGTCGGTCTCGACCTCGCCCAGTACAGGCTCGGCAGGCTCCTCGAGGACGACGCGTTCGAATCGACCGTCGAGGAGCTACTCCGGACCGACGAGGCGTTGATCGCGTCCGGCGCGATCGTACCCGAGGAGATCGACGACGAACTCACCGCTGAACCGCCACTCGAATTCATCAGACAGATGGAACGGACGGCCGAGATCGACACGTACGACGTCTACACGCCGGTCGACGCCGACGTCGACGCTGCGTTCGCCGTCGACAGCGACGCGGTCGTGTTCGTCGACGGCGAGGACGTCGCAGACGATCCGGTAGCGGTACTCGAGACGACCATCGGTACCGCCGAGGGCGACGGCGATCGGGCGACGGACGACTCCGAGGCGTTCGCGTGGCTCCTCGAGACCGCCGGTCGCGGCGACGTCGCCGTCGGTCAGTACGGCGGCCCGTTCGACGCCGACGAACTCGTCCATCCGGCGTTCGAGGACGTCGGAGATGCCGAGGGAATCGTCGCGTCGCTCACCGCCGAAGACGAGGAGACGTCCGCCGGCGACTTCGCGGCGATCGTCGACGACCCGGACGAGGACGAACTCGAGGGGGTGCTCGGCGTCGCCGGACCGGTGCTCGAGCGGTCGGTAGACGTCGACGGCGATCGCGTAGTCGCGACGGCGACGTGGCAAGAAGAGGACTGGACCGATAGTTGATAGACGTCTCGACGCCGCTCTCGGGCGGTCGTGGTCGGTATTCGACCGAGCTGTGTTTTCGTGTTTTCCCGTCGGCTGTGCGTCAGTTCCGGAGCAACCGCGAACCGTCTTTCGACTGTACCGGGAGGCGGCTCCAACCGGCACGATCACACGTCGCAGTCACACCCTCCCTGGTCGATCAGCTCGTCGACGGCGTAGTCCTGACCGCAGTCTTCACAGACGATGCGGGCGTTGACGAACACCTCGTAGTCGCGGTCGGTGAGCAGATCGGCGTTTGCGAGTTCCTCGATCGTCGACTCGGTGACGACCTGACTCCGGTTGAGCAGTCGTTGAATGGTCTCTTTTTTCCGTTCGGCCCGGTCCTCGTCGTTGCGCTCGAGTTTGGCCTCCCGGACGTCGGTGAGGTAGGTGTGGATCGCCTGGTGGGTAACGAAGTCCGAGAGGACCTCGTCGACGTCGACGCCCGCTCGCTCGAGGTCGCGACGCTTTCGGATGGTGTCCGATTCGGAGACGTCGTCGTCGGTTAGCGTGCGGTAGGCGCTTTCGACGTCGGATTCGATCGTCGACTCGCCCGCCTCCTGAAGCGCCGCCCGGAGAACGGCGACGTTGAACTCCGTCGCGAGGTCACGTAAACTCGTCCGCTCGTCCCCGTTGCCGAGCCACTTCCGCTCGAGTCGGTCGCCCCATCCCTCGAGGTCGTACTCGTCGATGACGCGTGCGACCTTCGATCGGGACAGGGATCGGTCGTCGGTCATACGATGGTCTTTCGGGGTGTGGGTAACAAGTGTTGTCAATCGGTTCTGTCGGTGTCGGCTCCGGTTGCCACCCCAGTGGCGTCGCGATCTCGGCCAGACACTCACCGTCTGCCGTACTCGACGAAGGCGAAGCCGTCTCGCTCGTCGCGGTCGCGTTCCTCCCACTCCTTCCGGTCCCATGCCGGGAAGTGCGTATCTCCTTCGGGACTGTCGTGGACTTCGGTCACGATCAGCCGGTCGACGGCGGGGAGAAACGTCTCGTAGACGGTCGCGCCGCCCGCGACGAAGATGCGGTCGACGTCGTGGCGGTTCCTGGCCGCCCGTTCGGCCGCCTCGAGCGCGCTCGCTGGATCGTCTGCCACGCGGACGTCGTCGGGCGTCTCGAGATCCTGGCGCGTGAGCACGACCGTCGTCCGGTCGGGCAGGGGCTCGCCCAGGGTCTCGAGGATGCTCTCGTAGGTGACTCGCCCCATGATCACGGGATGGCCCGTCGTCTGTCGTTTGAAGTGTGTGAGGTCCGCGGGGATGTGCCAGGGCATCTCTCCGTCGCGGCCGATGACGCCGTTTTCGGCGACGGCGACGATGGCCACGAGTTCGCAGTCGGTCTCTAAGTCGGGCGTCGCCCCGTCGTCGCTCTCTCTCGTCATTCGGCCACCGAGAACTGGATGCCGTCGTGTGACTCGTACTCGCGTAGCTCGACGTCGTCCGCCGAGAGCTCGTCGATCGTGACGTCGGCGA
The DNA here is from genome assembly GCF_030273315.1 of Natrialbaceae archaeon AArc-T1-2. Taxonomy (NCBI): domain Archaea; kingdom Methanobacteriati; phylum Methanobacteriota; class Halobacteria; order Halobacteriales; family Natrialbaceae; genus Natrarchaeobaculum; species Natrialbaceae archaeon AArc-T1-2. The sequence continues at coordinate 2,572,891 of NZ_CP127174.1, read as the reverse complement.
CGTCGAGGGTCGGCCGCTCGAGTGGCTCCCGGGAGAGTTGCTCGAGCAGGCCGGGGACGTGATCGAGCCGGTCGTCGCCGTCGGCCTCGGGTGGGGCCTCGGCCTCGAGCCACTCGCGAACGTCGCGAAACCCTTCGCGGTCGTCGACGTCGGCGAGTCGGGACTGCAGGATCTCGAGGTTGTCGGCGTACCACTCGCCGCGTGTGCCCCGGCCACAGTAGACGTGAGCGTCGACGAGCGTGTGGGCGAACGTCCCGGGCTCGAGACCGGTCTGCTGGGCGACGACCGTCGTCAGCAGCGAGTAAGCCGCGATGTTGAAGGGGACGCCCAGCGCGATATCGGCGGAGCGCTGGGTGAGGTGACAGTGCAGGCGGCCGCCCTGGACGTTGAAGACGAACGTGTAGTGACACGGCGGCAGCGTCGAGACGGCGGCGTTTGCGGGGTGCCAGGCGTTGACGACGAGCCGACGGGAGTTCGGACTGTCCGAGAGGCCGTCGACCACGTACTGGAGCTGGTCGAAGGTTCGCCGGCCGTCGTCCTCCTCGTTCACCCACCGGTGGGCGTCCTCGGGCCAGGACTCGCCCGCGAGTCGTGCGTCGTCCTCGGGAATCGGGTACCGACGCCAGAAGCGGCCGTAGGCGGTGTCAAGCCGTCCCTCGTCGTCGGCCCAGGCGTCCCAGATTCCTGTCTCTTCGCTGAGATTGCGGACGTGTTCCTCGCCGGAGAGATACCAGCAGATCTCGTGGATCATCGAGTTCCACCGGTAGCCGTCCATCCGCTTGGTCGTCAAAAGCGGGTATCCCTCCCCGAGGTCGACCTCGTAGTGCTGGCTGAACGACGAGACGGTGTCGATGCCGGTTCGGTTGGGTTTGTAGGTGCCCGTCCCGAGGACCGACTCGACGAGCTCGAGGTACTGGCGCATGCGGTGGCCTTCCCACTGTGGCCCCAACTACCTTTCGAGGATGGCTCGAACCGTGGGCCACGAACGTCTCGCTGAACGCAAGACGGCCGGAATGAGCAGTGCGGATTCTTCGTCCCGCGATGGGTGGGGTACACGAAGCTCACTCGCACGGACCGCTGTACGTCGTTACAGCAGACCGTATCACTCCTGGACGACGACCGTACCGGCCATCGATGGAACGTGAGGGGTACAGACGTAGACGTACTCTCCGGGAACCTCGAAGGTGTGTTCAAACTCCGTCCCCGGATCGTCTACCATCAGGTGGTTATCGCCGTCGTAGGACGTGAACGGCTCTGCACCCTCTGGATTCTCGGTCTGATCTGCGGCGTCGGGGTGAGACGTCACGTTGTGTCCCGGGCTATCGAAGTACCAGGTGACGGTTTCACCGACGTCAACCGTGATCTCCTCGGGGTCGAATATCCAGGCACCATCCGGACCGACGACGACGAAGTTTTCCTCTTCGCTACCGGCTATCGACTCGTCGTCGGCATCAGCATCGTCGTCCACGTCCGAGTCGTCGGCATCGGCGTCGTCGTCCACGTCCGAGTCGTCGGCACCAGCGTCGTCGTTCCCGTCGATACATCCTGCAAGCCCGATCGACCCTATCAGGGCTGCACACTGCAAACACGTTCTTCGAGTATGTGTATCATGTGACATTCTAACACATTTGTATTCTCTGTGTAGACCGTCAATAACGGTGTAGTATGCGGATACTCTTTCCGGTACACCATTGCAATCTTCGTAATTAGGACAAAACCCAAAATTTTGCTGCTTCCACTGGGCAGGTTTGGTTGATGCCCATAATTAGTGTAGTTACCACAATATTAATCAATACTGGCCGTCATCTGTCGGAGACGAGTGTGGTAGTACTCAACAATGGTCTCACGCAGCGGGAAAGGTCACCCATGACTGGATCCCTCGACCCGAAATGACGCCTGGTATCCTCGATCCCGGTTCGGTGTCGCGTCGAGCGTACCTCAAATCAGCCGTAGCTGCCGGTGGGTCCGTCGGACTTGCGGCATGTGTCGACCGCTTCGACTCCAACGGCGGCCTCGAGGACGTCCCACAGGGTGATCCCGAAACCGTTCCGTCCCGACAGCACGCCTGGAACGAGTTTCTGCCGACCGACGACCACGGCAACGTCCGGCCGCCACGACACCACGTGCTCGGCTACGTCGACCTCGCCGACGGCGTCGACCCTGAGGAGACACAGGAGCCGTTCGCCGACGCGCTCGCGGACCTCGAGCAGGCCTTCGAGTGGAGCAACGAGGGACTGCTGTTCACCGTGGGCTACTCCCCGTCGTACTTCGACCGGTTCGACGCCGACCTCCCCGACGCGGTCGACCTGCCGGCACCCGAGTCGCTGAGCGACCTCGAGGAACCGGAGCTCGATCGGACGGACCTGCTGATTCACCTGGCGAGTGATCGACCCGACGCCGTGATCGAAGCCGAGGAGGCGCTCGTAGGCGACGCAGAGACGGCGAACGGCCAGGAAGTGACCGACGTGACCGACCTCCTCGAGCGCGTCGACCGCCGGACGGGCTTCGTTGGGGCCGGACTCCCGCAGGAGAACCGCGACGTCTCCGGCGTGCCCGACGACGCGCCGATTCCCGAGGAGGCACCGCTTTTCATGGGCTTCATGAACGGCTTCCGGGAGGCCCAGGCGAGTGAGGACCGCGTCACGATCGAGGAGGGCCCCTTCGAGGGGGCGACGACCGAACACGTCTCGACGATCGAGTTCCAGCTCCGGGACTGGTGGCACCAGGAGAACCACTTCCAGCGGGTGGCGAAGATGTTCAGCCCCACGCACGCGGACGACGATCTCGTCGGCGAACACGGCGAGCGGTTCGACTCGGATCCGCGGGTGGCCGAAGTCGCCGAGGACGTCCTCGAGACAGCAAGCCAGCGGGGGGTCGTCGGCCACGCCCAGAAGGCCGCCAGCGCCCGCGTGGACGGCGAACCGATCCTCCTCCGGCGGGATTTCGATTCGACGGACGACGACCGCGCGGGGTTGCACTTTCTCTCGCTCCAGCGCGAGATTGCCGACTTCGTGCGCGTCCGGGAGGCGATCACCGGTGCGGCGCTCGCCGACGAGACCTCGGTCGGTCGGCGCGTGAACAACGGCATCCTCCAGTACTTCTTCGTCCGGCGACGCGCGAACGCGTTGGTTCCGCCGCGACCGCTCCGTTCGTTCCCACGACCAGATCCATGACCCGAAAGCGACCCACGACAGACGCTCGAGGTACCGACCGACGAGTTGGACGACGCCACCTCCTGTCGGCCGCCGGCGTTGCAGGCGCGGCCGTACTGGCCGGCTGTGCCGGCGGTGACGACGAGACCGACGACGGCGAGCCGGAAGATGACGACGACGATGACGACGACGAACCGTCCGAACCGACCGTCGCCCCGGAACTTCCGCAGGTCGAGGATCCGCCCGACGCGGTGTACGTTCCGACTCACTTCGAGGCGATGCGACACTTAGAACCCGTCTCCGCGGGTGAGTACGAACTCGTCCCGATGGTGACCTACCCCCACCAGTTCTGGAACGTGACCGGCGAGGAAGTCGAGGTCGCCGAGGTCGCCGACGACGACGACGTCCACCTGATGGTGACCGTCCGCGATCCCGAGACCGAGATGATCGTTCCCGTCGAGACCGGCCTCGAGCTCAGCGTCGGGCCCGAGGGCGAGCCGGGCGACACCTACGCCCCGTGGCCGATGATCTCCCAGGAGATGGGCTTTCACGTCGGCAACAACGTCCCCCTCGGCGAAGACGGCACCTACGAAGCCGAGGTTCGTGTCGGCTCGATCGACGCGCGCACGACCGGCGAGTTCGACGGCCGATTCGAGGAGGCCGGCGAGGGCTCGTTCACCTTCGAGTTCGACGACGAGTTCCGCGAGGAGGTCGTCGGCGGCGTCGTCTACCTCGAGGAAGAGGAGTGGGGTCGAGAGGGGGCACTCGAGAACCACGTCGCGGCCATGGACCACGATCATCACGACCACGGAGACAACGACGACCACGGAGACAACGACGACCACGGAGACAACGACGACCACGGAGACAACGACGACCACGGAGACAACGACGACCACGGAGACAACGACGACCGGGAACTGTGGGAGGAGACCGAGGACAACAACCGATACGGCACCTTCTCGCGCGGCCCCGACGAGGGCGAGACCCCGCCCGCGATGGAACTGCCGGGCGAGTTGCAGGGGACGCCCACCACCGGCGACGCCGTGCTCGCGACGACGCTCTTAGCGCCCGGCTCCAGACTCGTCGACGACGAGGAGTACTATCTCGCAGTGTCGACCCGGACGCCGTACAACCGCTCGATCCTGCCGATGATGGGACTGTCCTACCGCCTCGAGGACGACGGCGACGTCCTCGCGGAGGGCTCGCTGACCGAGACGCTCGATCACGAACTCGGCTACCACTACGGCGTGGCGCTCGATGAGGCACCCGACGGCGGCGAACTCATCCTCGAGGTGGATACCGCGCCACAGGTTTCGCGACACGCGGGCTACGAGACGGCGTTCGTCGAGATGCCCCCGGTGACAATCGAGTTGACACCGCCATGATCGACCGCGAGGGAGACGGCGCGGTCGTCGTGGTCGTCGCCACGTTGCTGGCCGCCGGACTGGTGGCCGCGGGGCCACTCGCTGGAACGGCCGCGGCGGGAGACGCGCCGGAAGTCATCGAGTTCGGGGACGACGAGATCGAGGCCGAGCCGGGCGAGGAGATCGAAGTCGACGTTCTGTTGCGCGCCGACGGCCGGACGACCACCGACGCCGTCGAGCGAATCGAGTTCCGGTTGGACTACCAGCCCGACCACCTCGAGGTCGTCGAACTTCAGCCCGGTCCGTTCCTCGAACTCGGCGAGGAGACGACCGTCGAGTCTGAGGCGTTCCACGACGACGAGCAGGGAGTCGCCGAGTTACACATGTGGCGCGATCCGGTCGCCGGCGGTGCCGAGGGCGACGGTCAACTTGCGACGGTCGTCCTCGAGGTCGCCGAGGACGCCCCGACGTCGACGATCGTCGTCGATACGGAGAACACCGAGATCGAACTGACCGAAGAGTGGCCACCGTTCGTCTTCTCGGGTGACCTCGAGGTCCACGTCGACGGCGGCGGCGACGTCCTCGAGCCGGACCTCGAGGACGACGCGCCGGACGAAGACGACAGGGAGACGCTCGAGGACGATTCGGACGGTACGGACGATGAGACGACCGCCGACGGCGACGACGGGTCCGCAGACGAAGACGGCACTGATGACGAGCCGGCCGACGACGACAGTGACGCCCTGGCTCCCGCACTCGTGACCGTGCTGGCACTCGCGGCAGTTCTTCTGATCGCCGCTTACAGGGCGGCCTGACATCTCGGAAATGATTCCCCACATATCTCTTGTATAATAGTGACACAAAAGCACACAATCCATCTGGGTGAAGATGTGACAGCAAGCTATAATACTGCGTTTTAGTCGATAAAAACGACCTTGTCCCTCTATCGAGTAATACCCGACAATCATTTTCGTGAATATAGTTTACACATCCCAAGGATTTATGTAGTGGACGTTCGAATATTGTACCATGTCTACACGACACACGCGGAGGCGGTTCATCCAGGCCGGAACAGTTGCAGGAGCACTCGCGCTCGCGGGGTGTGTTGGGGACGATACAGCCGACGACGAACCGGCCGAAACGGCTCGGGACTACGAAGTCTGGCTCACCGACCAGGGGACCGACACGGTCCACATCCTCGAAGAAGACCCCGACGCCGATCCGATCGGGTACGAGGAGGTCGACCAGATCGACGTCGGCGAGGTCCACGGTACCGACATCGTCGGCCCGCACCTGATCGACTTCACGAGCGACTGGGAGTACGCGGTGTCGGCAGACACCGGTGCCGGCACGCTCACGATCTACGACGCCGATTCCCGGGAGATCGTCGAGACAGTCGAGACCGGTCCCGGGACGCACATGGGTGGTGTCCGGGCCTACAGTGCGATGCTCGAGGGCGAAGAACGAAACGACGAGCGGATCATCGTCGACGTCATCAACGACGCGGCGATCCGGGAGGTCGAGGCCGACTGGGAGAACTACGAGTTCGAGATCGTCGACGAGATCGACTTCATGGAACACGAGGAACTCCAGGAGGGACCGATGCCCAATCCCCAGCCGATCTGTCACGACATCACCCAGGACGGCTCGATGTCGTATCATACGGTCGGAGCCGGGATCGACGACGCAGCAGTCGTGCGAGTCGACATCGAGGCCTTCGAGATCGACGAGGTGATCATGCCCGACGAACTCCGGGCAAACTGTGGCGTGATCAGACAGCCGGGGACGAACCGGTTCTGGTTCACCGGCGGCGCACCGTCGAGCCACGAGTCCGGTGGCGTCGGCCAGTGGTACGTCTACGACGCCGACGACCAGGAAGTGATCGCAAGCGGCAGCAGCGGCGGCTTCGACGCCCACGGGATCTGGTTCGGTCCGACCTTCGAGGACGTCGACGACATCTCCGAGGCCTGGGTGTTCAACCGCGAGACGAACGACGCGGTCGTCATCGACACCGAAGAGCTCACCGTCATCGACTACGTCGAAGAAACCGGCACCGCGCCGGACATCGTCGCCGGCACGCCCGGAAACGACTACATGCTGGCGAGTCTCCGGGGTCCGGAACCGCAATCGGGCGACCCACACGCCTCAACCGGCGACACACCCGGCATGTCGATCATCGACCCTGAAACGAGAGAAATACTCGACATCGTCGAGCCAAACCCGATCGACGAGAGCGACATGCACGCTGCCAACGTGCGGCTCCTGTAACGGGACAACCGACGAACGCTGTTTTGGAGACCGCCGTGTGCGAATCAGAGCAACCGCCTCGAGTCGACGTCGACGCCGCGCTCGAGCAGTCCGATCGTGTAGATGTTCGGTTCCAGAACGCGTCGCGACAGTACCGTGCTGAGGAGACAGGCGATCGCGAGCGGGCCCACGATCCGGACGTCACCCGTCAACTCGTAGACGATGACGATGGCGGTCAGCGGAGCGTGGGCGGCACCGGCGAACACCGCACCCATGCCGACGGCAGCGTAGGTGGTAGGATCACCGACGACCGCCGGGAACGCGTCCTCGAGGACCGTTCCGTAGGCACTTCCCATCATCGCTCCGATGAAAAGCGCCGGCGCGAAGATCCCACCAGAGCCGCCGCTACCGAGGGTGAGACTCGTCGCGACGATCTTTGCGACGCCGAACGCGAGCACGACCTCGAGAGGGAACGCACCCACGAGGGCATCCTGGATCACCGGATAGCCCGTCGCGTGGACCTGTGGGGCCGAGAGCGCGAGAACGCCCAGACCCAATCCGCCCAGCGCCGGCTTCGTGGCGTCACCGACCGGGAGCCGCTCGAAGGCGTCTTCGACGGCGTACAGCGCGTTCGTATACGTCAGTGCGACGACCGCACCGACGAGGCCGAGACCCGCGTATGCGACCGCTTCCCAGTAGCTCACCACCTCGATCGCCGGCACCGAAAAGATGGGGTCGGGGAGCCCGACGACGACGTTCGCCGTCACTGTCCCGACCACGGAGGCGACCGCGATCGCCGGTATCGACTCCCTCGTGACCCTCCCGAGGAGCACTTCCCACCCGAAGATCATCCCGCCCAGCGGGGCGTTGAACGTGCCGCCGATGCCGGCGGCTGCGCCGGCCGACAGCAACACCTTCGTCTTCGATTCCGAGAGTTCGAGTCGCCGTCCCACGACGGAGCCGAACGTCCCGCCGATCTGGACGATCGGTCCCTCGCGGCCGGTCGCCCCACCGGAGCCGATACAGATCGCCGACGCGACCGCCTTCGCCGGAGCGATCCGGACGGGGATCACGCCGTCCCGTCGGTCCATCGCCTCGAGGACTTCAGGCACGCCATGGCCACTCACCTGCTCGCCGCCGTACACGATGATCAGTCCGACGAGTGCGCCGCCAATGGCGGGCGCGAGCACGCGGTAGTACCAGGGGAGGGCGACGACCGATTCCACGAGCACGTCCTGTGAGTGGGCTCCGAAAAAGAGGAACGTAACGACGAGAATCATATATCGGAACGCCGCCGCACCGAGCCCGCCGACCACGCCGACGACGACCGCGAGGACGATCAACCGTCCCGCGAAGGGCGTCTCGAACCGACGGACGATCCGGTCACCGTACCTGGCGAGTGCGGCAAAGATGAGACGGAAGGACACCACGCTAACGTGGGGTACCGTCCAGCGACGGGATGGATCGTCCGTCGACCAGTCTCATTCCCGTGGCGCGTCGTCGAGTTCGAGGTCGACGTTTCGCTGTGCGAACCGCTCGGGATCGTCGAGCACGTAGTCGTGGAATCCCCAGATGCTCACTTCGGCGTCTTTGATCTCGTCCTCGTAGGGGTGGAGCCCGCTGGTCAGCCACGTCCAGTCGACTTGTCCAGGGTACATACAGGGGATCGTGTACGTCTCGATCTCGTCCCAGTCGGGTTCGTCCTCGAACGTCTCGGCGACGAGCGTCGCCTCCTCGACGGGGTCGCCCTCCTCGTCCTCGGGCGGCTCGGGATCGGTTTCGAGTCCGAGCAGGTACGGGTAACCGACGTGGTGCCACCGCTCTTCGGACCCCCAGTGGACCGCCGGCGTCCACTCGTAGACCTCGCCGGGCTCGAGCGGGACGTCGCCGTCGTAGCCCGTCTCGAGCGCCCGTCGCATCTCGACGGTCCAGATGCCGTCGTCCCACTCGCCGCGGGCCTCCCAGACGGCCTCGCCCTCGGTCGGCTCCTGGAGGACGCGTCTGGGGACCACCGCACCCTCGAACGCCGCGACGTCGGAGTCGAACTCGACCATGTGCTCCTCTTCGAGCCAGTAGACGTCGTCCTGAGGATCGATCTCGCCGTCCTCGACGTCGTCGATCTCGAGTGCCCCGTCGTCGACGACGTCGGGGTCGAACATGTACTCGGGGCCGTCGTCTTCGTCCCACTCCTGGCTGTCGTAGGTGTCCTCGCCCTCGATGGCTCCGTGGCGGTGCTCGAGGACGAAGTGGTTGGTCGCGTAGCCGACGGGATTGCTCCGGTGACCGCGCCAGATCGGCAGGTCGAGGAACTCACCCTCGGCGAGCATCTCCTCGAGTTCCTCCTGTGGGCGGACGGCGTCCCAGTCGTGTTCCCACCACTCGCCCTCCCGGGACTGGGGGATGAACTTCCGGACGTCGTCCTGGCCGAGTTCCTCGCCGAGGTGGGGGTGTTCTTCGACGTCTTCGCCTTCGACCGCACCCGGCAGCGAGCGAACGCCCAGCATCGCGGTCAGCCAGCCGCCGTACTCCGCGAACCCCTGGACGCTGCCGTCGCCCAGCAGGAACGAGATCCGATCCTCGGTAAAGCCCTCGTGCCACTCGGTCGCGCCGTAGTCGGGGTCGGCGACGTCGGGATTCGGAGCGTCGAGTTCGCGCCACTGGCCGTCCTCGTAGACGAGCATGTCGTGGTACCAGCCGTAGGGCTCCGGCGAGTCGAACTGGAACCGGAAGCGAATCTCCTCGTCGTCGTGGGCGATCTGGGTCTCGAGAGGGACGACCAGTTCCTCGGGGATCCAGTCGACCTGCATCGTCTCGAGGTCGGTGTAGTCGAGGTACTCTTCGCGTTCTGGGTCGGGCTCGTCGGGGTCGTCGTCCGGCTCGAGGTCGTCGTCCGGATCGTCGTCCTCGAGCAGCTCGGCACAGCCGGCGAGTGCGGCGAGTCCGCTCGCGCCGACGGCCGAGAGAAACCGCCGGCGAAGCCGGTCCGGTACGCCGTCGGGGAAGGTGTACTCGGGGTCGTCGCTCCGTCGCTCGCTGTCGTCGACGCCGTCCATGGGGCCGCCCTACACCGGACGAGGGTATGAAGCCTACACCCACGTTCGCGGCAGGTGATCTGTCGCTGACGACCGGCTCCGTGGCGGTCCGCGACCGTCAGCGCTCGATCCGGCACCGATCGTCGTACGCGAGGTCCTCGACCGACTCGACACCGTCGGGGCCACAGACGGGACAGTCGGGAGCCGGCTCGAGCGCCGTCTTCGTAAGCGTCGCGTCCGTCGCGTCGTACCGGAGCAGGTGGTCGTCGAGCACCGTCCCGTACTCGAGCAGGAGTTTGAGGACCTCTGTCGCCTGGAGACAGCCGATCGCGCCGGGAAGCGTTGGGAAAATTCCCATCGGTTCGTCGGAGGGGACGGCCCCGGGATCGGGTGCCTCGGGGAGGAGACACCGGTAGCAGGGACCACCGGGACGGAACGCCATCGTCTGGCCCTCGAGGCCGTAGACCGCGCCGTGGACGAACGGCGTCTCCTGGAGGCGGGCGACGTCGTTGCACACGAACCGGCCGGGAAAGTGGTCGAGGCCGTCGACGACGACGTCGTAGTCCTCGAGCAGCGACGGGGCAGTCCCGGGCTCGACCCGATCGGGATGGGTCTCGACCGTGACGTCGGGATTCAAGAGCTCGACGGAGCGAGCCGCGCTGTCGACCTTTCGATCCTCGAGGTCGTCGACGCCGTGGAGGACCTGTCGCTGAAGGTTCGAGCGTGTCACGCACCCGTCGTCGGCGACGCCGATGGTGCCGACGCCGGCTGCCGCCAGGTACTGGATGACTGCCGAGCCGAGCCCGCCAGCACCGACGACGAGGACACGACTCGAGAGCAGCCGCGTCTGGTCGGCGTCGTCGAAGCCCTCGAGCATGAGCTGTCGGGAGTAGCGGTCGCGCTGACGTGAATCGAGCGCACTGCTCATGTGGTGGGTCCACCCCGAAGGCGAATAAGCGTTGGAGTCCGGTTCCGTCGATCGAACGGCTTTTGGAACGGGGCCGGGTACGATCACCCGATGGACGTACTGATCGTCGGCGCGGGCGAGATGGGTCGCTGGTTCGGGGACGCGATCGCCACTGAGTCGTCGGTCGCGTTCACGGACGTCGACGCGGCCGCCGCCGAGGTCGCCGCCGAGGCCGTCGACGGTCGCGCCGTCTCCCTCGAGACCGACGAACGCTTCGAGGCGGTCTGTCTGGCCGTCCCGATGACCGCCGTCGAGGCGGCGATCGAAGCCCACGCCCACAAATCGAGGACGGCCACGCTCGACGTCTCGGGCGTGATGGAACCAGCGCTCGAGGCGATGGCTGCTCACGCCCCCGACCGCGAACGGGTGAGTCTCCACCCGCTTTTCGCCCCCGAGCGCGCGCCGGGATCGATCGCCGTCGTCCGGGACGAGCCCGGCCCCGTCTCGGCGAACATCCTCGAGACGCTCCGAGAGCGGGGAAACGAGATGATCGAGACGACCGCAACGGAACACGACGAGGCGATGGAGTCGGTGCAGGCGGCCGCCCACACCGCCGTCCTCTCCTTTGCGCTGGCAGCCGAGACCGTGCCGGAGGGGTTCGAGACGCCGATCTACGAGGGGCTCCGGGAGCTCGCGGAGCAGGTGACCGACGGCACGCCGCGTGTGTACGCGGACATCCAGGGAGCGTTCGACGGCGCGGACGACGTCGCGGCGGCCGCGGCTAGAATCGCCGAGGCCGACCCCGCCGAGTTCGAGTCGCTGTACCGGGACGCCCGGGACCGGTGGCACGCGGGTGATCGAGAGTGAGCGATCGTCGCGAAGCCGTCCGCGAGAACGCGAAGTACCTCCGACAGGTCCGCCCGATCGATCCCGAGGAGGTAAGCGAGTACGTCGAGGGCAGGCCCCACCCGGCAGTCGTCAGACAGCTTCTCCGCGAGGAAGCGCCGGATCTGGGGCTGGTCGAGACCGACGACGACACCTTCGTCCCCGTCGAGGACGAGCCCATCCCGCCGCGGCGCGAACCCGTCGAACGGCTCCCCGACCGCTACGCCGACCGCCTCGAGGAGCTGCTCGCGGACCGCTACGGACCGAACTGGAACGAAGGGGCCTCCGGCGACCTGTTGCGGTCGGTCGTCCGCCGGTTCAAGGCCCGTTACCTCGAGGGTCGCCCGGTCGAGTACGACGAGGACACCGCCGCCGGCTACGCGATCTACCACCTCCCGCCGTACTACGCCGCCGTCCAGTACGCACTCGAGGACCTCGCCGAGCGCGAACTGCTGGGCCGGGACCTCCGCGTGCTCGACGTCGGCGCCGGCGTCGGCGGCCCCGCGCTCGGACTCGCCGACTCCCTCCCCGCGGACGCGCTCGTGGAGTACCACGCCATCGAGCCAAGCGCGGCCGCGGACGTCCTCGAGGAGCTGCTCGCCGAGACCGGCCGGAACGTCCACCCGACGGTCCACCGGACGACCGCGGAGACGTTCGATCCTGCCGACGTCGACGGTGAGGGGTTCGACCTCGTCCTCATGTGTAACGTCCTCAGCGAACTCGAGGATCCCGAAGCCGTCCTGCGGTCGTATCTCGAGGCACTCGCTCCCGACGGCACCGTGCTCGCGATGGCACCCGCGGACAAGCACACGAGCATCGGCCTGCGCGACCTCGAGCGGGCGGTCGAGGGCGAGCGGGTCGCACCCGTGGGCGCGTGTGGTGGCGACGGCGAACGAGACGCAGACGCCGGTGACGACGAGAGCAGCGCCGGCGAGGTCACTGTCTACAGCCCCGCCGTCCGGCTCTGGCCCGGCGAGACGCCGTCGGATCGAGGCTGGTCGTTCGACGTTCGACCCGATCTCGAGACGCCGCCGTTCCAGCGTCGCCTCGACGAGGCTGCGAGCGACGACGATCACGATCCCGGCGAGTTCAGAAACGTCGACGTCCAGTTTTCCTACTCGATCCTCCGGCTGGACGGACGTCGGCGGGTCGAGCTCGAACTCGAGACGAGCCGATGGGCGAAGATGGCCGAGATGGATCGTCACGTCACGAACCGGATCGACCTCGTCGCGGCGAAGCTCAGCCGCTCGCTCTCGGAGGGCGAGGACGCCAACCCGCTGTTCAAGGTAAGCGATGGCAGCGAGGACGTCGACCACTACGCCGTCTGCACAAAGGAGACGGCGCTCAACCGGGCGCTGCTCGAGGCCGACTACGGTGAGGTCTGTTCGTTCGAGTCCGTCCTGGCGCTGTGGAACGACGACGAGAGAGCCTACAACCTCGTCGTCGACGAGGAGACGGTCGTCGACCGGATCACGTAAGAACGCGGGGCCGTCGGGCCCTGCCGATCAGGACAGCCCGGAGGGATACTCACCCGTCTTCCGGTACTGGGAGACGACCGCGGCGAACGCGGCAATCTGGAGCGCGACGACAAGAACGAGTGTGATCAGGTACAGCCAGTGGAGCGGATCGTCGGACGGGAACCCAGGTCGGTGATACGCCCTGTCGTAGATGTGGACGGCGAGAAGCCAGAAGATCACGTACGCACCGACGGTCTGGTGCCACTTCCATGCTTTCCCGCCCATGTAATCGTAGGCCTGGTTGTTCGAGGTGGCCGCGAGTCCGACTGCGATGATCACGGCTACGAGCGAGCCAAAAGCCCACGGGCTCATGTCTGCCAGGTAGCCGACGACGTCCCAGTCTCTCGCCTGGAACACGAAGAGCAGGTGAACGACGCCCCAGATCGCAAACCAGATCCCCAGTTCCGATCGCCAGTTCACCGGGAAGTTCCCCGAGAACCGGCGTCTGATACCGGGCCAGAGCCTCATCGTCGGCCCGATACTCATCACCAGGACCAGGAGAAACCACGGGACTGCCCCCACGACCCGCTGTTCGTGGTATCCCACCAACCACAGTAATGCAGCGAAGACGACGCTTCCGACGCCGACAGCCAGATGGTGGGTGAGTTCGTTGTTCGTATCTGTCGTCATGTCTTCTCTGTCGTATCGTTCGTTCCTGTCCGTTAAAATTCTAAAGGGCACAACGATAGCGTGAGAAGCGGCCGAGCAACGGTGAAGCGATGACCTGGAAACTATCGAAACGCTATCATTCATGACCGACAGTATGACCCCGTCATTATCGTGGATCGTGGACCCTGGTACAACTGGGGCTTGACGACCTCGGTCGCTGGGTCAAAACCTCCACGGCCTTCCACGATGCCATCCGCTAACCGGACACCCTTCCGCCGGAACCCGAGCGTTTTTCGCCGCCGAGTCCAACTATATCCCATGAGCGAGGCACCCGAGATCGTTCTCACCAACGACGACGGGATCGACAGCCCCGGCCTGCGGGCACTTTATGACGGACTCGCCGAGGTCGGCGACGTGACCGTCGTCGCCCCCGCCGACGACCAGAGTGCGGTCGGGCGGTCGATCTCGAGTGAGGTCTCCGTCCGGGATCACGAGCTCGGCTACGCCGTCGAGGGAACGCCCGCAGACTGCGTCGTCGCCGCGATGGGCGAACTCGGCCCCGATCCCGACCCCGACCTCGTCGTCGCCGGCTGTAACCACGGTGCGAACCTCGGGGAGTACGCCATCGGGCGGTCGGGGACGGTCAGCGCAGCCGTCGAAGCCGCGTTCTTCGACGTCCCGGCCATCGCGAGCTCGCTGTACGTCCCCATCGACGAGTACGGTACCGGCGAACTCACTCGCGAGGACTTTCGCGAGGCCGTTCGCGCGACGTGTTATCTCGTCGAACGCACCCAGCACGTAGACGTCTTCGACCCGGCGGCGTATCTCAACGTCAACGCGCCGGTCCCAGACGGCGATCCCGCACCCCTCGAGCTCACCCGTCCCTCGAGTCGCTACGAGATGGACGCGACGCTGAACGGCGATTCGATCGCGCTTCAGGATCGGATCTGGGAACGGATGGATCCCGACACGCTGCCCGATCCCGAGGGTACCGACCGACGGGCTGTCGTCGAGGGCCGGGTCAGCGTCTCCCCGCTTCGGGTTCCGCAGGCGAACGCCCACCACGATGGACTGGACGCCGTCGTCGAAGAGTATCGCGAGGATACCCTCGAGACGGCGTCACAACGCAGTCGTTGATACGGACCGTTGTCTGTCTGTCCCGGCGCAACCGCGACCGTTCTGTGGTTGCACCGGGACATCGGTACTGCAATCTGTATGAGTCGTCGGCGCTGTCGTCCGTCTCGGCCAGAGAATCGAGTCCGAACGCGTCCAGGCTGATCACCCGACTGTCCGACGTTCCGCGGCCAATCGATGGCGATGTAGTCCCGTGCTATCGAGCGATTAGCCCAGAAGGCCGTCGTCTTCGTCGTCAGCGCCCTCGTCGTCCGTCCCCTCATCAGCATCTTCATCGTCGAGCGTCTCGGTCACCGCAGCGATCAGTTCGCGGACGTTCTCTTCTTCTTCGAGCTCGACCTCCCGTGGATAGACGCCGATCGTCACGAGCAAGTCGTCGTCCGTCTCGACGGCTTCGGTCACGTGCAGGTTCACCTCGAGGTCGACGCCGTCGAAGACGGCATCGGCGGTGAACGTAGCGTGCGTCGTCGTCTGGCCCAGAACGGAGAACTCGTCGTCGTCCTCGTGGGAGATATTGTCGATATCGTCGTAGTTGTCCTCGACGAGAGAGACGAGTTCCGCGGTCGACATCTCCTCGACGGGGTTTACGTTCCACCCGGCGACGCCGACCTGTGGCGTCGAGAGGACGGTAAACACGGCAGCGCGCTGTTCACCGATCGGCTCGACGCCGACGGCCTTCTCGCACTCGGTCAGATAGTTCCGGACGACGACCGTCTCGGAGAGACCGGCCGCACCGACGGTCTCTTCGACGCCGACCTCCTCGACGCCGACGAGTTCGTATCCCGTCTCCGAGCGAACGTCGGAGTCGACGCCGGCCGGGGACGCCTCGTGTTCGTCGAGGCCGACGGTTCCCAGACAGCCCGCGATACTCGCAAGTGCCGCGGTACCGATTCCGGCGAGAACGTTTCGTCGTTGCATCTCGAGCAAATGCCACCGCGATTCGTAAGTGTTTGTTGTTTTCTCCCAAATACGACAATCGATCCACAAGTTATTACATCGATCAATGAAATATCACGTACGTTTGTCTTATTGCGACCAGGGTGCAGACCAGCCGTCAGGCTGTCCCGAGAACGATCGGGAGCCGTTCTCGACACCGACGAAAAATCGCTCGAGGATGGGATGACGGGGCCAGGGTTAACCCCGGCTGAACACGCGCTTGATTCGCGAAACGATGCCACGGTCGGTACCTCGATTCGTCTCGCGGTCGTCGTGTTCGTCCGCCATATGCACCCGAGCGTACGAGCCGATCCCACAAAAAATGTCGCTGATGAAGTAGTACCACGAGACGGACTAAGCGGGTAACATCGGTCGGTAGAGCTGAATTTGTATCAGTATGAATATCATACTTACGTCGGTGCAGCGAATACGACCCGACATGGACCGCGAATCGAAGGCGTTCGCCGTCCCGTTCGCCACGTTCGCTCTCGGGTTGATCGTGTTGCTCGTCGGGATGTTTCAGAGCGGACTGACGGTGTTGACCATCGTCGGCATCGTGATCGCGCTTTTCGGGCTCGCGGGACTCGTCTACGTCGCGGTCTCGGTGACGGAGCCTGCCCACGAGGAGTGACGCGCCACTCCGAGCCGATTCGTCGAGTGCGCCTCGAGCGTGGAGTCCTCGGTCCGTCGCCCACCCTTCGTTAACCGATTCTGATTATCAAACCTCGACTGTAGGGGATAAAGTAATTAGACACTATTACATACTGGCGACTGTCACGGCCGTTCCGACCCCGGCCGAACACGAACGAACGTCGTACTGACAATGCACTCGACGAAACTCGACGTAGCGGACGACTGCGAGACGACGGACCGAACCGACGAGGCCCACGACTGCCCCGAGTGTGATGGCCCGCTCGTGGCCCACTCGAGCGACGCCGAACTGGTGTGTGACGACTGCGGACTCGTCGTCGACGCCGACCGCATCGACCACGGCCCGGAGTGGCGGGCGTTCGACCCGCAGCAACGAGAGGAGCGATCCCGCGTCGGCGCACCGACGACGACCACGATCCACGACCGCGGACTCTCGACCCGGATCGACTGGCGCGATAAAGACGCCGGCGGCAGCCACCTCTCAGAGCAAAAGCGCCGACAGATGAACCGGCTCCGGACCTGGAACGAGCGGTTCCGGACCCAGGACGCGAGCGAGCGCAACCTGAAACAGGCACTCGGCGAGATCGACCGGATGGCAAGCGCACTCGGGATTCCCGAGTCCGCTCGCGAGACCGCAAGCGTCCTCTACCGGCGAGCCCTCGAGGAGAATCTGCTTCCCGGACGATCGATCGAAGGAATGGCAACGGCCACGCTGCATGCGGCGACGAGACAGGCGGGCTTTCCCCGCTCGGTCGACGAGCTGGCGACGGTGAGCCGGGTCGAACGCCTCGAGGTCACCCGGACGTATCGCTACCTGGTTCGCGAACTGGAACTGCCGATGGAGCCGCCAGATCCCCTCGAGTACGTGGGCCGATACGCCTCGGCGCTCGAGGTGTCGGGAGAGACCGAACGGCTGGCCCGGGAGTTACTCGAGTCGGGCAAACGCGCCGGCGTCCACAGCGGCAAACACCCGGTTGGCCTCGCGGCGAGTTCGCTGTATGCGGCCGCACAGCTGACGGGCGAAGACATCCCACAACACGAGATCTCGGAAGCAGCAGACGTCAGCGAGGTGACGATCCGAAACCGATACCGGGAGCTTCTCGAGGCCCACGCGGACGAGAGCTGACGACCGTTAGGAGAGCCGCGCGGCAAGATCCGCTTCGGTGAGAATACCCACCGTCTCGCCTTCCTCGGTGATCATGACGGCCTTGTAGTGATCGAGCAGGTTGCTGATCTCGTCGATCGTCGCGTCCCGCGAGACGGTCGGGAAGCTCTCGCTCATGTGTTCCTCGATTGGCTCGTCGCGTGCATCCTCGTCGAGCTGGGCGAGGTCGCTCTGGCTGATCGAGCCGACCGGGATCCCGTCCTGGATGACCGCCAGTTGCGAGTACGCCTCCTCCTCCATCAGCGTCGCCGCCTCGCTGACCGGCTCGTCGGGCGAGACGGCGACGACCGCCTCGTTCATGAGGTCTTCGGCCCGGATGACGTCGCTTTCGGCCGTCTCCAAGGCGTTGACGATCCGACGCAGCGTCGAGAGCCGCGGATCGACGTCACCACCTTCGATCCGGGCGATAAGCGGCTGTGAGACGTCGGCCTCCTCCGCGAGTTCGCTCTGGGTCAACCCGAGATCGGTACGGCGCTGTTTGAGATCTTCTGGCGTGGGAAGCTCCATATCGCACAATAACCACGGGTTATAGAAAGAGCTTTGGGTAGCTCCTACTCGTCCTCGGGGACTTCGACGACCTCGACGACCGACAGCGGGACGTCGCGTAACGCGCCGCCGACCTCGCTTTTTGCGATTCGCGAGGCGTGTTCCTCGCTGTCGGCGTTGAACACCTCCATCTCGAGGGCGAGTCCGACCAACGCGGTGTCGGCCGCGACGAACGCGGAGTCGAACGGTTCCCCACAGGCCGGACAGCCGGTCGCACCGACCTCGACCTCGACGTACTCGAGACCCTCGTCGTTGAGCCGTTTCCCGGCCTCGCTGACAGCGACGCCAATCGCGTCGTCGATTGCCTCTACGTCCCGGACCAGCCATGCAGCCTCCATCGCAACGAGATAGTTGGTCATAGTGGCCCGTCGTTCCGGAGGGTTTCCTGCTTTGCGGTTCCGTCCCGTCGAGTATCCTGCGTGCGACGGTGCGCACGTGAGCCGAATAATGGCCATATGTTATGAGAATTGTCCCGGCCAATTCCCGCCAGGATAGTCGTATTCCGCCTCGAGTCCCACCACAGTTGTATTCTCGTCAACCGTATTTTAATCGCATGAAAGCGTCGACCCGACACCTCAACTGACGATCGTTATGTATTCTCTTCTTAGCAACACTTATATACTCGAACCGTCTGAACCACCATCGAAGCTCGATGAAATCCCGCGTGCACTACGCGACCATGTTCGCACTGTACCAGCTCAGTATCGCGATCGGTATCATCACGATGCCACTCGCGATCGCCGCCCGGCAAGCCGGGGTTACCCTCCCGCTGCACCGGCTCCTGGCTCGCATTGAGACGGCCTACGAGAACGCCAACGCCGACCAGTAATTCTTCACGACAAAGCCGGATACCCGTGACAGTGAACGCGTACCCACCTCGATAGTAGCGACGATCGCCACTGTCCCGAAAGCGGAAACGCCAGTGTCGAACGCCGGTCTTTTATACGGTGGCGACCGTTAGTGACTCGCAATGCGAACGCCTACACACGACTCCGAATTCTCCCGAACGGCCGATCGACTGGCTGACGATACGAACCCCTACGATCCCGAGGTCGGCTCGCTCCCACAGAACGATCTCTCCCTGTCGGATCTCGAGAACGTGAACAAGACCGGTACGACGACGATCGGCATCTCGACTGCCGACGGCGTCGTCATCGCCACCGACATGCGCGCCAGTCTCGGCGGTCGGTTCGTCTCGAACAAGAACGTCCAGAAGGTCGAACAGATCCACCCAAACGCCGCGCTCACGCTCGTCGGCAGTGTCGGCGGTGCCCAGTCGTTTATCTCGACTCTCCGCGCGGAGGTCAACCTCTACGAGGCTCGCCGGGGCGAACAGATGAGCATGGAAGCGTTGTCGACGCTTGCGGGTAACTTCGCCCGTGGCGGTCCGTTCTTCGCTATCCATCCTATCCTCGGTGGCATCGACGAAGAGGGAAGTCACGTCTACAGCATCGACCCTGCCGGCGGCGTCATGGAAGACGACTACACCGTCACCGGCTCCGGGATGCAACTCGCCTACGGTCACCTAGAACAGGAGTACGAGGACGACCTCTCGAACGACGAGGCGACGACGATCGCCGCACAGGGCATCAAGTCCGCCGCCGAGCGCGACACCGGCTCCGGCAACGGCGTCTTCCTCTGTGAGATCACCGAAGAGGGCGTCGACATCCACGGCCACAACGAGTTCGAGGAAGTTATCTAGACCAGTTCGGCCGTCGAACCGGTCGGGACAGTTTTTCCGTCGAACGTCGGCTCGAGTCGTTACTCCCGACAGCGGATCCGGGCTGGAGACTCCTCGATCGGCTCGGCCGCGAGTCGCTGCGTGTGGCCCGTCTCGCTCGAGCGATAGATCGCGTCGACGACCCGCTGGACGGTCAGAGCCTGCTCGATCGTGTTCGTCGACGGTGTCTCGCCGGTCGCGACGGCCTCGAGGAACAGTCCGTCCTGAGTCGCATACCCCGTCTGGCTCGGATCGCCGGTTAGCTCGACGTCGGCGTAGTGGTCGACGCCCGCGGTGCCAGCCTCGAGAATCGAAAGATCGCTGTCGCCGAGCTCGAACCGAGCACCAGCGTCGGTTCCCTGGACGACGACCTCCGAGGTCGACTCGCGGTTGCTCGCCCACGCCGCCTCGAGGCTGATCGTCCGGCCGTCGGCACAGCGAACGAAGGCGGTGACGGAGTCGTCGACCTCGTAGGTGTCGGGCTCACAGCCCCAGTCGTCGGGGTCGGCGTACTCCGTCCCGTCGCCGAACGTACTGCGGGTCACGCCGGTAACTTCTTCGATCTCGGGAAAGTCGAGCGCGTAGAGGGCGAGATCGAGCGCGTGGACGCCGATGTCGATGAGTGCACCGCCGCCGGCGAGGTCGGGGTTCGTAAACCAGGACCCGGCATCCGGAACGCCGCGGCGGCGGATGTAGTTGGCCTCGACGTGGGTTAGCTCGCCGAACCGACCCTGTGCTTTCTGTGCCTCGAGCATGGCCGTGGCGGCGGTGTGGCGGTTGTGAAAGCCGACCATACAGAACGCGTCGGCCTCGGCCTCGGCCTCGGCGATCCGGCGTGCGCTCTCTAGGGTGTGTGCGAGGGGTTTCTCGACGAGGACGTCGTGTCCGGCCTCGAGTGCGGCCACTGCGATCGGTTCGTGAAACCGATTCGGTGTGGCGATGACGATCGCATCGACGGCGTCGTCGGCGACCAGTTTCTCGTGATCGTCGTAGGTCCGTGCGCCGAACTCGTCGGCGAACTGCTGGCGCTGTTTCGCGACGAGGTCCGCACCGGCGACGACGTCGGCTCCGAGGTCGCGGAGGCTCTCGGCGTGGAGCTGTCCCATCCCCCCGAGACCGACGACACCGATCCCGGTCTCCGACGCAGTCATGGCGAAATCCTCGATTGATAACGGTGGCACTCGGGACGCTGACACTCAACATCTCGTTTCGAAGTTGTTCGCGTACGATACCGGGGACCCATCGATCGATAGGGAGGGAGGAAGCAAAATAAGGGTTATGGCCTATTAATCTATAAAAATAACTGAAATTGTGATCGTACTGAATACCTTCCGTACAACCCCGGCAGCGACGTCGTCAGTCCCTGCCCCACTCGCCCGTTCGTCGGCCCCGGGAACGGATCACGTGAGAGACGTACCGGTGCCGATCGCCGAGAGGGGCGACGCTCGGGATCGATGTCGGCATGCTACGATGTACTCGCCTCTCGCGAAGAGTCGAACGGCACACGCCTCGTGACGCCCGTTGCCGTCCGGGCGGTATCGATAGGCGATCGAGATTGGTACGAAAAAGCAGACGACTTTAGTCGTGTGAGCCCTTCACGAGAGGATAACATGCCTTCCGACGACACCGACGAGGCCCGGCCGGACGAGCACGACCGGAGCCGACCGACAGTCGAAGACGACGATGCCGACGAACCGACCGACGGCGTAGCGAGCGCGGCCGTCGAGGAGGTCGACGGTCGGATCGTCGATCTGCTCTCGTGGATCCTCGATACGGAGACGCGAGCTAAGATCTACATCCACCTGCTCGCTCACCCCGGAAGCACCTCCGAAGAAGTCGCCACGGGAACCGGCCTCTACCCGAGTACGGTCCGGGAAGCGCTCGCGGAGCTACACGACGAAGAGAAGGTACACCGCAAGAAACGCGCGAGCGAGGGAGCCGGCAACAACCCCTACGAGTACACGGCGATCCAGCCGAGCGAGCTCGTCGGCGGCGTCGTCGATCAGGTCCAGCAGGAACTCAACACGATCGTCACCCTCGATCGCGTCCTCGATCGCGAGACGACGGACGACGCGTTCGGCGAGGACGTTGAACCGGTGACGATCACGGTCGACGACGCGGCGACCGAATCAGACGTCGCCGATCCGGAGTCAGACGCCGAACCCGAGGGCTGATAATGATGGCTGTGGCTATGTTCCGGTGCAACCGCAAGACGGGTCTCGGTTGCACCGGTACCGATTCACAGCCGTCGTTATGACCCACACTGACTGCCGTACGTCCGTTCCGTATCACCGAACGACCGTCACGGGGACTGTTGCACGCTCGACGATCGACTTCGCGACGCTACCGACGAGGAGGTCCGTTCGCTCGGAACGACCGCGGTGGCCGACGAAGATGGCGTCGAATCCCTCGGCGTAGTCCGTGATCGCCGAAACCGGCTGTCCGTAGAGTAACTCCGTCTCGACTGTCGCCCCGAGTTCTTGTGTAACCCGTTCTGCATCCTCGAGGATCGCCAGTGCGCGCTCTTCGGCGTCGTCGACGCTCTCGATAACCAGCCGTCCTTCGGCGTCGGCGAGACCGCTGATCGGCTCGCTGGCGCCTTCCTCGTAGACGGCCGGGTCGACCGCGTGAACGACCGTGATCGAGCCGTCCATCGCGTCGGCGACGTCGGTAGCGTACGCGAGTGCGTTCTTTGCCTCTTCGGAGCCGTCGACGGCCACGAGGTAGTCCATGCGTCGTCCGTTCGTGACCGACCGGGTTAAACTGTAGGCCGGCTGTCACGGAACCGGACCTTCGGGAGAGCCACCATCTCACGTCACTCCTCGAGTCGCCAGCCGAACCGCTTCTCCCAGAACTCCTCGTCGGGATGTTTCTTGCTCCGGCCGTAGGTCTTCTCCTCGCGGATGCGCCGTTTCAGGACGTCTCTGGCCTCGTGGATCGCGTGACTCGCGCCATAGCCCTCGCCGGAGGCGATGAACGTACCGTTGTCGGTGTACAGCCGGATTCGTGCGAGCAAAAGCGACGTGCCACGCAGCTTCTCGTCGTGTTCGTGAAGGTGGATCTTCGCGTCAAGAACGTCCATGTCGCTGTCCATGTCGTCGATCGCGTCGATCATCTCGAGCACCTCGTCGTAGGTCATATCGTCGAAGAGGTCGGCACCGAACAGCTGGACGGCACGGGTGCTCTCGGCGCTCCAGGTGAGCGACTCGAGGACGTCGGTCTTCGTGACGATGCCCTGGGGGCGGCCGTCGGCGCTCTCGACGACTAACGAGGAGCTGCCGATGTCGAACATCTCGTGGACGGCCGTCTCGAGCGTGCGATCGGGACGGACCGTCCCGACGGGTGTGGCCATCACGTCCCGGACCGGAAGTTCGAGCATGCGGGCGAGTTCGCCCTCGCGTGCGCCGTAGCCGCCGGTCGCGTTGTAGCCCTCGCGAGAGCCCTCGCCGCCGTGGCCGTCGAAGCCGGGTGGGTTGCCGCCCTGGCTCTTCGTAACGTCTCGTACCGCGAGATCGGTGAGGTCGTGGAGGCTGAGCATCCCCACGGCCTCGTCGTCGTCGACGACCGGGAGATGGATCAACCGGTTGTCGCGCATGACACTCAACGCCTTGCCGAAGGTCGCGTCTGGCTCGACGGTGAGCAGATCCCTGCTCGAGGCCTGTCCGACGGTGGCCGCGTCGAGGTAGGACTGGACCTCCTCGAGGAGGGCGTCTGCGGTCACGACGCCACGGAGCTGTTCGCCCTCGAACACCGGGAGAAGCCGCGAGTCGCTGTCGATCATGAGCTGGGCGACCTCGCGGACGTCCTCCTCGGGCGTGACTCGGGGGACGGGCCAGACGAGCGATCCGACCTTCTTCTCCGGCAGATGGTGCGTGCGCGTGAGCTGACGTCGTGTGACGACGCCTTTGAACTCGCCTTCGTTGTGTACGAGAACGCCCCTGACGCTCGGGTCCTCGAACGCGCCACGGAGCTTCGAGACGGGAGTGTCGTGTGTGAAATCCAGGTACTCGGTCGAGACAGCGTTGCTGATGTCCATACGTGATACACCTCCTCGAGTGTGATTCTCGCTCTCGGAGCGACGGTCGTCCGTCACCGTCACCTCGTCACACGCTCGAGCGGGTCGGCGACGGTACGACGCCGACGGATAAAAAGCTCACAGCGCCTTTCCGTGTGACCAACGCACACGAACCGTTAACTGCCTGCCAGTGGTACGGCGTCGGGCTATGGAGTACGTCGACGGCTACACCCATCAGACTGGCGTCCACTGTGGCGCCGCGTCGTTGCGAAACGTCGCGGCGTTTTACGACTGGGAGTACAGCGAGGCGGCGTGTTTCGGCATCGGCGGCGGCCCCGCGTTTGTCCTCTACGACCAGCCCGACGACCCCTGGGTGACGTTCCGGACGAGTCCCACCTGGCTCGTACGGGCGTTCTTCGAACACCTAGACGTCCCACACCGGTACGGAAGCGGCGACGACCTCGAGACGGCCTGGAACGAACTCCTCGGCCACGTCGACGATGGCGATCCCGTCGTCGTCTTCCTCGATCCGGACGCCCTCGAGTACCTCTCCGAAAACGAGCGTCACGTTCCCCCGCACGTGGCGGTCGTGGTCGGCTACGACGAGAACGACGGCGAGGGTGAAAGCGAAGACTGCGTGTCGCTTTCCGATCCAGCGACGACTGACCGCCAGGAGCTTTCCCGGTCGACGTTTGCCGAGGCCTGGCACACCGACGAGGTCGTCGACCTCGAACACGAGTACCTGGTCGTGACCCGTCCCACGACGGGCGACGAGACCGACGCGGCGGCGGCCGGACTTCGAGGGGCGGCGACGTACATGGTCGATCCGCTCGCGGTCAAACGCGACCCACGCGGTCCCGGCGAGGAGGGAATCCCCGCCGTGCGGTCGTTCGCGACGTATCTCTCGGCGTGGCCGGAGCTACACGAACCGACCGACCCGGTACGAGCCGCCGTCGCGAGCATCGACGAACACGGCGAACGCGCGGCCTATCGGGACCTCTTTGCCGACGCGCTCGAGGAGCTCGGAACCGGGACCGGGCTCGGCCCCGACGTCGCCGGACGGATGGCGACCATCGGCGACGAGTGGCACCGTCTCGCGGATCTGCTCTCGGATCTTCTCGAGGCGGAGGAGCCCGAGCCTGCCCACTTCGAGGAGGCGGCCACGCTCGTCGGCGATATCGCCGATCGAGAGGAAGAACTATTCGGCGAGATCGCCGACGCGCTGTAGTATGGCGATCGCGTTCCTCGAGGTCGCCCCGGGCGGTAGCGACGACCTCGAGGCGGGGCTGTACCGTTACGAGCCGACCACACACGTTCTCGAGACTGCCCTCGGGACGACCGTCCACGACGACCTCGTGCGGGCCGCGATGGATCAGACGGTGGTTCGGGACGCCCCGACGACGATCGTGCTGGCGGCGAATTACGACCGAACGCGTCGTCAGTACCCGGCCCACGGCGATCGGTACGTCCACATGGAGGCGGGTCACGCCGCGGAGAACGTCCACCTCGTCTGTGAGGCCCGCGAACTCAACAGCTGTCCGGTCGGCGCGTTTGCAGACGAAGACGTCGCGGCTGCCCTCGATCTTTCCGACGACCTCGCGCCGTTGTATCTGCTACCGTTCGGTCATCGGCCGGAGCTGTGACCGGTCGAACGCCGATGGCATACACATCCCACGTCCCGGAGTCGAGGTGACGCGGCGGTGCCCCGTCGGCGACAACAGCCAACACGAGACGCCGACGACCGTCTCGCTCGAGCGCTGACCCGACACCACGTCAGTTAGCTGACGTAGTCGAACGCGACCGCAAGCGCTTCCTCGCCGATTGCCCCCCAGAACGAGAACCGATACCGTCCCGCCGGAAGGTCGGGACAGACCTCGAGGCGGCTCTCGTGAACGTGTCCGTCGAGCACTCCATCTTCGGTCAGTTCGATCGACCACTCGAAGCCTTCTCCCGGTCGGTGGACGACTGCCTCGTCGGTGTACCCCGGCGGGACGTCGTCGGTCGTGCCGCGGACGTCCTGCCAGCCCTCGTCTGTCAGCACCTCGAGGGCGTACTTGTACCTGTTTCCGGTGTCGACGGGCCGGTCGGCCACGTTCTGCATCGAGACCTGGACCTCGTCGCCACGTTCGAACTCGAGTGCCCGCGTCTCGTCGTCACCGTCGTACTGGGGGTTGTGGACGCGCATGGCGAGCGTGGGCTCGCCCTCGGCGTGGACCTCGCCCCACGCGACCTCGTCGTCGGGCGACCAGTGGCGCTCGAACGCCTCGTCGGGACACTCGAGGTCGTCGGGTATCGTCTGGGGATCACGAGACGGGCGAACGTAGCCGGAGAGGGCGTCGGGGTCGATCACGCCGCCGGTCGTGTCGAGGTCGGCGGGCTCGCCCCAGCCGTCCGTGACGGTGAACGCGGCTACCGAGGGGAGGTCCTCGTCGGTCACGCGAACGAGCGCGGACGGATAGGTGACCGCCTGAGCGCACGCGGCGTCGTCGTCGCTCGTGTCGATCGCCCGGGCGGTGCCCGTGATCGCCTCGACCTCGTCCTCGTCCTCGTCGCCGACGCGTTCGCTCGAGACCGCGACCTCCGTCACCTCGAGGTCGGTGTAACACGCATTCGGCGCGACGGTTCCGACGTAGACGATCACCGACGCCTCGAAGTCGGTCGCTGTGACCCACTCCTCGAGGCCGTCGACCTCGTCGGGGTCGTCGATCATCCACAGGTCCCGTGGGGACTCGGCGAGGGCGACGAACCCGGGCCGGTCGTCGTGTTCGGCCCAGTGTGGCCGGGAGAGAGACGGACCGAGCTGAAACACGTCGTACTCCACGTCGTCGGGGATGTCGCCGTCGTCATCGTCGTCATCATCATCGTCATCGTCGCTGTCTCCTGTTCCGGGATCGCCGCCCGGGGCGGCGAGACAGCCCGCGAGGGCGAGCGAACCGACCGCCCCCACGGCGAGGCAGGCGTCACGTCGCGTGAACCGTTGCATGCACGCGGTTACGACGGCGGAGCATGAATATCTTCGATAAGCTGAAAGAGTCGCTGCACCTACCACAGTCGACGCGTTCGACCGGGAGACTCCACGAGGCGGCGTGCGGACGAAACAGTAAGGGTCGTCCGTCGAGTCCGTTGACCCGAACGGAACGACACGATGAGTGCAGTTCTCGAGGGCGCTCGTCGCTCTCGCTACGCTGGTTCCGACGATCGCGAGCGCTCGAGAGCGACGGGTCGATCGCGGATCGATCCCGCGTTCGACGGGACGCGAGAGCCGGGAGGGGGCGAATGACGCTGGCGGCGACGTCCCGGGATGCGACGCGACAGCTCGTGGCCGCGTTCAAGAACAGTCCCGCGTTGCTCGGCGCGTCGGCGCTTGCGAACGTCTACGTCACTTCCGTGTTGCTGTCGATCGAGCCCAACGCCTCCTGGATCGTCGTCCCGCTCGTGGCCGTCTCGGTGTACGTCTTAGACGACGTGACCGACCGGATCGGCGGCGACGATCTCGAGGTCGAACCCCGGTCACGGGAGGCGTTTTACTCCCGGCCCGTCCTCGTGGCGATCGTCGCAGTCGGCGGCTACGGCGTCGCAGTCGCGATCACCGCCGTCGTCGGCGACGCGATCGCCGTCGGCCTGACGCTCGTCCCCGGCGTGGCGGGCGTGGTGTACTCGTTGCCGTGGCTGTCGATCGGCGACGCCGGGCGCGTCAAGGAGGTGTTCCTGCTCAACACGGCCGTCATCGCGGCACCGACGGCGATCCTGGGGACGCTGTTACCGGTCGCGCTGTCGCCCGACCCGGTCCCGACGACGGCCACCGCTGCACTCGTGGTCTTCTGGTTCGTTCGCTACGCCGTCGGCGTCGAAACGTGTAACGTCCCCGACCTCGAGGCCGACGAACGGGACGGCGTCTCGACGTTGCCGACGCGATACGGCGTCGAGACGACTCGACGGCTCCTGTACGCCGGCGACGTCGTCGCGATAATCGTGTTGCTCGCGTTCGTGATGCCCGAGAGCGGGCCGTTACCCGTGGCGCTCATGCTCCCGGTGCTCGGCTGTTCGATGGCGCTTACGTACTACCTCACCCGTCCACGACTTCGAGAACCGCTCTGTGTCGCCTGGGACGGACTTCACGTCGTCATGGGGGCGGTCGTGGCGATCGGTGTCACCGTCGCAGCGATCGTTTGACGTCTCTCGAGCGACGGAGCTTCCCGTCGCAATTGCTGTATAGTCACGCGTTGGTGGTTCTCCCCGGCAAGCTGTCCGATATTGATACTGTCGGTCATACGTACGTGACCCATCCGTGAGAGCGGACGGGCTGACACACGCTGTACCGCCGGTTCTGGCACACGCCAGTTCACAGGACCATGACCGACAGTATGAGCGCTTCGACAATCGTCAATCATTGATAATTAGGAGTATGTTCATGGTTTCCGTCATGCTCTCTCCCGGGTACGATGGATACACAGCGAGAGATACCGGCGACGCGACGGAGCGCGAAGCCGGACCGGGATCGGGGGGAAACGACGCGATCGAGCTGTGTCCGGGCGCGGTCGCCACGAGCGGGCTATCGACGGACGTCTCACGCCCGATGACCGCGACGATCACGGTCCTCTACGTGGATCCGGACGAGAACCGCCGCCTACAGGTCGAGCGACGACTCGAGCGAGGGGACGTGACGGTCACGACGGCGGCCACACCGGTTGTGGCGACGGCGGTGATCGACGACCGACCCGTCGACTGCGTCGTCAGCGAGTACGGACTCGGCGATCGGACCGGACTCGACCTCTTCGAGGCCGTCCGTGCGATCGAGCCGACGCTCCCGTTCGTGCTCTGTACCGCCGCCGGCGACGAGCGGGTCGCGAGCGAGGCGATCTCTGCCGGCGTTACCGACTACGTGATCCGTGAGGACGGCTGGAAGCAGCGACTCGAACGACGGCTCGAGTCGTGGGTCGAGACGACCGGGGCCGAACCGGGGCGGTCGGAGCGGACCGACGCGTCCCTCCGGTCGATCTTCGAACACTCCCCGGACGCGATCATCGTCCACGACGACGACGGCGTCGTACTCGACGCCAACCAGCGAGCCTGCGACCGGCTCGGATACGACTACGAAACGCTCGTCGGGATGACGATCCACGACGTCGAAGTCGGCATCGACCCCGACGAACTCGACGAACTGTGGACCGGATACGAGTACGGCGAGCCGATCACCGTCGAGGGACGTCACCGACGTGCGGACGGCTCCGAGTTTCCCGTCGAGATCAACCTGGGAACGATCCGACTCGAGGACGACGAGCGATTTCTCGCGATCGCCCGCGACGTCACCGAGCGCAAGACACGCGAGCGGAGGCTCGAGCGCACCAACGAACAACTCCGGGTATTAAACCGGATCGTCCGTCACGACATCCGCAACGACATGAGCGTCGCGATCGGCTGGAGCGAGGAACTCGAGGATCACGTCGACAAAGAGGGCGAGCCGATGCTCGAGCGCGTCCAGGAGACGAGCCAGCACGTCGTCGATCTGACGCGGACGGTTAGAGACTTCCTCGAGAGTCTCGAGGACCGTGGGGAATCAGCGTCGGATGAACGCCTCGAGTGCGTCGACATACACCGCGTCCTGACGGCCGAACTCGAGAGTCGCCGGGCGGCCTACCCCGAGGCGACGTTCGTCGTCGGCGGTGGCCGAGGCGGCGCGAGCGAAATACCTCACGTCGAGGTGCGAGCGGACGAGCTGCTCTCGTCGGTGTTTCACAACCTCCTCAACAATGCGGTCCAGCACAACGACGCCGACGAGCCACGCGTCGACGTCGGCGTCGACGTCGACGAGGACGCCGTCACCGTCCGGATCGCCGACGACGGACCCGGGATTCCGCCGAACAGACGCGACGCGATCTTCGGACGTACCGAGGCCGGCCTCGAACATCCGGCGGCCGGCGTCGGACTCTACCTCGTGGACACGCTCGTGGACCGCTACGACGGCGACGTCCGTGTCGAGGAGTCCGAGCTGGGCGGTGCTGCGTTCGTCCTCGAGTTGCCGCGGTGAGACTCGAGGTGACGGCGCGAAGACGGCGGTTAGGACTAGTCCTCGCGGGCGTCGACGACGAGTACCGGGATCGTCGCCGTCCGGAGGGTTCGTTCGGCGACGCTGCCGAGCAGCGCCCGGCGAACGCCACTACGGCCGGCCGAGCCCATCACGATCAGGTCGGCGTCGTTTTCCGTGGCGTATTCGGTGATCTCTCGGTGGGGACGGCCGGTTGCAATCGTCTCCGTGACCGCGAGACCGCGCTCGTCGGCGCGGTCGGTGACGGCCGCGAGGGCCTCGGTGGCCCGCTGTTCGAGTTCCGGCATCTCGTCGAACTGCCCGTCTTTGATGCGCTGTACCTGCTCACCGCCGATGCTGACGTCGATCGCACTGACGTCGATGACGTACAGCGCGTGAACGTCCGCGTCGTAGGTGTCGGCGACGTCGATCGCGTGTTCGACGGCAGTTTCGGCAACGGTGCTTCCATCGGTCGGAACGAGTATCGTATCGTACATTGGTGTCGGCTCCGGTCAGTCGTCTGCCGGCTCGCCGCCGTCGGTGGCGACGTCTTCGGCGGTTTGCATCTTCGCCATCGGTTCAGGACTATGACATTGCCGCACGAGGCGTTTTACATCTTCCGGTGGCGCTTCGGTGACGAGCGAGACGACGACGATCGTGAGCATGACTGCAGGGACGCCGACGAGCGACGACGACGTCGCGGGAACGATCGTCGCGAACGTCGGGAAGATCGCGTCCCCGGAGAGCGCGCCGACGTACTGCGGGAGGATCTCGTTGAGGATCGATCCGAAGCCAAAGAACAGTCCGACGAGCATCCCGGCGATCGCACCTTCGCGGGTGGCGTCTTCCCACCACAGGCCGAGGAAGAACACCGGGAACAACACGGTGCCGGCGAGTGCGAACGACATGCCGACGACCTCGGCGATGAGCGCGGGCGGGTTGAGCGCGAGGTACGTGACGACGGCTCCGAGCACGAGGATCGTCAGGCGGCCGACGATCATCTGCTCGCGCTGGCTGGCGTCTGCCTTGTAGAGGTTGGTGTAGATGTCGTGTGCAGCGGCCGACGACGCCGAGATGAACAGGCCGGCGGTCGTCGCCAGCCCGGCGGCGATCGCACCCGCGGCGACGATACCGACCAGCCACTCGGGGAGGCCGGCGAGGTGGGTTGTCAACACGACCAGCGTGTCCGACTCCGTCCCGGTCATCTCGGTGTAGTCGCCGGTGACGTCACTTTCCTGGTACAGCCGGGAGCCGAACGCGGCGTAGGCGGTCGTTCCCAGAAACAGCAACAGGGTAAAGAACAGCCCCCAGACGGTCGCCCAGCGGGCATTGCGCTCGTTGTCGGCGGTGTAGAAGCGAACGAGGACGTGCGGTAGCCCACAGGTGCCGGCGATCAGGCTGACACAGAGTGCGATCCAGTGGTAGTAGCTCGCGTCCGTGAACGGCTCCGTGTACTGGCGCTCGATCTCGGCCATCGCAGTCGCCTGGTTGCCGTACTCGACGAACGGCAGGACCGTCGACCACCCCTGCGTCCAGCCGGTAGCATAGAGACCGAGCAAGAACGCGGTGATGAGGATGACGTACTGCAACGCCATGTTCTTCGTCGCACCGAGCATCCCCGAGAGGGCGACGTAGCCGATCGTGATCGCCATCAGCAAGACGACGCCGACCTCGTAGGAGACGCCGAAGATGTACTGCGCCATCAGCCCGAGGCCGTTGCCCTGGGCGATGATGTAGACGAACGCGATCAGAAGCGTCGTCGAGGCGGCGATCGCCCGACCGAGGTCCGAGTAGTACCGGTCGCCGACGAAGTCGGGCGCGGTGTACTTGCCGAAGCGACGGAACTGTGCGGCCATGAAGATGAGCAGGATGAAATAGCCCGTCGTCCAGCCGACGACGTACGCCAGTCCGAAGTAGCCGAGCAACGCGACCGTCGACGCGACGCCGAGGTAGGCCGCGACGCTCATCCAGTTCGCCGCGATCGCCATCCCGTTTTCGACCGCACCGATCGAACGGCCGGCGACCCACATATCGTCGACCGCCGCGACGCGGAAGAAGTACCCGACGCCCAGAAAGGTCACGAGCATCGCCGCGAGCGTGAGCGCCGGAAGAAGTTTGAACCCGCCGTCGAAGAGACCGGTCGCGGCCTCGAGAACCACCGGTCCGGTCACGGCTGCTCACCGCCGTCGGTGGCGACGGCCGTGCTGGCCTCGACTTCGGATTCGGATTCGGTCTCGTGATCGATACCGTACCGGGCGTCCAGTCGATCGCGCTGCCAGGCGTAGATCGCACACAGGACCAACGCTCCGATCGGCGAACCCAGCGCGGTCAGAAGGTAATGGAGCTGGAAGCCGAGCACGTGCGTGTTCGTCATGAAATCGGTCGCGATCGCGGTCGCAGTCACCGGCCCGAACGTGAACACTACCCACACCGCAAACAGTCCCCAGATCACCGTCAGGTGATCCCGCATGAACGGCGTCGCGGGGTTGAACAGGTTGATCTTGGCGTCCAGGTAGTCGACGGATCGAGACGTCCCGTCCGACCGCACACCGCCGTCGGTCTCGATCGAGTCGCCGTCGCTCATCGAACCCACCCTTCGAGAAGGGGCGAGTCTGTCCCGTCACCCACGGAGGCATCGAACAGCTCTTGTCCTATACCAATCATTTCGCACGGATCGTTACCACGAACGTATCCCATCCGGTTCGATGTTGAACTATCGTTATAGTTAAACGCTCCGATTATATTTATACATCTCAAAATATTCATAAATATATGTGGTGTAGTAGAGTTACACGTTACCTAGTGACGAGAGATCACACCAATATATCATATTTATTATTATGTGTGCCTCCGTATCTAGTGACACGGCATTCGGACCCAGACTAGAAATAGTATCATGTTGTAGTTATTTTATCGCCCAGCTATGAGAGGCGTCGTTACCGTCTCGAAGGCGCGAAAATGAGTATCGGTTCTCGAGGCGACCGACGATCGACTCGAGTCGCTTCGACGGGCAAGAAGCGTCGACAGCTCATACTGCCGGACGTACGTCGTGAACGAGTATCGCCGCCCCGGGGTGGCGATAATCGTCACACAGTTACGTCCGATAGTATCAGGCCGTTCGGACGCTTTCGGCGTTCGACTCCGGATCGGTTCCTGACTCGTCGTCGTCCGACTCGGAATCTGCAGCGTCGAGGTCGGTCAACACTGCCCAGAGCACGATCGCAACGATCGCAACGACCGTGATCAGTGCCGTCGTCACCGGCGAGACCTCGAGTCCGAACAGCTCGAACAGCGTCCGGAGCTCGACCGCGGCGACGACGGTAAACGCGATCACGATGAGCAACGCGGCACGGGAGATGCGCATCAGGCGATCACCCCTGTGGCGTAGTCGACCGCGACCTGTGCGTACAACACGAGCGGTTCGACGACCATTGGACGCGTCGGCATGCCCTCGGGGACCAGCCCGCCGCGGCTGGCGATGCTGGCAAGCGGCAGCGTGTACGCGAGGATCACGAGCACCACTGCGATCGCCGTCCAGAGCTTGAGGTTGTCGAGGACGGCCGGCGAATCCTCGGGGCCCGAAAGCGGCTCGGGGATGACGTTGTCCTCGACGGAGCCGTCGCGACTGCCGGCGATCAGCGTCGCCAGGATCACCGCGAAAAACAGGAGCAGGGAGACGACGAGGATCGTCCCGCCGAGTGCGATCTGTGCGTTGAGTTCTCCCATCGCGGAGCTCCACTCGAAGAACTCGTACTCCGGTTCCGCGGTCCGGCGTGGCTGTCCCTCCAGCCCGGCGCGGTGCATGGCGTTTGCCATGATCGTGATACCGACGAACCAGAGGACGACCTGGACGAACGCGACCGAGCGGCCGACGAGCTGTTTGCCCGTCACCTGCGGGACGAACCAGTAGGAGGCGGCCATGAACGTAAGCGCCACGGCGGTGCCGACGGTGAGGTGGAAGTGACCGGGCACCCACATGGTGTTGTGGACGAGGTAGTTGATGTTCATCCCGGCGTTTATCATCCCGGAGAAGCCGCCAGCGGCGAAGATGAGACCGGCGAAAATCATCCCGGCAAAGACGGGATCCTTCCAGGGAAGGGCCTTCAGCCAGCCGAGTCGTCCCTCGCCGCCGCGCTGGCGAGCGCCGTGTTCGATGCTCGCGACGACCGTAAAGGCCGTCAGCAGACTCGGTAGCAGCAGGAACATCGTGTTCGTCATCGCGACGAACTTGAACCCTTCCGCGATGCCGGGGTCGAGATACTGGTGGTGGATCCCGACCGGCGTCGACAGCAACAGGAAGAGGATGAACACGACGCGTGCGAGCGGATCGCTGAACAGCCGGCCGCCGGCGAACTTCGGCAACATCGTGTACCACAGCAGGTACGCGGGCATCAGCCAGAAGTAGACGACCGGGTGGCCGAAGAACCAGAACAGCGTCCGCGTCAGCGTCGGGTTGACGCTCTCGATGATGCCGAGCGACCACGGCAGCAGGAAGACGAGCACCGACGTCACGATGCCGAGCGTCGCGATGTACCACATGATCAT
The DNA here is from genome assembly GCF_030273315.1 of Natrialbaceae archaeon AArc-T1-2. Classification (NCBI taxonomy): domain Archaea; kingdom Methanobacteriati; phylum Methanobacteriota; class Halobacteria; order Halobacteriales; family Natrialbaceae; genus Natrarchaeobaculum; species Natrialbaceae archaeon AArc-T1-2. Next base: position 2,538,438 of record NZ_CP127174.1, on the reverse strand, counting down.
CGTCGTCAGGACCATGAACGTCGGCAGCGGGGTCCGCTCGCCGGGGTTTTCCTTCTTCCAGGCGAAGTACGACCGGAACCAGTCAGCACCTGCAAGCCAGGTGCCGACGATGAAGATCGCAAATCCCGCATAGAACAGCGGGTGTGCCTGCAACGGCGCGTAGAACGTAAACAACACGTCCGCGCTTAGTTCCGATCCCAGGATCGACGGCGGTTCCTCCATGAAGCCGGCCAGGATCGCGATCGCAGCGAGTAATGAGCCGACCGTCATCAGGCCGAGCCACGTCTGTGTAACGCGGATGTTCTCGACACCCCTGTCGAGACTCGTCGTCACCGCCCACGTGAACACGCCCACGAGGAAAAAGATCGTGAAGGCGATCACGAGGAAGACACCGTGGGCCGTGAGCACGGTGTAGTACGTATCCCCATCTATGAACCGGAAGACGTCGGTCCGATGAAGCGTCTGGATCAGCCCGGCGATGCCGCCGAGGGCGAGCATCACGAACGACGTATAGAACGCCGACCTGACTATTTTCGCTTCCGCCGGAAAGTCGTCGATGTAGGTACCCATACGTTATTCCTCCGTTGTTTCGTTCTCCTCGAGGACGGCCAGCTGTCCGTCGGCCGTCTCGTCTTCGATCGTCACGGTCCAGTCGTGTTCGCCGGCTCCGAGCGCGTCGGTGTCGACGGCGAGCTCGAGGTCGGCAGACGCATCGCCTCCGACGGCGAGTTCTTCCTCGAGGGTCTCCTCGCCGATCTCGAGGGTCACCGGGACGATTCGTTCGTCGTGGTGGTCGCTCGAGACGGTGGCGGTGAACGTGGCGTCTGCGCCGAGTTCGACCTCGTCGTCTTCGGGTGCCTCGACGCCCTCGAGTTCGAAGAGGTGGAACTCGTCTTCGGGGACGACCTCGAGTTTCCCTTCCATATTGTGGTGGTCGGGACCACAGTACTCGTTACAGACGATGCCGTACTCTCCGGGCTCGTCGAACTCGACGGTCATCGTGGCGACCTCGCCGGGGATGACCATCGTGTTCACGTTCGTCCCGACGAGGCTGAAGCTGTGGATCACGTCCGAACTCGTCACGTAGAAGTTGACGGTGCTGTCTTCGGGAACCTCGATCGGCTCGAACAGCTGTTCGTCGCCGGGCTCGTACCCGAACTGGAAGGCGATGACGTGGACGTCGTACTCGTTTTCACCGACCTGGGTTACGCCCGGGTCGTCGAAGCCCTCGACCTCGCCTAAGTTGCTCGGGTTGACGGTCTCTTCGGAGTCGTCGACCATCGCGATACCGAGCCCGACCGTCCCGTAGGTAATCGTCGCGATGATCGCGACGATGAGAACGAGAGCGGCCCCCAGCCACAGTTTCTCGTACTGGTGAACGTGCATGCTTATCTCACCTCGTTCATCATACCATCCCCACGACCGTCGGATCGTTCCCGAGGAACTCGACGAAGTACATGAACACCCACATCGCGAGCAGGATCAGGAAGTACAACCCGATCAGCGTAAGCGTCCCGACCGGATCGAACTCGTCCTGGTCGAGTTCCTGTGTTTGTGTCTGCTGTTGTGTTGCCGAACCCATACCCGGGCGTAAGGAAAGCCCCCACTTACTGGCCACTCCGGTTCCCGACCCTCGGGAACGGGTTGAAGGTTTAAGTGTCTACTAGCCCGAGCAGTTGGTATGGCAGACGAAGGGATCTCACCGCGGCTGGTCGTCGCGATCGGGCTGCTCGCGATCGTTCCAGCGATCGTCTACGCCGTTGGCCGTCCGAGCCTTTCGGGGTACGTCTCGGCCGTCAACGTCGTCATCATCTTCGCTGCGTTGTACACGGCGTTTGGACCGCTCTCCGATCACACCGACACGACCGGTGCGTAACTCGAGTCTATGTCTCTGACGGCGGTCGAACTCGTTTCGGTCACGGTCCCGGCCCACGGCGCTCACGCGATTCCGACCGAACACGTCGATCTCGTCGTGTTTCTTCTCGTCGGCGTGCTAGCGGGCGCTCACTGTCTCGGGATGTGCGGACCGCTCGTGACGGCGTATGCAGACCGCTTCGGGACGGACGACTCGCGTCGTGCGAACGCGCTGTCGGTGTACGAAGTCCGCCAGCATACGCTGTTCAACCTCGGACGCGCCACGAGCTACGCCGCCCTCGGCGGTCTGTTCGGCCTCGCCGGCGCGCTCGCGTTCGCATCGACCGACCAGATCACGGCCGTCGGCGACGCCGTCAGGGGAACCACGGGCATTCTGGTCGGGATCGCCATCATCGCGAGCGGGCTCTACTACCTCCGGGGGCGAGCCGGCGTTCCACACGGCATTCCCATCGTCGGATCGGTCTTCGGACAGCTCTCGGCGCTGCTTGCCGACCGCATCGATCGGCTCGCGAACTCGCCCGGAATCGTCGGGCTGGGAGCGATCCACGGCCTGCTGCCGTGTCCGATCATCTATCCGGCGTACCTCTATGCGTTCGCACTCGGCGACCCCGTCCGGGGAGCGCTCGCACTCGGCGTCCTCGGACTCGGAACGATTCCGGCGCTTTTCATCTACGGGACGGCGCTCGGATCGCTGACCGCGACGAACCGGGTTCGACTTCACCGGGCGCTCGGCGTCGGTTTTCTCATCCTCGGGTACGTCCCGCTCCAGCACGGGCTGATGCTTTACGGCATCCACCTCCCGCACCCGCCGTTGCCGTTCTACCAGCCGCTTTGAATCGATGAGCCACGATCTCCAGTCACACGCTAGCGAGGAGGCCGGCCAGTGTACGCTGTGTGAGCTTCCGACGCCGGAGGAGCCGATCACCGACGACGACGTCGAGGGGCGGTTCTGCTGTCGGGGCTGTCTCGAGGTCCATCGCGCGCTCGGGGACGTCGACGACGACGAGGCCGCAGCGGTCGACCGAGCCCTCGAGGACGACGCCGACCGCGACCGTGACCTCGAGTCCGCCGGTGGCGACACCGCCTTCCTCTCGGTCGAGGGGATGCACTGTGCGACCTGCGAGGCGTTCATCGAGGGACGAGCAACGGCCACCGAGGGCGTCTACGCCGCCGAGGCGAGTTACGCGAGCGACGCCGTCCGCGTCGCCTACGATCCGGACGCGGTCGACGAACGTGACCTTCCGGAGATCGTCTCGGGGTTCGGCTACACCGCACGCGAGCGCGACGACGCCGACGGCGGCGAGGGACGGGACGCCGCGCTCGTGAAGTTTCTCGTCGGCGGCGGTCTGTTCGGGATGATGGCGATGATGTGGTACGTCCTCTTTCTGTACCCGACGTACTTCGGCTACGAGCCCGTCGTCGAACTCGGCAGTTACGACCGGCTCTACATCTTCGCGAACATCTGGCTGATGACCTCGTTCGTGCTCTTTTACACCGGCTACCCGATCCTGCGGGGGGCGTACGTGAGCCTGCGGGCAGGGATGCCGAACATGGACCTGCTGGTCTCGGTCGCGGCGACTGCGGCGTACGCCTACAGCACGCTCGCGATGGCCGTCGGCCGGACGGACCTCTATTTCGACGTCACGGTTGCGATCATCCTGGTCGTGACCGGCGGCACCTACTACGAGAGCGTCGTCAAGCGCCGGGCCGGCGGCCTCCTGTCCGATCTGACCGAACAGCAAGTCGACGAAGCGAGGCGAGAAAACGGCGAGACGGTCCCAGTCGCCGACGTCGAGCCGGGCGAGAACCTACTCGTTCGTCCCGGCGAACGGGTTCCGCTCGACGGGATGGTCTCCGAAGGAGAGGCCGCGGTCGACGAGTCGCTCGTGACCGGCGAGTCACTCCCCGTCGGGAAGGAACCGGGCGATCCGGTTCGCGGCGGGACCGTCGTCACCGACGCACCGCTGGTCGTCGAGGTCGGCGAGGGCGCAGAAAGCACGCTGGATCGGCTCGTCGATCTCCTCTGGACGATCCAGAGTTCGCGACCGGGCGTCCAGCGACTCGCCGACAAACTCGCGACGATCTTCGTCCCGCTCGTGATCGTCGTCGCGACGATCGCGACGGCGGCGACGCTCGCACTCGGCTCGAGTCCGACGACCGCGCTTCTGGTCGGACTGACCGTGTTGATCGTCTCCTGTCCCTGTGCGCTCGGGCTGGCGACGCCGCTTGCGATCGCCTCCGGGGTCCAATCGGCCGCGAAGCGAGGGATCGTCATCGCCGCCGAGACGATCTTCGAGGACGCCCCCGACGTCGACGTCGTCGCCGTAGACAAGACGGGGACGCTCACGACGGGTTCGATGACCGTCGAGACGGTCGACACCGGAGACGGCGAGGACGGAGACGACGTGCTCGAGCGGGCCGGGGCGGTCGAACGCCTCTCCGAGCACCCGGTCGCGGGAGCGATCGCCGAGCACGCTCCCGAGACGAGCGCCGACGTCGACGGCTTCGAACGGGATCGCCGGGGCGTCGCCGGCCGCGTCGAGGGCGACCGCGTCGTCGTCGGCCACCCCGAGTTCGTCGCCGGACACGGCCTCTCGATTCCCGACGAACTCCGGACGCAAATCGAGAGCGCAAACGCCGACGGTGACGTCCCGGTCGCCGTGGGCTGGGGCGACCGAACCCGGGGCGTGATCGTCGTCGGCGACGCGCCCCGCGAGGAGTGGAAAGACGCGGTCGAAACCGTCGCCGCTGGTCGCGAGGTCGTCGTCATCACCGGCGACGAGGGTGCAGCTGCCGATCGCTTCCGTGACGTCGAGGGCGTCGACGACGTCTTCGCCGGCGTTCCACCGGAGGCGAAAGCCGAAACCGTTCGCCGACTCCGGTCTCGCGGGACGGTCGCGATGGTCGGCGACGGGAGCAACGACGCGCCGGCACTCGCCGCCGCCGACGTCGGCATCGCACTTGGCAGCGGGACGAAACTCGCGACCGACGCCGCCGACGCCGTGATCGTCTCCGACGACCTCGGGTCGGTCGCCGAGACGCTCGAGATCGCCGGCGACACCCACAGCCGCATCCGTCAGAACCTCGGCTGGGCGTTCGTCTACAACGCGGTCGCGATTCCGCTCGCAGTAACCGGGCTGTTGAATCCGCTGTTTGCGGCGGTCGCGATGGCGACGAGCAGCATCCTCGTCGTGCTCAACTCCTCGCGATCGCTCGGGCCGAAGCGGTGATCAGGAGTCGTCGGTCTCTTCGTCCTCGTCGGCCGCTGCATCGGTTTCTTCGGCGGAATCGTCCGATTCCGACTCCGATTCCGCGTCGGGAACGTCCGCCTCGCGGTGTGAGACGTCCTCGTCGGGGCTCTCCTCGGGCTCTGTATCCTCGGTCCGGGTCGGCTGGGCCTGTTCAGGATCGGGACCGACCGCCTCGCCCGGCTCGTCGGCGGTCGCAGACGGCGAGAGATCGATCTCGACGGGTTCGTCGTCGGTGTCGCGTCGCGGATCGTCTGCATCCCCCTCGAGGTCCGGCTTCGATCGCGGCTCCTTGCCCTCCCCGAACGTGACGTCGGTGGTGTCGATCCTGCCCTCGCCCGCAGGCTCGCGTTCTGTCGCCATCGGCCCCTCGTCCTCGCCGCTCGAGCGACGTTGACGGAGACCGACGCCGACGAGAGCCGCACCGACGCCAAGTTTCAGAACTCCCCCGACACGACGCCTGGCCAGCGCCCGCAGGCCGCTCGTAAGCATCACCCCTCCGGCAAGCAGCGCCAGCGTGCCGTTCGACGCCGCCGACGAGACCGTCTCGAACGTCGACCTGTCGTCGCGTTCGGTCGTGTAACCGCCCGATACGTCACCGGCCGCGGTGTTGTCTTCGGTCATAGCAAGATCACTCGGGTTCGGGTGGCGACGGACCTACGACGACCACACGGTTGAAACTTGACCCTCGACAGCAACCCGTATCACTCCCGCACTCGATCACGAACGCCGGCTCGAGAAACGGGTCGCTACGCTATCGACGCAGCGATCGGAAAACGATACCTCTACTGGGCCGTCTTACAGGCGCTCGACGTTGGTCGCGCGCGGGCCCTTCTCCGCTTCGACAATTTCGAACTCGAGTTCCTGACCCTCTTCGAGGTCCGGACCGCCAACGTCCTCCATGTGGAAGAACACGTCCTCGTCCGCATCGTCACTCTCGATAAAGCCGTAACCGCCAGTGTCGTTGAAGAATGCGACCGTACCTTTCGCCATTGCATGTGAACAAAGTCCCGTGGTATGCATAAAGCTTCTGGACGGGTTACCACGATTCACAGCTCGAACAGACGTATCCCTTCTCCTCCTCGTCTCGCCAGCCCCGCTCGACGGTCGTCTGACAGCGCTTGCAGGTGTACTCGCCGTACGCGGCCGTCGGGACGGACGGCTCGACGGCTTCGGACGGTCGCTCGGCCGAGTCGTCGTTCGGCTGTGATTCGTCACCCTCGGTCAGAAGGCGGTTCCCTGCTCGGCGTCGTACGCACCGACGAGCTGGGTCGAGGCCAGCACCGTTGCCTCCATCGCGATCGTCGAGCCCAGCCGCGCCTTGCGGGTCTCTGCCGGCGTCTCGAGTTCGGTATCGAGCGCCACGAGCTTGAACCGGTAGTCGTGGCTTCCCTCCGGTGGCGACGGGCCGCCGTAGCCCTGTTCGACGTAGTCGTTGTAGCCTTCGACCGCGCCGTCGGCGTCCCACCCTTCCGGGATCGTACCGATGTCGGGATCGATGTTCCAGGCCAGCCAGTGATCCCACGTGTGGCCTGCGACGGGCTGAGCTTCGGGATCGTCCATCACCAGCACGAGCGACTCGGCCTCGTCCGGTACGCCCGAGATCTCGAGTTCGGGATTCGCGTTCTCGTTGACGTATCCCACCGAGTCGGGCATTCCGTCTCCGTCGTCGAACGCGGGACTGGTCAACTCGAGATCGCCTTGCTGTTCCATCTCGCCATCGAGTATCGTTGACATCTGTCTCTCCCCTCGTGTCGGAAATCCGCAACTCATCGTCTTAGTGATTACGGTACGCGCTGACCTGTCAACGACGAGTACCGAACCGACGGTCGGGGTCGTCTCTACCCCGACCACGAGACCGGCACGGCCAAGTACTCCCGGTTACAACCCGCGAACATGAACCCGATCGCGCTGAACGTCATCGTCGAGAACATCGTCGAGATGAACGAGTACTTCGCCGACATCGCGATGGGCGAGGGCCTCGCGCCGATCCTGGTCGCCGCCGGCATGCTTTTGATTATTTTCAGCGTCGGCGTCTTCGGTCTGCTCACGCTCGGTGCACTCGGTAGCCTCGTGACCTCGAGTTCGAGTTAATCCGTCGCTCGCTCGAGAGCCTCGCCCGCACGGACGACCGCCTCGTCGAGGTCCGGTCCGAGCGGCGAGCCGACGACGATCCCGTCGACGTGTTCGAGTGCCGCCTCGAACCGATCCGCGACTGTCTCCGTCGTCCCGGCAATACAGAACGAATCGATCATCGCCGGCGTGACGTGCCCGAACGCCTCCTGGAGATCGCCACGCTCTAGGGCATCGCTGACGCTTTCTGCGGCCTCGCGATCGACGTCGTGACGCTCGAGCACCGGCTCGGCCGCGCCGCCGACGATGAAGGCGACGGGCGGACGGGCCGCCTCGCGTGCCGCGTCCTCGGTCGCGGCGACGCTAACGCTCGCGAACGCCAGTGACTCGAAGGGACCGCGCTCGTCGGGCCGTTCCGTAAGTCCCTGTTCGAGTTGGCCCGCGGCCCACTCGAGGTCGCGCTCGTGTGAGGCGTTGACGAGGACGCCATCGCCGTGTTTCGCGCTCATCCGGAGCATGTGCGGCCCCTGTGCGCCGACGTAGACCGGGATCTCGCGGGACGGGAGGTTCAGCGAGGCGTCCCGAGCGGTGAACGTTCCCTCGTGGGTGACCGTCTCACCGGCCCACAGCTTTCGAGCGAGCCGGAAGCTCTCGAGGACGCGCCGGAGCGGCCGGTCGCGTTCGATGCCGAGATTCGAGAGGCTCGAGCGGTCGCCGGCACCGATACCGAAGAGGGCGCGGCCGTCGCTTATCTCGTCGATCGTCGCGGTCCGGGCGGCGAGGCTCACGGGGTGGGACTCGTAGGGGTTGACGACGCCCGGCCCGAGTCGCAACTCGTCGGTCGCCTCGGCCATCCGCGACAGCGTGACGAACGGGTCGCGGTTGAAGTAGTGACTGCTCGTGAAGGCGGCGTCGAACCCCTCTTCCTCGGCGCGTGCGGCCAGGGTCGCGATCCGCTCGGGAGGGTGTTCTGGCGTGAGTTCGATCGCCCGCGTGGGTCGGTCGGGCGGTGAGACGTAGTCCGTCATTGCTCGTACTGCCACCCCCGTAGCGCCTGGCGAACGAAGTCAGTTTCGACCTCCCGGAACAGTTCGTCGCTGCCCTCGAGGTCGCCGAACGCCCAGTCGCGGACGACGACGGCGGGCGTGCCACCTGCACCCTCGCCGGTCACGAGGTTCGACGCCGCGGCGAGTTCGTCGACGACGGACTGGACAGTGACGCCGAGTTCGCGGCCGTCGCGGTCGCGTTCGCCCCGCCAGTCCCGGCTCGCTGGCATCCCGGCCCAGCCGAGCGCGACGCCGCGTTGACCGTGTCGAAACGGCCGTCCGCAGGTGTCGGTGACGATCACCGCGACGTCCGCGGGGAGCCCGGCACGGATCCGCGCTGCGCTCTCGCTCGGGCGTTTCGGCAACAATAGCAGGTCGTGCTCGGGCACGTTTGATCGATCGATCCCCGCGTTGACGCCGACGTGGCCGAACCGCGTCTCGGTGAGGAGGAACGGAGCCTCCATCAGTAACTCGGTACTCTCCTCGAGGACGGCCTGAGCGAACCTGGGGTCTTTTTGCTCGCCCGTGATCGCCTCGAGTCGGGATGCGATCTCGCGGGCTCGCGGGCTCGCGGGAAACTCGGCGAGGTCGGCGGTCCGCCCCTCGGCTTTCGAGACGACCGTGCTCGCGACCGTCAGGACGTCGCCGTCCTCGAGGTCGACCCGGTCGGCGACGAGGGTAGCGAGGTCGTCGCCGGGACGGATCTCCGGCAGATCCGGTACGGCGTGTAGCTTCATACTCGGAGGTAGGAAAGCGGCCTCAAAAGCGCACCGTCACCGGAGACGACAGCCGAGGGGAGTGATACGGATTGCTGTACCGATGTCCCGGTGCACCCGCAGAACGGTCGCGGTTGCGCCGGGACAGACGGACAACGGTCCGTATGAGTCAGTTTTCGACGACGTCCTGCGACGGTGACGAAGACGGAGACGTGGTCACGTTGGAAGCGAGATCCGCGTCCGTTACCCGAACGTCGCCCGAGCGCTCGACGGCGACGTCGTAGCCGCGATAGGTAAATTCGACCGTCCCGGCTCGCTCTGGGTCGGCAAACAGCGCCTCGAGTGCGTCCGTGTCGACGACGTCGTGAAGCGGTGGCCGGAGTTCCGCCGGATCGATACCCTCGCGTGTAGCAACCGCCCGGACGATTCGAAGGCTAACTGGCGTCTCTTCGGACATGAACTGCTCGTCCACGTAACTGTATATAAGAGCTAGTAAACTGACCGAAACCGAAGAAGAGTTCATCGGAACGGAAGCGGTTACAGTGGTATCGAGGCGAAAGCCCATCTGCTTTAGCCGTCTGGAGGATGTCAGCCGGTCCGTAACTCGAGTTCGACGTCGCCTCCCGCCACGTCGGCGACGAATATCGTCTCGCGGTCGGCCGGACTCGCCGCGGTCGCGCTGCCGGGGTTACAGATCCGGACGCCGTCGACGGTCTCGTCGACCACCTCGTGGGTGTGGCCGGCGACGCCGATCGCGTCCGGCCCCGCTTGCTCGTGGACGGTCGCTACGACGCGGTCGTACCAGCCCGCGGGGTCGCCGGTGCCGTGGGTGACGACGAAGGTGACGTCGCCGGCCTCGAGCGTCGTCGCCGTTGGCAGCCCCAACGAGGCGGGATCCATGTTCCCGCGAGCGGCCGTCAGGTCGCCGTCTGCGAGCGCGTCGATCCGTTCGTACGCCGCCGGCGAGTCGAAGTCGTCGGTGTGGATCGCGTGATCGGCGCGTTCGATCTCGGTCGCGACCCAGGCCGGAATCTCGTCGGCCCGGGACGGAACGTGCGTGTCGCCGAGTATCGCGACTCGTGGCATAGTCGCCCGTACGGCGTCGATCCCCGAAAGCGATTCCCCGCGAGCGCCCGTCGCCTCGCGTATGACCGAGAGCCACGAACGCGACGATCCGACCCACGTCGTCACCGCGTTCTTGCACAATCGAGGCGAGGTACTGCTGTTGTGCCGAAGCGACGCGGTCGGCACCTACACGGGCCGGTGGGGCGGCGTCTCCGGCTTCGCGGAGGGCGAACCCGACGAGCAGGTTCGCGTCGAAATCGCCGAAGAGACCGGCCTCGAGGACGAGGTTTCGCTGGTTCGTTCGGCCCGGCCCGTCCAGTTCGACGATCCTGACCTCGGCCGGGAGTGGGCCGTCCACCCGTCTCTCTTCGAGTGTGGTTCCCGCGAGGTCACTCTGAGCGAGGAACACGACGACTACGAGTGGGTTTCGCCGACGGCGATCCTCGAGGACGACCGTGAGACGGTCCCGAAGCTCTGGGAGGTCTACGAACGGGTCGCGCCCACCGTCCGTTCGATCGCGGCCGACGACGACCACGGCGCGGCATTCCTCTCGATCCGCGCCCTCGAGGTCCTGCGTGATCGGGCCGGCTTGCTGGTTCGCGAGCGACGCCACGACCGAGAGCGAGACGGAGACGAGGATACCGACGCCGAGTGGGACGAACTCGCCGCACTCGCACGCCGACTGCTCGAGGCTCGTCCCTCGATGGCCGTTCTCCGAAACCGGGTCAACCGGGCGATGACCGAGGCCGAAGCCGACGGCGCGGACGCGACGGCCGTCCACGAGGCCGCACTCGAGGGGATCGATCGCGCGCTCGAGGCCGACGAGGCGGCCGCATCGAACGCGAGCGAACACGTCGGCGGAGTCGTTGGGACGCTCTCGCGCTCGGGGACGGTTCTCGCGGCGCTCGCGGCCGCCGACCCCGATCGAATCTACCTCGCCGAGTCCCGACCCCTGTGTGAGGGGCGGGCCGTCGCCGAGGAACTCGCCGACGAGTGGTCAGTGACGCTTCATACGGATGCGGCGATGGCACACGTCCTCTCGCGGGAACCGATCGACTGCGTACTCGTCGGCGCCGACACCGTCTTGCCCGACGGCCGCGTCGTGAACAAGACCGGCACGCGAGTCCTGGCGCTCGCTGCGGCCCGCGAGGGCGTTCCCGTCTACGCCGTCGCCGCCACGGACAAGGTCTCGACCCGGACGGACGTCAACCTCGAGTCCGGCTCCCGGGGAGCGGTCTACGACGGCGACGCCGACCTCGACGTGTTGAACCCCACGTTCGACGTGACGCCCGCAGACTGCGTCACCGGCGTCGTCACCGAACGTGGAACGCTCCCGACGGCGGCGATCGGCGACGTTGCCGAGGAACTGCGTGCGCTCGAGGATTGGACGCAAGACGGGCAAGCGACCGAGTGACGGGAGCGCGAACCGCCGACCTTTTGCCGACCGCTTGCATCCCTCCGGGTAACCGACTCGAGACCACCATGGCAACAGACCGGCCGCCGCATCCGCCCGAGGAGGACGACCGCGTCACCTACGACTACCGGAGCGACGACGTCGACCGGCCGGGACTCGTCGCGGACCTAGAGCGCGTCGTCGAGGGCGACGTTCGCTTCGATTCATACTCCAGGGAGCTGTATGCCACCGACGCCAGCATCTACGAGATTACCCCGATCGGCGTCGTCTTCCCGACGTCGACCGACGACGTCGTCGAAGTGATGGAGTACTGTGCCCGGCGGGAGATCCCGGTACTCCCGCGCGGCGGCGGCACGGGTCTCGCAGGCCAGACGGTCAACGAGGCCGTCGTCCTCGATTTCAGCCGGTATATGGACGACGTGTGCGATATCGATCCCGACGCCCGGACCGCGACCGCCGAACCCGGCGTCCGCCTCGAGTCACTCAACGAGGAACTCGCCCCCCACGGGCTGAAGTTCGCCCCCGATCCGGCGTGGGGCGATAAGAGTGCGCTGGGCGGTGCGATCGGTAACAACTCCACGGGTGCACACTCCTTGCAGTACGGCAAGACCGACGCCTACGTCGAAGAGTGCGAGGTCGTCCTCGCCGACGGCACCGTCACGACCTTCGGCGAGGTCACCCTTGAGGAACTCCGCGAGCACGCGGGCACGGCGGACCTCGAAGCTCGGATCTACGCCGAAGTCGCCCGTATCCTCGACGAAGAGGGGGACCTGATCGAGGCGGTCTACCCCGACCTGAAACGGAACGTCTCGGGGTACAACCTCGACTGGCTGGTCGCGGACGCCCGCGGTGCAGCGCGTGGCACGGGCGAACCGGACGCGTCCGGCGGGACGGTCAACCTCGCGAAACTGCTCTGTGGTAGCGAGGGAACGCTCGCGATCGTCACCGAGGCGACAGTCGCCCTCGAGCCGGTTCCCGAAACGAAGGGGATGGCGTTGCTCGCCTACGAGACGATCATCGACGCGATGGAAGACGTCGCCCCGATCGTCGAGCACGATCCCGCGGCCGTCGAAGTGTTAGACGACGTGCTCATCGACCTCGCGCGCGACAGCGCCGAGTTCGTCCCCGTGACCCGGATGCTTCCCGAGGGGACGGGTGCCGTCTTGCTCGTCGAGTTCTACGCCGAGGACGACGCCGACGGAAGACGGACGGTCGCGAACCTGCTCGCGGATCGCTGTCCGGGCGTCGAGCCCGAGGGCGACCCCGATCCCGAGCGAGAGCGGGTGAGCCTCGAGGCGGGCACCTACGCTTTCGACGCGCTCGAGGCCCACGACGCCGAGAGTCGCACGAAGATCTGGAAGCTCCGCAAGTCCGGGCTGCCGATTTTGCTCTCGCGGACGACCGACGAGAAACACGTCGCCTTCATCGAGGACACGGCCGTCCCGCCGGAGAACCTCCCCGAGTTCGTCGCCGACTTCCAGGCCGTCCTCGAGGCCCACGACACCTACGCCAGCTTCTACGCCCACGCCGGGCCGGGCGTGCTCCACATTCGGCCGCTCGTGAACACGAAAACGGAGGCCGGACTCGAGGACATGGAGTCGCTCACCGACGCCGCCACCGACCTCGTCGTCGAGTACGACGGCTCGGTCTCGGGCGAACACGGCGACGGCCGCGCCCGGACCCAGTGGAACCGGAAACTGTACGGCGACCAGATCTGGGAGACCTTCCAGTCGCTGAAGACGGCGTTCGACCCCGACTGGCTGCTCAATCCGGGGCAGGTCGTCTTCCGCGAGGACGACCCGACCGACATGACCGAGAACCACCGGTTCGGGCCCGACTACGCGTTCGAATCGGGCTTCTCGCCCGAACTCAACTGGGAGTGTGACAACGGCTTCCAGGGGATGGTCGAGCTCTGTCACGGCTGTGGCGGCTGTCGGGGCGAGCAGGAAACGACCGGCGGCGTGATGTGTCCGACCTACCGGGCGAGTCGCGAGGAGATCGCGAGCACTCGCGGGCGAGCGAACGCTCTCCGACAGGCGATGAGCGGCGACCTCCCGCCGGAGGAGGCCTTCACGGACGAGTTCGTCGAGGAGGTGCTGGCGCTTTGTATCGGCTGCAAGGGCTGTGCCATCGACTGCCCGAGCGAGGTCGACATGGCCAAGCTCAAAGCCGAGGTGACTCACGAGTACCACGAGCGAAACGGCGCGACGGTGCGAGATCGCCTCTTCGCGAACGTCCACGACCTCTCCCGGCTCGGGAGCCGGTTCGCTCCTGTCTCGAACGCTGCGGCGAAGCTACCCGGCGCGCGCTGGCTGCTCGAGAAGACCGTCGGGATCGACGCCGACCGGCCGCTGCCTCGTTTCTACGCCGACACGTTCCGTGACTGGTTCGCGAAGCGAGGCGGCTCGCGGATGAGCGAGGCCGAGGCGGACCGCACAGCCGTCGTCTACCCCGACACGTACACGAACTACAGCAACCCCGACGCCGGGAAAGCCGCCGTGTGCGTCCTCGAGGCCGCGGGCGTCCACGTCACCGTCCCCGACGGACTGGGCGATACGGGCCGGCCCGCGTTCTCGAAGGGCTTGCTCGACGAGGCTCGCGAGACCGCCCGCGAGAACGTCGACGGACTCGTCCCGCTGATCGAGGAGGGGTGGGACGTCGTCGTGATCGAGCCCTCCGACGCGGTCATGTTCCAGTCGGACTACCTCGATCTGCTCGCCGGCGAGGACACCCACATCCTCGCCGGGAACGTCTACGGCGTCTGTGAGTACCTCGATACGTTCCGACTGGACGAGGCAATCGAGTTCGCCGCCGTCGAGGACTCGCTTACGTATCACGGCCACTGCCACCAGAAGGCAACGGCGAAAGACCATCACGCCGTGGGCGTCCTCCGTCGAGCGGGCTACGAGGTCGATCCGCTCGATTCGGGCTGCTGTGGGATGGCCGGCAGCTTCGGCTACGAGGCCGAACACGCCTCGATGAGCGACGCTATCGCTGCGATCCTCTACGACCAGGTCGACGGCAGCGACGGCGAGCGGGTCGTCGCTCCCGGCGCGTCCTGTCGCACGCAACTCGCCCATCGCCCTGGTGCGAGCGAGAGTCCCCCGACGCCGATCGAACTGCTCGCAGACGCGCTCGCGTGACTACGACACCTCGAGCACCGCCACGCTCGCGAGTTTGTCCCCCTCGACGACTGTCGCCTCGCGGGTGAGCGTGTACAGAATACCCTCCCGGCCAGCCGTTGCGTGCTGAAGCGACTCGTAGCTCGCCGGATCGTAGACGGTGCCGAGGTCGACACCTTCGGTGACGTGCTGGCCGAGCTCGAGCGACGGGTTCGGCCGGAACAGCCCCGAGGCGCTCGCCGGAACCTGACCGAGGTGGTTGTGCGCGAGCGTCCCGTCCCACTCGGCCGGCTCGCCCTCGAGCATCCCGACCTGTCGAAGGACGTCGAACAGCCCCTCGACGCCGGCGTCGACGACGTCCTCGAGGATTCGTCTGTTGTAGGCGAGCTCGGGCGTGATCGCGGTGATCCCTTCTCGCGCGGCGGCGACGCGGAGCTTGCCGTCGAAGCCACGCTGATGCCACGCCACGGACGCGTCGTCGCCGGCCGGCTCGGCGAGCAGGAGGTCAGTACCGAACGCCGCCGCAAGCGTGCGGGCGTCGTCGTCGCCGTCCGGGTAAACGACGTGTGGAAGCATGTCGGGACTGCCGGTGTGAAGGTCGACGACGGCGTCGGCGCTTACGACGTACTCCCAGAGCGTCGCGGCCATTCGCTGGTGGAGGCTCCCGGCGTCGTCGCCGGGCCAGACGCGGTTCATGTTCGGGTTGACGCTGTCTAAGATCTCGGGCGTAGTGTAGGAGACTCGATCGAACGTGAGCGGGTTCGCGACGGGGACGGCGATCACGGTTCCGGAGAGCGAGGCGGGCGAGAAACGTTCATCGAACCGCCGCAGGAGCTCGGTCCCGTTTACCTCGCGACCGTGCTGGGCTGCCTGTACGTACAGCGTCGGACCGTCAGCAGCCCCGTCGTAGGTGTGGACGGTCGTCGTGACCGCGACGCCAGAGGGAAGCGTCGCGAGCGTCACCTCGTCCGTCGCGTGCGTTCCGGAACTCATGTTCACGGGGAAGTCGACCACGGCCAGGAACATGTACGTGAGGGAGCAGCCGATACGACGGCGATCCGCGTCCCGGTCGATCGACTCATACCACCATCGTTTTCACCTATCCCGTCGTCGCCCGACGTATGAGTGATCTCACGGCGACGCTGCAGACGAGCAAAGGCGACATCGACGTCGAACTCTACGACGAGCGCGCACCGCGGACGGTCGAGAACTTCGTCGGACTCGCGACGGGCGAGCGGGAGTGGACCGACCCCGAGACCGGCGAAACGATCGAGGGCGAACCCCTGTACGACGACGTCCTCTTTCACCGCATCATCGACGACTTCATGATCCAGACCGGCGATCCGACTGGAACAGGCCGTGGCGGTCCAGGCTACCAGTTCGACGACGAGTTCCACGACGAACTCCGTCACGACGACGAGGGTATCCTCTCGATGGCGAACTCGGGGCCGAACACCAATGGCTCACAGTTTTTCATCACGCTCGACGCCCAGTCACACCTCGACGGCCGCCACGCCGTCTTCGGGAAGGTCACCGACGGCATGGACGTCGTCCGCGAGATCGGCTCGGCCAAGACCGACGCCAACGACCGCCCCGCCCAGGACATCCTGCTCGAGTCGGTCACCGTCCACCGGGACTGATACTGCTAGAAAACGCGGTTTGCATTCACAACCGATCGTCGACGGTCGTACCGCTGTAGAGCGTTCGGCGCGTGCAGGTTCAGTTCACCAGCCGAAGGTCGTCACTTCCGCACGTACAACTAGTCCCGGATCCGATCAGATGGATCCGTCCGTTCGGCCAGATACGGGCCGCGTGTGGCGACTGACAGCGTTCACAGATCGCCACGCCTTTTCGTTTTTGTTCTCGTGAGACCATCACGATTGAGACATCGTCGGTGATCCCAATCAACGCTGTTCCAAAGACGTTTGGTGGCATCGGCCGACGCGTCGGGACTCGAGCAGCCACACCGACAGCGAGGACGGTTTCGTCTCGGCCGTCGGTTCTCGGTGTTCGTACAGTCACTTCGACTGATCGAACCAGCCGTGACACACCGTTTTAGCGGCGAAAGGATCAAATTCGTCCACGGGGTAGGCAGTCCATGCGACGATTCACGGGATCCGGCGGTTCGATCGCCGGCAACCCCGCCACTCCGAACTACCAAACGCTCTCCGAGGCGGAGTTCGAGCGCCGATCCGACTCGCTGTGGGAGCGATACGCCGACTGTGATCTCTGTGCGTACGACTGTGGCGTCGACCGAACCGACGGCCGGATCGGGGCGTGTCGAGTCGACGATACCGCGTCCGTCTCCGCGCACTTCGCACACTTCGGCGAGGAAGATCCCATCCGCGGAAGCCACGGCAGCGGGACGATCTTTCTCGCTAACTGTAACATGACCTGTGTGTTCTGTCAGAACTTCGAAACGAGCCACGAGGCCCAGGGCGAATCCGCCACGCCCGAGGAGATCGCCGAGATGGCCCTCGAACTCCAATCGAAGGGCTGTCACAACGTCAACTTCGTCTCGCCGACGCATCACTCGCCACACCTGGTCGAAGCCGTCCGGATCGCTCACGAACGCGGACTCGACCTGCCGATCGTCTGGAACTGTGGCGGCTACGAACGCCCCGAAATTCTCGAGGCACTCGAGGGGATCGTCGACGTCTACATGCCCGACGTGAAGTGGGGCGACGACGACGCGGCGACGAGGTACTCGAAGGCACCGAACTACTGGACGAACGTCAGAGCGTCTCTACGGGAGATGCACCGCCAGGTCGGCGACCTCGAGATCGGTGCCGACGGGCTGGCAACTGGTGGGGTGCTCGTTCGTCACCTCGTGATGCCGAATCACGTCGAGAGCGCGAAACGGGTGCTCTCCTTTGTCGCCGAGGAGCTCTCGGCGGAGACCTACGTCAACGTCATGGCCCAGTACACGCCGTACTACAAGGCCGCACGCGAGCAACGGTACGAGGAGATCGGTCGGGAGGTAACTACCGAGGAGTACCGCTCGGTTATAGACCACGCCCGCGAGATCGGACTCGAGCGACTCGAGTTCGACGCTCGCGCGCTCGAGTCACGCTGACACCGTCGCGGGGACAGAACACAGCAGCTGCTGTCGACCCCGTCAGCGCCGATGGCGTCGGGTCAGATCTCGCCGTCGGCCTCGAGTTCGTCGAGATACTCGTGGGCCTGTTCTAAGATCTCGCGCGGACCGTCCTGAGTGACGGTGTTTACCGCCTGTTCGTAATCGCGCCACTGCAGGTCGCGATGTTCGTTCGACAGTTCCGCACTCGCCTCGTAGGACTTCGCGATGAAGAGGTGAACGGTCTTGTGGATCGTCTTGCCGTTCGCCTCGAAGACGTAGTCGTAGTCTTCGCGAAAGCCGTCGAGGAGTCGGAACTGGTCTATCCCTGCCTCTTCTTTTACTTCGCGGATCGCCGTCTGCTGTAGTTCTTCGTCTCCTTCGACACCGCCCTTGGGGAACTCCCAGTCTCCGGGGCGGCTCTTGAGCAGAAGATACTCGCGCCGGCCCCGCGTGTCGCGGAAGAGGATCGCGCCTGCGCTCGTAGCTTCGACTGCCATTA
Source organism: Natrialbaceae archaeon AArc-T1-2 (assembly GCF_030273315.1). Lineage (NCBI taxonomy): Archaea > Methanobacteriati > Methanobacteriota > Halobacteria > Halobacteriales > Natrialbaceae > Natrarchaeobaculum > Natrialbaceae archaeon AArc-T1-2. Next base: position 2,520,301 of record NZ_CP127174.1, on the reverse strand, counting down.
CTCAACGTAGCGTATGAGTCGTTAAGAGAATATCGGACTGCCCGTCCGCCGTACGCGCGTCTCAGCAGGTTTTTACGGCACGGACGTGGACGAGTGTACAGCAAGCCATGACGTTCGTCACCCGTCTTACCCTCCAGAGCGGAGACAGGGCCGCACTCGATAGCATCGTCGACGACATCAAGACGACGGCCGAGAAGAAAGGTGCGGCGCTGAAAGGACCGCACTCGCATCCGCCCGAAGACCTCACCGTCCCACAGCACTGCCGATTGCACGCCGACGACGAACGACGGTTCCCCTCGTGGAGCTACACCGTCTTCACGCGCGAACTCGAGATCCACGGTCACGACAACCTCGCCCGAAACATCGCCTCGCAGAACTTTCCTGATTCAGTACACATCGAAGCCGAAGTCGAGCAGATTCACGGAACCGGAAGCGGAAACTGAACGCGGCGTCGGCGTTTCGGTCCATCCCCGACCTCGAACTCGAACGCCGGCGAGCGGTCAACACTGATATAGGGGCGTCGTGACTACCCTCGAGCGTGTGCACGCTCATCCTCGCGTGGCGGGTCTTCGACGACGCGCCGGTCGTCGTCGCCGCCAACCGCGACGAATACCGTGACCGTCCCTCTCGTCCCCCCGGCGTCTACAGCGAGGAGCCGCTGGTGATCGCCCCCCGGGACGCGAAGGCGGGCGGGACCTGGATCGGGTTCAACGAACACGGGCTCTTCGCCGGAATCACGAACCGCTGGAACGATGTCGACCTCGCCGGCGAGCGCTCGCGCGGACTGCTGGTCGCCGACGTCCTCGAGCGTGAAAGCGTCCGCGAGGCGGTCCAAACCGTCGAGCGATCGACTGCCGAGAACGAGTACGCCGGCTTCAACCTCGTCGTCGCGGACGACTCCGAAGCGGTCTGGCTCGGCTGGGACGGCGAGCTCGCACGGACCGACTTCGAACCGGGCGTCCACGTCGTCGTCAACGTCGCCGTCGACGACCGGGTCGAGATCCCCGCGAGCCGGACCGAGCTGGGAGCCGAGCAGGCCGAAAACGCCCGGGCGGTCCGGGACGCTCTCGCGCCCGAACCCGACGAGGGCATCGAGCCGTGGCTCGATCGCACGCGGTCGGTGCTCGGCGACCACGAGTACGGCGTCTGTCTTCACGAGAACGGCTTCGGGACGACGTCCTCGTCGCTGATCGTACTCGGCGACGATCCGGGCTACGCGTTCGCCGACGGCCCGCCGTGTCGGAGTACCTACGAGCGCGTCGACGTCAACGTCGACCTCGAAGGGCAGTTTTAAGCAGGTCGCCGTCCGTGAGTCACACATGGACGCACTCCTTCCCGTAGCGGCGAGCACGGACGCGAACGCGAGGTGGTCCGCGTGAGCGTCGCGGAGATCGAAGCCGAACTGTCGGAGGACGAACGCGCCGGCCTCGCGCTCGTCCGCGAGACCGGCGGAATCCACCAGAGCGACTTCTGGAAAGAGCTCGACGTCTCCTCGCGGAAGGGAAGTCGGATCGTCGAATCGCTCGTCGAGAAAGAGCTCGTCGATCGCGAGGAGGCGATTTACGACGGTCACAACACCTACTACATCACGCCGACGGCTCGCGACCTCGACTTTACGCTTCTTATGGCCGGCGACATGCTCTCGCCGTTTATCGGCGAAGAGGAGATCGATTCCAACAGCGACGCCTTCTCGCAGTGGATCATGAATCTCGCCTACGAGGAGTGAGACACTGCCGGGCGGTGACCAACGTCACTCGAGTGCACTCGCCGCTCGAATAATCTCCTCCTCGCCGAAGGCGGGGCCGACGATCTGGAGCCCGACCGGCAGCCCGTCGGCCTCGCCCGCTGGAACGGAGATCGCCGGCAGGTCCGCGAGGTTGACCGGCACGGTGTTCGCGTCCGCGAGGTACATCTGCAGCGGATCGTCGAGGCTCTCGCCGCGTTCGAACGGCGGGACCGGCATCGTCGGCGAGGCGAGGACGTCCGCCTCCGAGAGGGCCTCGTCGAAGTCCTGTTTCACCCACGCGCGGGCGTCCTGGGCCTTCTTGTAGTACTTGTCGTGATAGCCGGCAGAGAGGGCGTAGGTGCCAAGCAGGATGCGGCGTTTGACCTCGTCGCCGAAGCCCTCATCGCGGGCTTGGGCGAAGGCCTCGTTCCAGTTACCCTCGTAGCCGCCGGAGGTGCCGTAGCGGACGCCGTCGAACCGGGCGAGGTTCGAGGAGGCTTCCGACATCGCGATCACGTAGTAGGCCTCGACGGCGTGTTCGACCGAGGGCAGGCTGACTTCGTGGTAGCTCGCGCCCTGGGACTCGAGGTCGTCGATGGCGTCCCAGAACGTCTCGACGACGCCCTCGTCTGCTCCCTCGAGCAACTCGGTGGGGACGCCGATCTCGAGGCCGTCGACGTCGCCGTCGGCCGCGCCGGCGTAGTCGGCATCTTCCCCGTCCTCCCGCGTGGTGGCGTCCCTGTCGTCGGGACCCGCGATCACGTCGAGCAGTTCGGCGGCACCTTCGACGCTCTCCGCGAACGGACCGATCTGCTCTAAGCTGTTGCCGTAGGCGACCAGTCCGTACCGGGAGACGAGCCCGTAGGTGGGTTTGAGACCGACGACGCCACAGAAGGCGGCCGGACACCGGATCGAGCCACCCGTGTCCGACCCGAGCGCGAGATCCGCCTCGCCGGCGGCGACGGCGGCCGCCGAGCCGCCCGAGGAGCCGCCCGGGACGTACCCCGGTGCGGCCGGGTTGTCCGTCGGACCGAAGGAGGAGGTTTCGGTCGTCGATCCCATCCCGAACTCGTCCATGTTCGTCTTGCCGACGATCGTCGCACCCGCTTCCTTCAGGCGCTCGATCACGGTGGCGTCGTAGGGTGGGACGTACTCCTCGAGCATCGCAGAGCCACAGGTCGTCCTGACGCCGTCGGTGGAGATGTTGTCCTTGACGGCGACGGTCGTGCCCGCGAGCGGTCCGTCGTCCGCACCCTCGAGTTCGGTCTCGGTGATGAAGATGTTCGCCGACATGATCAGGAGACGTTCGGTCCTTTGAAGTAGCCGTCCTCGCTGTCTGGGGCGTTCCGGAGCGCTTCCTCCTTCGAGAGGGAGTCGCGTTCGTCGTCGGGACGCATGACGTTTACGAGGTCGGCCTCACGGTCGACTTCCGGGACCGAATCGAGCGTCTCGAAGTACTCGAGGATGTCCGCGAACTGGCTGGCGAACCGGTCGACCTCCTCCTCATCGAGGTCGATCCGGGACAGTTCCGCGACGTGGCGGACCGTCTCGGGAGTTACGGCGTCGTCGCTCATACGTTGACGAACCGGCCATCGGGGAGTAAGGGTTTCGATACCACCGAACCGATCGGAGACACATCAGACGAGCCACGGGCGAAACGAGCACCGGTGCGGCACGCTCCCATTACAGTTGAACCGAAGATTTTAAGTGAGTTTCGGTCGTATATATTGCTGGTCAGAGAATTTTCCACCGCCCTGGCTGCAATACAATGACAGAATCTCCGATCCGAACGCGGAGCGGTGAGCGTCGCACGACCGACGAGGAGTCCACCGAGTCCTCCGATGAGCAAACGCGCTGTCCGGAGTGTGGCGGTCGTCTCGAGAGCGAAGGCGCCGAGACCGTCTGTCGCCAGTGTGGGCTGGTCGTCGAGGAAGACGAGATCGACCGCGGCCCCGAGTGGCGTGCGTTCGACGCCGCCGAGAAAGACGAGAAGAGTCGCGTCGGTGCGCCGACGACGAAGATGATGCACGACGAAGGGCTGTCGACGAACATCGGCTGGCAGGACAAAGACGCCTACGGCAAGACCCTCTCGAACCGCCAGCGACAGAAGATGCAGCGCCTGCGCACCTGGAACGAACGGTTCCGCACGCGCGACTCGAAAGAGCGCAACCTGAAACAGGCACTCGGCGAGATCGACCGCATGGCAAGCGCACTCGGCCTCCCCGAGAACGTCCGCGAGACCGCCTCGGTGATCTACCGCCGTGCACTCGATGAGAACCTCTTACCGGGTCGCTCGATCGAAGGCGTCGCGACGGCGTCGCTATACGCCGCCGCCCGCCAGGCCGGCACCCCCCGCAGCCTCGACGAGATCGCAGCAGTGAGCCGCGTCGGGAAAGACGAGATCGCCCGCACCTACCGGTACGTGATCCGCGAACTGGGCCTCGAGGTCAAACCCGCCGATCCGGTGAGCTACGTCCCGCGCTTTGCGAGCGAACTCGACCTTCCCGACGAGACCGAACGTCGCGCCCGTGCGCTGCTCGAGACGGCGAAAGAACGTGGCGTCCACTCGGGGAAGTCGCCGGTCGGCCTGGCGGCTGCTGCCGTGTACGCCGCCGCGTTGTTGACCAACGAGAAAGTGACCCAAAACGAGGTCAGCGAGGTCGCCAACATCTCCGAAGTTACGATCCGGAACCGCTACCACGAGTTACTCGAGGCCGAAGAGAGCACGCCCGCCTAAGTTCCGTCTCCGGTCGGCTCGCCGGCGTTTCGTCCGCGTCTCTGTTCTGTTCTATTCCGTTTCTCGACCCGCGTTAATCGTTCGTTTCCAAAGTAACCACGGTATACTCAAGATACCGCTCGTCGACTGCTCGCCTATGAGATGTGACAACTGTACGTCGGACGACGAGATCGCGTACACGCTCACGACTTACGTCGACGGCGAGTCGAACAAATCCATCGAGTTGCACTTCTGTTCGACGGCGTGTCTTCGCGTCTGGACGTGAGCGTATTCGACTGGCCGTCACGTCACCTCATCTCGAACCACAGTGTGGATTCTCGACCGAGCAGATGGTCGAGACTCGTCCCGACTTCTTCCGACCGTGTACGGACTGCCGTCGAGAACGTCCCCTGTTCCTGCCCCTGTCTCACTCGTCGTCCTCTTCGACGACCTCCGGATCGCTCATCGCGCTCTGGAGGCTGTCGAGTCCGTTGATCCACTCCGTGACGAGTCCGTACTCGAGTTCCTCCGCGATCGTCATATCAAGTTCCTCGCCGTCGATGATGCGCGTTCCGGCCTGGGCGGCGTACCCGAGCGCGGCGTCTAAGTCCTCTTCGGCCTCGGCGTCGGCTGCTGCCCCGAGATAGTCGCTGACGCTTCCCTCTTCGGCGGGGCCACCGGCGACGTACTCCTCGGCGGCGAAGAAGACGCAGACGAGACTCGTCTGGACGCCGTCGACGAGCATCCGTTTCTCCTCGTCGTCGATCTCGACCTCGTCTAAGACGATCTCACGTACCTTGGCGATCTCTTCGAGTGCGTCGTCCTGATCGATGATGTCGTCGTCGTAGGCCGAGACGATCTTCGCGACGGCGATAGCAGTGTCGTCCTGCAGATTCAACAGGAGTCGTGCGGAGTCTTCGTCTTCCGGATCGATCTCCTCGTCGTCGATACGGTCGATCCAGTTCTGCCAGCGCTCCGCCGAGTAGAACTCGGTGGGGGGATTGCTCATACAGGGACCTACACCGGCCGCGTGAAATGCCTTTCTCTACCTGTGTGCTGCCGAAAACGTCGTTACACTCCGGTAGGAGCGCTGAACGTTCGGTTCTGTGGGAAATTCGGCCCGTACCGTGGTACTTGAGCGGTTTCGCGACAGATGCGGACTCGAGCTACTCGAGCGTCGCCTCGGTGTCGACGTCGTAGACCAGCCGTGGCGTCTCGACGTGTGCGTTCCGGACGGCGTCCTCGTGGCCCTCCTCGAGCAGCCACGAGACTCGCCGCGGGACGGTCTTGGGTCCGAGCACCGCGCCCGGCCGGTCGGGGTCGTCGATAAAGTCGGTCTCCATGAGAAACGGCTCGCCGCGCTCTGTGGCGACCTCGAGTTCGTCTTTCATGCTGATCACGCTCGGGATCGGTCCCTCGAGTTTGCCGCCCGCGAAGTGTTTGACGACACGGCAGGCGGCGAGTCCGGCGTCTTCGGCCCACTCGATCACCTCGGTCATCTCTTCGCTCTCTTCGGCGTGCAGTTGCACGGGACAGTCGAGTTCGCCCGCGCGCTCGAACGCCCGTCGCATGACGTCGTTCGAGGCCGCCCAGACGTCGTCGGGGGCGTCCCAGTGGGGCCGGCCCGACTTCAGACCGAGTGCCGCCCCGCGATCGACGTACTCGGCGGCGACGTCGATGCCTTCCTGCATGACCTCGCTGGCCTCGGCGGGGGTGTAGCCCCGGCCGCCGACGAGCTGTGAGATACAGGCTGGGTGGACGCCGAGGATCGGCCAGGCCCGTCCCGGCAGGATCTCCGAGGCCGCCTCGACGACCTCGATCGTGCGCTCGAAGACGGGCCGGAAGTCCTCCCCGCAGTCGGCGTCGACGCCTAACTGCCAGGACGGCTTGTTGATCACGAACAGGTGCGTTCCGCCCGCGTCCGCGAAGTCTTCGACCGCCTCGAGTCCGCGCCCGTTGTCGGGATCGAGGTGCAGATGGTCGTCGAGGATCGGCGTCTCGATCTCGAGATCGCTCATGTGCCGTGTGAGTACCGCGGACATGAAAACGCATCCGACTTCGGTCGGAGCCCGGGGGCTTAAAGGGCCTCCCCCCGTCACTGGCGGGCATGACAGAGGAGGTGCTGGCGTCGCGCGTCGCGGAGGTCCTCGCCGTCGACGCCGCGTCGTTCCAAGAGCGCGTCGAGGACGACGCGGAGACGATCAAAGCCTACGTCCGGGACGGTGTCTTCGACAACCCGCAGGCGATCGTCGGCCTCGAGTACGAGTTCTACGCGACCGACGCCGACGATCGGTCGCTACGGCGGGTCCCGCGTCGGCTGCTCGAGTTGATCGGCTTCGAGAAGGAACTCGGGCTGCACAACGCCGAGATGACGACCAGTCCGCAGCCGTTGAACGCCCACGGACTGCGTGCCCAGGAGTCCGAAGTCAAGTCCCGCCTCCAGACCGCACTCGAGGTCACTCACACCGAGGGAATGTGGCTGGTCAGCGACGGACTGTGGACGATCCCGCCGGCAGGCGAACGCGCCCGGGAGTATCTGACCGACAGCGTCGAACAGACCGCGGATGGACGGACGATCCGAATCGCGACGAACATGAGCGCCGCGGCGCGCTATCACGCGATGGCGAACACCGAGCAGGCCCAGACCGCGGGGATGACGATCGACGCGCCGAACGTCTCGCTGTCGGCAGAGACGGTGATGCCGGAGAGTCTCATCACGTCGATCCAGCCCCACTACCAGGTGCCTCACGCAGAGGACCTCCCGGCGTATTTCAACTACGCCGTTCGGATCGCCGGACCGTTGCTCGCAGTCTGTGTGAACTCGCCGTTTTTCCCGCCGGATTGTTACGACGAAGACGCAACGGCCGAGAGCGTCCTCGAGGAGGCATGGATGGAACACCGGATCAGCGTCTTCGAAACCGTGCTGAACGATCCGTCGACCGGAGCCGGCAAGGTCCGGTTTCCGCGGGACCTAGAGAGCGTCGAGGAGGCTGTCGATCGGATTGCCGCCGACGACACGCTCGTCCCGATGCCGGTCACGGCTGGCGACCGGTTCGACGACGAGTTCGCTCACTTCCGGCGCAAACACGGCACGTACTGGCGGTGGGTCCGGCCGGTGTTCGACGGTCCCACGCGGTCGGCCGCCAACGCCCGGATCGAGTTTCGGCCGGTCCCCGCCCAGCCGACCGTCCGAGATTCGGTCGCCGTCCAGGCCGCCTTCGCCGGCTTGCTCGAGAGCCTGACCCGACTCGAACACCCCGTGGTCGAACTCGAGTGGAGCCTCGCCAGGGAGAACTTCTACGCCGCGATGCGGGAGGGCCTCGAGGCCGAGTTGACCTGGATCACGAACGACGGCCAGGAGACGACCGATCGCGAGCGCATCTACGAGGACCTGCTCGCTCACGCCGAAGACGGGTTGACGAATCGCGGACTGACCGACGATGAGGCAGCGAAGTATCTCTATCCGCTCCGCCGGCGGGTGCGCCAGGGCGTGACGCCGGCCGGCTGGAAACATCAGGAAGTGACCCGTCGCGTCGAATCGGGCGACTCGCTCGCGGCGGCGATCACCGGGATGCAACGGGCCTACGTCGACCGCCAGACGGAGACGCTACTCGAGGGAAGGTTCGCCGACTGGATCGGCAAGCGAAACGGCGAGTGATCCCGCCGGGTAATACTATCGGACGTAACTGTGTGACGGTTCTCGCCACCCAAGAGCGGCGAGAATCTTTTCACGACTCACGTCCGGCAGTATAACTAAACGGCCGACCGGTGTACTCGACCCATGAGCAGACCGGTTCGAATCGTCGGCGTGCCGATGGATCTCGGCGCGAACCGCCGTGGCGTCGATATGGGACCGTCGGCGATCAGGTACGCGGGGCTGGCGGACGAACTCGAGGCCGCCGGCGTCGAACCCGTCGACGCGGGTGACCTGTTCGTCCCCAGTCCCGAGGAACGCGACCCCGACGCGCGTCCGCCGGAGCGAGGCGACGCGAAGTACCTCCGCGAGATCGAGGCGGTCTGTACTCGCCTCGACGATCGGGTCGCAGAGATCATCGAGGACGGTGCGTTCCCGCTCGTCCTCGGCGGCGATCACTCGCTGTCGATCGGAACGATACGGGGATCCGCACGCGAGGCAGATCCAGGCGTGGGCGTGCTCTGGTTCGACGCCCACGCCGACCGTAACACGCCCGAGACCTCGCCGAGCGGGAACGTCCACGGGATGGGTCTCGGAGCCGTCCTCGGCGAGGGCATCTTCGCGGACCTCGAGTGGGCCCACACCGCCGGCGTCCGGGAGGAATCGACCGTCTACGTCGGCCTTCGAAGTCTCGACGGGGAAGAGCGCGAACGCGTTCGCGACAGCGACGTGACGGCATTTACGATGGGCGACATCGACGAACGCGGGATCGCCGCCGTCGTCGAGGACGCTCTCGCGATCGCAACCGACGATACCGACGGCGTCCACGTCAGCCTCGACCTCGACTGGCTCGACCCCCGGACCGCCCCCGGCGTCGGGACGCCTGTTCGGGGCGGCGTCACGTATCGGGAGGCACACACCGCTCTCGAGGCGATCTCGAGGCGAGACGAGCGCGACGACATCCTGCGCTCGATAGACGTCGTCGAGGTCAATCCGATCCTCGACGAGGCAAACGAGACCGCGAGCCTGGCCGTCGAACTCGCCGCGAGCGCGCTCGGAAAGCGCATTCTGTGACGAGACAGCGCGGTCTCGACAGGTCGGCGTGCGTGAACGTGCAACCACGAACACGGCCGAGAGCGAGTGTGAACGGCACACACGGCCATCAGCGTTTCAACACCTTTGTATCAGAGGCTAGCGGACTGTCCCCTATGACAGAGAACGTCGTCGTTCTCGGTTCCGGATACGCCGGCGCCGGTGCAATCGCGAAGCTCCAATCCGAGCTCGGCGGTAGTACCCGACTGACCTGGATCTCGGAAACGGACTATCACCTCGTTCTCCACGAATCCCACCGCGTCGTTCGCGATCCGGCCGTCCGGTCCGACATCACGATCCCGATCGAGGAGATCGCGGATCCGGCGACCCGGTTCGTCCACGACCGCGTTACGGGTCTCGACGTCGACGACCAGGTCGTCTCTCTCGAGGACAGCGACGACGTCGAGTACGACTACGTCCTCGTCGCGTTGGGCAGCCAGACGGCCTTCTACGGCATTCCAGGTCTGAAAGAACGCGCGCTAACGCTCAAAAGCCTCGACGACGCACTCGAGATCCACGACGCTATCACGGCCGCGAGTCAGGATGCGACGCGTGGCGAACCCGCCCAGATCGTCATCGGCGGTGCCGGCCTCTCGGGCATCCAGATCGCCGGCGAGATCGCCGAGTTTCGCGACGAACACCGCGCTCCCATCGAGATCCACCTCGTCGAGGCTCTCGAGGAGATCTTCCCCGGTAACGATCCGGAGTGTCAGCAGGCTCTGCGCGATCTGCTCGAGAAGGCCGGCGTCCGGATCCACACCGACGACCCGATCACCGAAGCCACCGATGACGCCATCGAGTTCGACGAAAGCGACTCTCTCGAGTACGACGTGCTCGTCTGGACCGGCGGCATTACGGGACGGGACGCACTCGAGGATGCGGACCTCGCGAAAGAACACAACCGCGTCAACACGGAGGCGAACTTCCAGACCAGCGACGAGCGCGTGTTCGCGATCGGCGACTCGGCGATCATCGACCAGGGTGGCCAGCCGGCACCGCCGACGGCACAGGCCGCCTGGCAGGCCGCCGAGGTCGCCGGCGAGAACATCGCCCGCGTCATCGAGAACCGCCCACTGCAGACCTGGGAACACGACGACAAGGGAACCGTCATCTCCGTCGGCGAGAAAGCCGTCGCCCACGACGTCAAGCTGCTGCCCGTCGATACGTTCGGCGGCCTGCCCGCGAAGAACCTGAAGAAGTTCATCGCCGCCCGCTGGGTCGCCGATCTCACCTCCTGGAACCGCGCCCGGAAAGCCTGGCCGTCGCTGTAGCTCTCCCGTGTTCGCCGTTCTCGACTCGGTTGTGATCGGACTCCCGCTCTCTTCTCTCCTCGAAGGCGGCGTCGACGCACGCGCTCGCGAGTTGATCGACGCCGCAAGCGGCCCCTGGCAGTACCTGCTCGTATTCGTCCTCGCTGCGATCCCGTGGCTTGAGGTGCTCGTCGTGGTCCCGATCGGCGTCGCGCTCGGTCTCGATCCCGCCGTCGTCGCCGTCGTCGCCTTCGCCGGGAACGTCGTTCCCATATACGCCATCGTGCTCGCTCACCGGCGGGTTGCCGCCTGGCTCGCCAGTCGCCGGGACGGCGAGGAACCGGCGAGATACGCTCGAGCCAGGCGCATCTGGAACGCCTACGGACTCCCCGGGCTGGCGCTTCTCGGGCCAATCGTCACCGGCGTCCACCTCGCGGCCGTCCTCGCACTCGGCCTGGGCGCACGCGGTCGCTCGACGTTCGCCTGGATGACCGTCTCCATCGCCGTCTGGACCGTCCTCATCACTGTCGCCTCGGTCGCGGGCGCGTCGGTGCTCGAGGGGGTCGTCTAGACGACGGGAGCTACCCGTCGGTCTCCGTGTCGTCCGGCGACTGCATCGGTGTCGCGGGCACGCCGGCGACCGTCTCGCCGGGGGGCACGTCACGGGTGACCAGCGAGTTGGCTGCGACGCTTGCGCCCTCGCCGATCTCGACGCCCGGAAGGAGTATCGCGCCGGCGCCGATCATCGCTCGCTCACCGACGACGACTTCACCCGTGCGGTACTCGTCCTGAAGGAACTCGTGACAGAGGATCGTCGCGTCGTAGCCGATCACCGCGTGGTCCTCGAGGGTGATGAGCTCGGGCCAGAAGACGTCCGGCGTGGCCTCGAGGCCCCAGGAGACCCCGTCACCGACGGTGACGCCAATCTGTCGGAGGAGCCAGCGTTTCAGCCGGAGACTCGGCGAGATTCGCACGAGCCAGACGACGACGTAGTTGATCGCCACCCGCAGGGGATGGCGGGCGCTGGTCCAGTGAGAAAGTGAGTTGGCCGAACCGGGCGTCGGATGGCAGGTCACGCGGTCGTGTCGTGAGGGTCCGTCGTCTGTCACTGCCCAGAACGTTCGCGGCGAGAACACAAGAACCTACGCGAACGGGCCGTACGGATGTGGCCCGGAGGCTTATGGCGACTCGAGTGAATCTCCGCCTATGGCACCGACGCTCGTCAACGTCGCCGTCGGCGTCCTTCTTGGGGTTGCTCTCCTTGGCGTCGCGTTCGATCGGCGTTCGATCGCGACCGTCGGACTCGCGGCCGCCCTTCCCGACCTCGACGTCGCGGTCAGTCTCCTCGTCCCCGAGGCGACGAACGCGGCCTTTCACTCCGTCTTCCTCGCTGCCGTCGTCGGTGGCGTCCTCTACTGGGACACAGAACGCCGGGAGACGTCGTGGCTCCGGGACCGATACGGTTTCTACGGCGTCCGGGTCGCGTGGGTCGCTCTCGCCTCGTTCGTCGTCGCCGGCATCGCTCTCGACCTCGGTACCTCCGTCGGGGTCGCCCTGCTCTATCCGCTGGTCGATCGCTACTACGTCGTCTCAGGCCGGCTCGTCCTCTCGAACCAGGAGGGCGTCGTCCAGACCTATTTCGACCTGGGGGAGGGGTGGCTCGCCCTCGAGACGACCGGACGGCCGAGCACCCACCACGTCGAGACCTGGGTGAACCCGACGCCGGACGGGGCGAACCCGGCCGATAGCGAACGCCGGCTCCGTCTCGTCGAATCGGGCTGGCAACTCGTCACCGTGGTAACCGCCATCGCGGCGGTGCCGGCGAAGTACACACTCGAGGGCGATAGGTGATCGGTGATGCCCGCCTCGACCGTCCACGTCGGCTTCGGATTGCTGCTCGCTGCTGGCCTCCTCGGACGGTACTACGACCGAAAGGCGCTGTTCGTGATCGTCGCCGCCCTTCTCCTCCCGGAAGCCGACGCCCTCGCGGGATGGGTGATGGCAGGCGCACACCGCACTTTCCTGCACAATTACGTGTTCACCGCTGTCGTCGCCGCCGCGCTGTGGTGGGACACCCGCCGGTCGGAGTCGTGGCTCCGGGGTCGGTTCGGTCAGTACGGCGTCCACGTGGCGTGGGTCGCGCTGTTCGTCCACACCTTCGCCCATCTGGCACTCGACTGGGCCCACCTCGACGGCATCAACGCTCTCTGGCCGCTCCACGACGAGTTCTTCCGCCTCGAGGGTGAGGCCTACCTCTCGAGTGAGGAAGGGTTCGTCCAGACGGTCGTCGACCTCGAGGACGTCAGCGTCGGTGACGGGGCCTCGAGGGCGGAGACTCACGTCGCCACGCCCGCCGATCCGACGCCGGATCCGGATCCCGGACCTGTCGACCGGCGGGCCCCCATCGCCGTCGACGGCTGGCAACTGTACCTGGTGGTGATCGGGATCTTCGTCGTCGTCGCAAAGCGGTTCCAGTCCGAGCCCCCGGAACAGATCTGATCCAGAATTGAACGAGTCGTCGTTATTGAACACTAAGACCGTACAGGAGTCCCAGAAACAGTCCGAGAACGCCGAGTGAGGCGACCATCACGCCGGTCGGCTGTGAGCCGTGCCCGTACAGTCGACCCCCGAAGTAGATCGCCGCCGGCCCGAACACGATCGGGTAGACGTACACCGCGACCACTGCACAGACGACGCCGAGAGCGATGTATACCCGCTCACCGGGACCGGCAGGTTCGCTCGAGGCTGCGTCTCCCATATAAATGGGTCATTCTCGTGGGCAGGTGATAGTTCCGACATGAGGAGGGTCGACCGTCCCAGATGCAGTCACGGATTGTGGTGAACGTGACGGGGGAGAACCGACCCTACTCGCCGCGAAGCTCGTTCATGTGGTCGATTCGCTGCTGAACGAGTCCTTCCTCACCGATGTCGTGGCGCATCCGCAGTCCCTCCTCGCCGGCGGCCTCGAGGGCGTCCTCGGCGATCTCCTCGGCGTCGGCGATCGTATCGGCGAGGCCGACGACGGCGAAGGATCGCGACGTCGTCGTGTAGATGCCGTCGTCGCGTTCGTCGACACTGGCGTAGAACAACCGCGCATCGCCAGCGCTCTCTCGCGGCTCATCGCCGCTCGAGTTATCCGTGGCGCGGGCTGCCCGCGCCACGCTCTCTTCGTCGATCCGCACCTTCGCACCGGCGTTCGGGTCCGTCGGATACCCCTCCGGTACGGCGTACTTACAGACCGTCGCCTGGTCGCTGAACTCGAGGTCGGGCAACTGCTCGCCGTCTCGGGCGGCCACCAGGATGTCGAGGAAGTCGGTCTCGAGGACGGGGAGGGTGTTCATCGCCTCGGGGTCGCCAAAGCGGGCGTTGAACTCGACGACCTTTGGCCCCTCGGCGGTGAGCATGAACTGGCCGTAGAGGATGCCCCGGTAGTCCTCGAGGCCGTCGACGACCGCCTCCATGATCTCGACGGCTCGCTCGTAGTCGTCCGCGGTCATGAACGGGAGTTCGTCGGTCGCATCAGAGTAACTCCCCATGCCGCCGGTGTTCGGTCCTTCGTCGCCCTCGTAGGCGCGTTTGTGATCCTGAACGGCGGGTGTGGTCCTGACGTCGCCGTTTGCGACGAACGCCTGGATGGTGACCTCCTCGCCGACTAGCCGCTCTTCGAGGACGATCCGGTCGTACTCCGAGTCGCGGATGTACGCCTTGCCCTCTTCGGCGGTGACCTGGTCGCCGATGACCTTGACGCCCTTGCCACCCGTGAGCCCGGCGGGCTTGATCGCGAGGTCGCCGTCGTACTCGTCGATAAACTCACAGGCGGCCTCGGTGTCGTCGAAGACCTCGTAGTCGGGACAGCCCGCCACGTCGTTCTCGGCCATGAACCGCCGCTGGAAGGCCTTGTCCGTCTCGATGCGGGCGTCGGCTTCCCGCGGGCCGAAGGCGTAGACGCCCGCATCCTCGAGGGCGTCGACGACACCCGCCTCGAGTGGCGTCTCGGGACCGACGACCGCGAGCGTCGCGTCGACCTCCTCGGCGTAGGAGACGACCGCCTCGGGATCGGTCTCCTCGAGCGTCTCGAAGCCCGAGGCGATCCGTGCGATACCAGGGTTGCGGTTGCTCGCACAGGCGTAGAGGTCGGCCTCGCTGTCGTCGGACGCAGTCCGACTGCTCGAGGCGCGTAGCGCCTCGCTGTCCTCGAGTGCACGGGCGATGGCGTGTTCGCGCCCGCCTCCGCCAATCAGAAGTACGTTCTCTCGCATAGTCGAATACGGCGCACACGATAGTGTAAACGTTGTCCTTTTCAGGACACGAACTATCCACGAACGTGCTGTCTCTCCGTCCGGCGGGCTCTCGAGTCTTACATCTGGCGGGCCATCTGCCCCGCGAGCTGGACGTGATCGTAGGGCTCGTTCGTGACGCTCGGACCGTGGCCGACGTGTAGCTCCGAGAGGTCCCCGTCGATCAGCTCCGTTACGCGGTCGATGCTCTCGACGAGCGTCGCACGGTCGCCCTCCTCGAGGTCGGTCCGACCGAAACTGCCGTTTTGGAAGACCAGATCACCGGCAAAGAGCACGCTCGCAGCTTCAGAGTAAAAACAGAGGTGGTCGTCTTTGTGCCCTGGCGTGTGAACGGCGACGTACTCGTCGTCGCCCAGCTGGACGTCCGTTTCGTCTTCGATCGCGTAGTCGATCCCGGACTGGGACCGGTCGTATCCCCACGCGTCGACGTCGAAGGCATCTTTCACTTCCGGGAGGTTTCCGACGTGGTCGGGATGGGTGTGGGTCATCACGACGGCCTCGAGGTCGTCGACGCGGTCGCGAACGCGTGAAACGACGTCGAAGTTCGATCCCGCATCGACGAGGACGGTTCGTTCACCGTCGACGAGGAAGACGTTACTCGTGAACGCGTTAACCCCCTGTGCGAGGTTGGTGATCATGACGGTCGGTATGGCGTCGCTCACTTTGTGCGTGTCGAAGTCGAGGCCGTCGTGATGACCCCGCGTCGATGCTCCGTCGGTAACGAGCTATTATTATCGTAATATAAACATATACTCGTCCGTGACGGTGTCGTCTTCGATTCACAAGCTCTTTTAGCTGTGCCACGTAGTGTAGAACGAATGTATCGGTCGGCTCTGGTCGGACTCGCCGTCGTCGTCGTACTCGTCGCTATCTCGGGCGGTGTGGTTCTTGCCACGGATTCGGCCGCTGTGACTGACCAGCCAGCTGCCGGTGATACCCGGGACACCGGAGACCGCCTCGAGCAGTACTCCGCCCCCGAGGACGAGACGTCTCAGGATTTCGATAGTACGACCTTCGAGATAACCGTCCACGAAAACGGAGACGCGACGTGGACGTTCCGGTACGAACGGCTGCTCGACGACGACGAAGTCAGCGCGTTCGAGGAGTTCGCCGAGGAGTTCACCGAAGAGGAAACCGACTTCTACGTCCGCTTTACCGAACAGGCGCAGGGACTGGCCGACACCGGAACGGCCGAAACCGATCGCGAGATGGACGCGACCGAGTTCAACCGGACCGCAGGGGTCGACTACCGACCCAACGCCATGGGCTACGTCGAGATGTCGTTCACGTGGACAAACTTCGCGTCCACCGACGACGAGACTGTCGTCGTTGGGGACGTCTTCGACGGCGGACTCTACATCGGTCCAAGCCAGTCACTCGTTATCCAACCGGGTGACGGGCTCGTCCTCGCCGATACGACGCCAGACGGTGAGTACACCGGCCCGTCGCTCGAGGACAGTTCATCCGTCTCCTGGAGCGGGGAACGGGACTTCCACGACGGCCAACCCCGCGTCGTTCTCGAACCACCCGAGGACGACACCGACAACGTGACTACGACCGACGGTGACGACGAGGACGACGCGTCAGCCTGGCCGCTCGCCGCCGGACTCGTCGCCGTTCTCGGTCTCGGCGGTGCGCTCGCCTGGTACCGGTACGGTGGATCGACCGCCGACTCGAACGACGACGGCACAGACGAACAGCCTCCGTCGGTAGCTCCCGAGCCGGAGCCGGTCGCCACCGAGGAACTCATGACCGACGAGGATCGCGTCGTCAACCTCATCCGCGAGAACGGTGGGCGGATGAAACAGGTCGACATCGTCGACGAGACCGGTTGGTCGAAATCCAAAGTCAGTATGCTCCTCTCGGATATGGAAGAAGAAGGCACGATCAGCAAGCTCCGCGTCGGCCGCGAGAACATCATCAGCCTCGACGGCTACGAGCCCGAGGCAGCCAAGTCACCCCTCGACGAGTGATGCGGTCCGCTGTAACGATTTCCCGACCCAATCACGAGCCTTCCGTGGGTGTCAGTCCCCGACAGCCCGGGGCCGAAACGGAACCCTTAAACAGTCCAGCGGGTAACGAGCGAGTGTAAGCGACGTGGGCTCCGATAGTGTAGTCCGGCCAATCATATTGCCCTCTCGAGGCAATGACCGGGGTTCAAATCCCCGTCGGAGCATCCCAATCCCTTTCTCGTCTTGCGGTTTTGGTCCGTGGCTAACCTCAGGTGAATACGATGCCACAGGGCAAACACGTAATCGAAGCCGTGTTACCCCGACGCCGTCTTGCGGTTCATGTTGTTGCCCCGGCAATCACATTCGATGTAAGATTCAGGGGGCAATCATGACCGATCTGGACGGTATCACGGTAGTCACGGAACCAAGCGAAGAATTGCTCAACGAACGTCAACTATCTGACTATCGGTCCCAACGTGAGGACTGTCTCAAGTGGTTGCTCACGTTCGGGAAGAATCCAGACAAAGTCAATGGGTATGCCTTCGAGACAGTGCGGGCTAGAGCATACCGGATGGACATGTTTTACCGGTGGGTCTGGGAGCAAGAAGGACGATATGTCGCTGATGTAACTCACGAGCACGCGGATGGGTGGATGCAGGAATTGGCATACGAGGAGAAGAGCAACGCCCACAAGGATAACTGCCAGAAGGCAGTTCAGATGCTGCTGAAGTGGAGACATCACAAGCATGGACTCGATGAGTGGGAGCCAGATATCCGCTTCAATTCTGGTGGTTCGTCCCAGCCGAGAGATTTTCTGACTCGTGAGGAACGAAGTAAAATTCGTGAAGCCACTCTCGAATATGGATCGATTCCATCGTATAATAGTCTTACACCCGAAGAACGCGAGCGCTGGCGGATCTATTTAGCTCAGCGTTTCGAGAAACCCAAATCGGAGGTTACGCCTGACGATTGGGATCGTGCCAACGGGTGGAAGATTCCATCATTAGTCTTCGTAAGCTTGGATGCTGGATTACGACCAATCGAGGTAGCTCGAGCGACACCGTCATGGGTAGACGTCGACAATAATGTGCTTCGTATCCCGAAAGAGGAGAGTTCGAAAAACAGGGACAACTGGATCGTGAGCCTTCAAACAAGAACAGCCGATGTATTGGATAAATGGATCAAACAGCGGGAGACGATCCCGATGTACGATGATTCGGAGGCGTTGTGGCTCACACGACAAGGAAATCAGTACCGCTCACGCGCCTTGAAGCATCTTCTGACTCGGCTTTGTAACCTTACGGATATCGATACCGAAGATCGTGCTCTGTTGAAGAGCGATCTAATCAGCTGATATCACGGGTTAGAAGGATGAAGTCGAGGAAATCGAGGTTGGTATGGAAATCGATATCCTCGACTTCGTTGAGCAGTGTCGAGACCTAGCCAAACAAGCGTTGGGGAAGCACGCGGGCGAGCCCGCCAGCGGCGGGTTCGCCCGCTGGGTACATGTCGTTTTGCACTGTTTTCGGCTCGAAGAGGGCCATAGCTACCGTGAAACGCCGAACCGGCTGAAGTACATGTCTGAGGTTCGTGACGTACTTGGCCTCGATCAGGACGAGTTGCCGGATTACAGCACGATCTACAAGTCGTTCGATCGGCTGAAAATGTGGGTGTGGCGGGCGTTGCTGCGCGTTTCAGCGCAGCAACACCCGCAGTCTGGACACGTCGCTCTCGACAGTACGTTCTTCGACCGACACGCTGCATCATCGTATTACCGTCAGCGATCCGGGAATAGCGTGCAGACGCTGAAAGTGACCACATTAACCGATGTAGAGTCTCTTGCAGTTCTTGACGTTCATATCTCAGCCCGGTGGAAACACGATACGAAGACAGGGCCGCAGGTCGTCCGCCGGAACGCGGACGACCTGCTTTCCGTCGCTGCTGACAAAGCCTTCCACAACTGGCACACCAAATACGAGTTCTACGCCCTCGGTGTCGAACCACTGATCTTACAGCGTGGATCGAAACCACTCACGACAGGGAACAACACGCTTATCCGGACAAAAGGCTACGCTCAGCGCTGGATGGCCGAAACGTCGTACTCGACAACGAAGCGCTCGCTCGGCGATGCCGTGCGAGCGCTGGGCTGGTATCGACAGTTCCGTGAAATTGTCCTCATGTTCGCCATCATCAACATAGAAAAGCTCTGTGAGCCACTCTAACCATCGTTCAGCAGCTATTCAACAAAGCATTTTGTATAACCGCACAACGGCGACGACCCCCGATAGGGGGACTTGAGGGAATCTAGCTTGTCAATGCTGGAACTACCTATAAACGTCCCTACGCTATCTGTGGGTTCTCGCGAACGAAGTGAGCGAGTGGGTTGGGGCAGGATTCGGTCTTCGCTCCACGCGGTTTCGCGGTTCGGTGCTCGCGCCTTCGGCGCTGCGCTCCGCTTCCACCGACTGCCGATATCGGTTCCTGCTCGCTTCGCTGCGCGGGCTTCCGACTACAGGTGAAGGGGGCTGGCTGTAGCCTCGAATAGATCACAAGTCTCGGCGCGCTCGCTCACGGACCGTGTGACGGCGCATCCAGTCGGTCGTAAGACCATGACCGACGTAACACCTCAAGAAGCGATTGAAGCGTACCTGACTGAACGATCGACGGAACTCTCTGCGAGTTCGATTCAAAACCATCGCTATCAGCTAAAGCAATTCCGTCTCTGGTGTGAGCGCGTGGGGGTGAGTCGACTACAGTCGATCGAACCGATTCACATCTCTCGCTTCCGCCGCGCACGGGCTGACGAGATTAACAGTAATACGATGTACAACCAGCTAAGCGTCGTTCGCCTGTTCCTCCGTTTCGTCGAGAGAATGGGTTGGTCGGGAGTTCCCGGGAACGATCTGTCCGAATCGATTGTACTCCCGACTCGCGGGGGTAAAGCGCGCGACCGATCAATCTCGGCTGACCGGGCGGGGGCACTCCTCGATGAGCTAGAGCGCTACGAGTACGCGTCGATCGACCACGTAATCCTGGCGCTTTGCTGGACAGCGGGAGTACGGATCGGCGCGCTCAGATCACTCGATCTAAAGGATTTGCATCTCGACGAAATGTATATCGAACTCAACCACCGGCCAGAGACCCACACTCCCCTCAAGAACAAAGTCGGGTCAGAAAGGGAAGTGAATCTGCACGGGTGGGTATGTTCTCTCCTCAAACATTACATCGAGGATCGCCGGATCGACTCTACTGACGACTTCAACCGATCTAGTCTACTCACGACTCGGTACGGTAGAATGGCTCGATCAACGATTCGTCGTCGAGTGTATCGTCTCACGGACTGTTCGGATTACTCTTCAACGTGTGACTGTGCGGATTACTCCTCGAAGTGCGAGAAAGCTGTCTCCCCTCACGATATCCGCCGATCGTCAATCACCGCTTGGCTCGACCAAGGACATGATCCATCTCTCTTAGCTTCGAGGTTCGACGTGAGCGAGAGAGTGATTTCGGATCATTACGACGTTCGATCGGAACAGCAGAAGCGAGAGTTGAGGCGTGACGCGTTCAATATGTGACGTTTGAAACGTCCGTTTGTATGCGTTACAAGGTTTGAAACGCCTGTTCCCGACTACAAAACTACAACCACACCTCACTGAGTCTTTGAAAACAGCGAGCGGGGACAAGCACCCGCCCGGTCGCAAGCAAACGGCGGAGTTGACATCTCCGCCCGGGACTCCCACCCGTATTACCTTGCTCAACCACGATTCCAGAAGGGGCGACGACCCAACCGGCTCCCCTTCTAACTGATACTAAGGGCTACTATCCCTTAAGACGGGTTAGGGTCAAAACGCAGTATGGAAGATATTCCGCAACCGTCCTCGGAACCGTACTCAACTGGGGACAAAGTCAGCGTGTACCTTGGGAGTGAGGATCCGGACAATCGATTCCACGGTGCCGAGTGCGTCGTCGTGGACGTTTTCGAGGATGACTTAGGTAGTGAGACCGGTCGGGGCTTAGACCGGCTCTCGTATCGCGTACGCGCTGTCGAGTCGGGTGACGTACTCCCAGTTCAATTCAGACACCGAGACTTAGTCCCCGTCAACTAATCGTCGTCTTCGTCACCGCCATCCGGGAACAATTCTCGTACAATCCGGAGTCGCTGCAATTCCTTGAGCTCATTCCAAATCCGCGGACGGTTCTCATCCTGGATCCCGTACAGATCGAGCGCTCGCTTCTCGATTTCCCAATCAAGGTCTTCGTCGACCTTCCCGTCAGACTCGATCGCTTCACGCACTAACTCGACAAACTCCTCGTACGCTTCAACCTCGTCCTCATCATCAAAGTCAACCGCCGGGATGGGGAGAGACATGATGAACGACTGAGGGTGTCGCGGGTACGACTGCCACTCAACGATCCCTTTCCGCTTCGCGTAGTAGTACAGCATCGCTCGCGTGTTCAGGAACCCTAAGAAATACTCTAAATCGTACTGGTCGTACGGTTCCTCCGGGTCTTCTAACGGTCGGAACGACATGACCGACTTCAGGCACCGCGCGTCAGTGTAATCAACCGTCGCATAGAACCCTACACCTGCCTCTCGAATCAGCAGCTTCGGTGGTTCGAATCGCCAATCGTCTTTGAGACCAATCCCGTCGATATCCGCGTCAATGAACGCGCTACCTTCCGTCCGGTATCGGCTTACGTGCTCACCGAAGTAAATCGGTAAATCACAGTCCTCGGTCTCGGTCGGTTGAATGATCTCTTTCGTCGTGACGGCTTCTTCGAATTCGTACTCTTCACCGCAGTGAGTGCACGTTTTCGAGTAGTACCCACCGCCTTTCGATTTCGCTCGACTCTGCGGGAACGTATCCCATTCCATGCAGTACGGACATTTCATCACTTCGCCGTCTTTACCGATCTCGTCACCGCGCCCATTATCGAGCACATCGCTCCAATCGACTGTACCGGTCGTCATTGCCTCCATGATCCGGTGATCTTCTTCGGACGCCCACACGTCGAACGTGTACCCGTCCGCTTCTTGGAAGCGCTTCTGTAGCGTCACGTGGCTTTTCTTCCCGACAACGCTACCGAGAGCTTCCCCGCCGGAACCCATCATCGTCTCTCGATCTTCTTTCTGGAGTAGCGAGACTTCGACTTCGTTCTCCGGATCCGGATCCGCGATCGTGTACTGTACAATCGCTGTCGCCGCCCAAACGTCCGGGAACACGCCTTCACCGAGCTTGTGAACCCGGTCTAACTGGCGTTCATCGACTAACCAGCGTCGCAACGGAACGGAATCCTCGTTGAAAATCGAATCAGGGATAATGAACCCAAGTGTCCCATTCTCGGTTAACAGATCGTCACCTAACTCGATGAGCAACTCGTACGAGTCGTACTGGTTAACAGCGAGGTCGTACTCTTCCTCACTTTCTAACCACGCGTCGATCTCGTCAATGTCGGCTCCCCACGGCGGGTTCCCGGCGATAACGTCGAAACCACCGTTTTCCTCGAAGACGTCGTCGAACTTGTTTTCCCAATCTAAGGCCCCGAGTTCCTCTGCTTCCTCCTCGGAAATACCCATTACGTCGGCTACTTCGTCGGGAGAACCGTTCAACAGGCTGTTCCCCTGTTTGATGTTATCCTCAAGGATCGTCGGGAGTTTCTCGTCTTTCTTCAACGCCTTTAGCAACAGGTTTACTGACGCGATTTCAGTCGCCTGGTAGTCCAGATCAACCCCGTAAATGTTGTTCCGGAGGATCCTCTGCCGGTAATCATCCGGAAGGCGTTGAGCGTTCGAGAATCCGAACAACTCACCGTCCTCTTTCGCGTCATTGACGAGGCCTTTGAATTCATCGTAGCACGACTCGAAGAGGTCGTACGCTTTGATTAGGAACGACCCTGACCCGCACGTAACGTCTAAGAATCGAATATCTTCGATCTCGTCGAAGTGCTTTCTCGCAGCTTCAAAATCCGGTTCGTCCCCGTCTAACTCGGCTTTCACGTCGGCCATGATACTGTCCAAGCGTTCGCCGAGAGTCGCTTCGACAATGTACTCGACGACCGGGACGGGCGTGTAGTACACCCCTCCCTCTTTCCGCTCATCCTGCTGCGAAATGAGTTCTAAGTCTTGATCGTCTTCTTGGTCTTCGATCGCGTGCCCAAGGTAATCCTCGTAAATCGACCCGAGAACGTCTGCATCGATGTGAGAGAAGTTGTACTCGTACAGATCCTCGATAACGTCTTGAAGAACTTCGTTATCGATCTCGAAGTTCTCACACGGATGCTCTGCGAACAACTCTGAATTGTACACCGAGTCGAAGTCCCGGAACGCGTTCTTCAAGTCCCTGACGAGCATTCGAACGTCGCGGTTGATGGTCGTCTCTTCCCACGACTCGGTCATTTTCAACAGCGTGTCGCGCGGGATAATCGACCGGTCCTCGGCGACTCGCATCACGACTAACCGGTCAAGGATACGCTGCACGCCTTCCCGAAGTTCATCCATCGAAAGTTCCGGGTGCGATTCGTGCACGTCGGTCGTTAACTGGATTCGAGCTTTCGAAAGAACGTTGAGAATCTCATCAGTTACCGTGTCACGTTGACGCGTCCGTTCAAGCGCGTCGAGAGACCCGTTTCGAACCGCTGCCTTCGAGATTTTAGATAGTTTCTCTAACCCGTCTTCAGTCGCGTACTCATCGACACTGAGCTCAAAGACGAGCCCTTCGTCAACCCTGTCCTTGGGGACGTGAGAGAAATACAGTCGAAGCTCTTCGAAGTTAGTGAGAACCGCCCAGTCACACCCTTGGTGCCATGCGTAGTCAATCGCTTGAACCGCAAAAGACTGCTCTTCTCCACGGACTCGGCGCGTATCGTCGAGACTCTTCGCAGGTCGTTTCGCTTCAATGAAAAACTGTTCTCGACCGTTGAGCGAAAGAGCATAATCCGCGTCACCGGTGAGAGTTCGTTGCTCGGGGAGCACTTGGTCACTCGTCGTATCCCACCCGAGCGCTCTGATTAACGGGTTGATGTACTGTTGCCTGATCGTCGCCTCGTTCATTTGTGCCCGCTCGTACTTCGAGAGAGATTGATACCGATCGGCAAGACTCTCGATCCTGTCCGCATCGATATCGTCGATGAGTTGTTCCGCGCTCACAGCCATTATCTCGTCACTCTCATTCGAGGGATACAAAGATTGTCATGCGCTGACTCAACCACTCAACACTCCAAATACGGGCGTTTGAAACGTCTGTTTTCGCACTCCTAACACCCCTGAAACGCCTGTTTTCAACCACAACCACAAAATTTTGAGGGGGTTACGATCGGTGCGCGTGAGTTGTTCCGACCGGCATTAGGTGAGCTTGCGGGTCGTTTACGACCGATGAATCACCTTCAAGGTAATCGACTTTCGACCGCTCCCGCTTCAGCGCCTCTGGAGAGAATTCTCCAAGATAATGCCTCAAGAACGTTTCCCAGTCTGTCCAACCACCCCACGTCATAACCACGCTCGGGAGGACTCCCTGTTCTAAGAGGTGTGTTCCCCACGTTCGCCTGAGGTCGTGGTAATCGACGTACAACCAGCCTTCGTCGCCTGTCTCGGCGTAGCATCGTTCTGCTGCGCGCTTCACCCACCGGTACAGTGTTTTCGGCGTAACGTCAAGCACTGCCTCGTCCGGGTCGAGTCCTTTTGCGTTCGCTAGCGTGTTGATCTCTGTCGCCAGTTCGACCGGGATTGGTGTTTCGCGGTACTCTCCGGTTTTCTCGACGTCCGACCAAATCCGTAGATGGTACGTCCCATTGCTGTTCCGCACAACGTCGATCGGTGTGACTGCTGCCGCTTCGGCGCGTCGAGTGCCTCCTTTGCACCCGAGTTTAACACCGATGTGCTGCTCGGTTTCGCGTTTTGGGAGTTTGCTGAGTAGCAGCTGTACTTCGGTTTGTTCTAACCAGACTCGTTTTCCGTCTTTCTGCTCATAGTTCTTCATTCGCATGCTCGAACCTCACTCGTCTGTGACCGTGATTGGTTGGAATCTTGCTCGATCATTGCATGTAACACTCGCACCTACTACCCCAAGAGGCGGGTTAGGGTGTGTCCTCAAAGCTCACAAACGTCCCTACAAACCGTGATGAATGTGGGTTGGGAAGGTAGATTCTCGGGTCAAAACAGGCTGTACTGTCCTCGATTGAAGTATTCTCGGACACTCTATTCGAATGCAGCGAACGTAGATTGACACTCGACCGAGTGCTCCCGAACGACGTCGTAGTGTACGGTCACTCGGTCCACCAAGTCACCGTCGCCCGGATCGACGTGCGCGACCGTCACCCCCGCGGGGAGCGACTGGCACGGGACGCACTCAACGATCACAGCGAGTAATCCGACACCGAACGTTCCAAACGCGTCACCTTGATCTTCGACCGTCACACCACCCTGCTCATCCGTCACGATACGCGCGGCGTTTTCAGAAACGTTCATCGATCCTCACCGTTTTCGTCATCGTCGACGAGATTTTTAAGCGACTCCGCTTGCTCACGTCGCAACTCATCATACTCCTCGGGGGCTGATCGGTACGTCAAATTAACTGTCATCCACCCATCCTTAAACCGTTCCGCATAGGGGTGGATGTTGATCTTGCTTTTAGCGTCTGATAGCACGTGCTCGCCTCTAATTCGTAACGTGACGTAACCGGGAGACGATTCAACGATTTCAACCGTCCCATCGTCCGTCTCACGATTGTTCCCCTCGTGGCGTGGGGTCGCTCCACCGATCGCGTACCCCGTACCAAACACGATTAACAGAACGATCCCACTCGCCGCTGCACTCAGGACCGCGCCGATCGATATCATCGATCCCATACCTCCAACGGGTGTTCGCTCGGTGTGCACGCCGAGTGCGGGCCGTCGTGACCCGGGGGTTTCGTGCAAATCAACCGTCCGTCCGGGTGCACCGCGTCACACGCCGAATTACCGATGAGTCGGCGTTCCGGTGAACAACCGCACTCCGTGAGAGTCACCTGGTTCATCGGTCCTCACCGTCCTCCGAATCGACTGTCGGCAGCAACCGCGCACGCTATCGCTATCGCCATGAACAATAGACCGGTCGAGAGGAACTCGAAGTACGCGAAACCGAGTCCTCCGACGAAAGCGGTTCCGCACGCACCGAGTAGGAAGTGGTTCGTTTCGGGTTTGAGGGTTGTTTCACTCATACTCGATACTTGGATCTACTACCCCTTGAGACGGGTTAGGGTGCTCACCTACCGCCGACGACCGCTACCACTACCGGTCGCAGAACCACTAGTGATCGACAAGTACCCCTGGTAAACAGCAAGGAACCAACCGACTGCGATCGCCACTCCGCCTGCCACCCAGACCGTGGCAACAGGAACCGTCACGGTACTCGAATCCCCGGTTAACAAGGATACGAGACTCATGCCGCTCACGTAGATCGTACCCACAACAACACCCGTGATTGCGACGTACAAACCGGTCGTCACTAGTAGAACGATGAGCCCCGCCACCCCGCCATTATCGCTCATGATGACTCAGCTAACTCACTCGTCAGTTGAAAAGATATCGGGGGAACGCACTACTCGACGTGCTTCAAAACAAATCGAGCACCGATGAACAGCAGGATAAAGAACGATATGATGCCCGCTATATCAAGCAAGATTCCCGGATTATCGACGAAACCCTGCATGAAGCGCTCCAACCACGGGAACCCGTACAGTTCAGCTAAAACCACCCCGAGAACGAACAATAAAACTGCAATCATTAGTAAATCGCGGAAAATCCGGATCGTGCGAGGCCCCTCAACGGAATCCATGATGTCGTTCCCCATGATCGTGCTGTCACTATTTCTTATATGAGGCTATAATCGTACAGGTTCCAAGGGTTCTATAGATCGGAGTTTGTGATGTAATACTCTTGTTTGAGATTAGCTTCGGCACTACCTAGATCCTGCGCGAGTGTGTGACCGGACTCTTTTATTTCACGTTTCAATTCGGAGAGGTCACGGGTCAGGTCAGTGATCTCCGCTCGTAACGGTGTAACATCTTCCTTCGCTACTTTCCAAGCTGATCTCGAAACCCCAATAGCCTCAAGTGAAAGAGCGGATTCAGCGTATTCTTGCGTCTTATCTGTGTCTATCGGCAAGTCATCGTGGTTCTCCAGTATACACATCGACAACTCGTGAACCGCTTTATCGTACGTATCTCGGTATTTCTTCACTGTGTGAAAATAATGGTACACATCACCTGCATTCACATCGACTTCCTTAGATAATGTCGCAGGTTCACCTGGATCGTCGAAACTCATGTCTAACCGGGGGAGACGGTGATACATCGCTCCGTCAATCATTGTACTATCGTACTGTCCGATATCGTTCGCGTTGAACGTCGATCGGTTCCGTCGGACATCGATCAATACCGGGCGAACCTCGTTCTCGATTACCGAAATAATATCATCTTTCCTGCGGAGTTTGAATACTTCTTTAGAATGCTCCATTTCATCTTCCATCGATTTCGCCATGCTGTATGTCAAAACAACGTATCCGAACGTAGCGATTGCAAGTAATGATGAAACAGTGAACGCAGCCGTGTCTATTGTTATCACCTCAGCGAAAACTCCGAGTAAAACTACAACTACAGTTCCGCAAACAAGCGCGAATGCACCGATCACAACCGTTTGGCTCGTAATATCGGGCATCTCGGTTTCAGGAAAGTTCATTCACGTCAATAACCTCAACAAGTCGTAATAAAACTCCGGTAAAGAACCCAACTACAACTATAATTTACGAGTCTACAAGTTGTTTCACGCGGTATTTGTGCGCATGGGTGCGATTGGTCTCGTTGGGGCTGTTATCGGTCTCACTGGCGCGGTCTTGGTGCTCGCTGGTGTTGCTGGGGACAATGTACTCGCAGCGTCCATCGTCGTCGCTGCTGTGCTCATCGTCGTCGATCTCGTTCGTACAGCGGTGTCTATCAGTACGTGACCGAGATTACGAGGAAACAAGGTTTCGAACGCGTGAGTCCCGGGGTATGACCGACTTGGAACCGACCGACCCGAACGATCTCGACGTGAACACACTCATTGAGCTTCAATCCACTATCCAGCGCTCGCTCATCGACTCGACTCACCGCCGCCCTTCCGATCTCGACCCGTACGAACGCGGGCGAGTCGCCGGTGTCACCGACGTGAACACACTCATCGACAGGTGGATTCGATCAACCGAACGGACTGAGTAACATTCCAACCAGTTATACTCGTAGATGAGAGAGCACTCCTCTCATGGCTCCACGCCTTGCTCTCGACATTGAGACCGTTCCGCTCGTCTCCGATCCTGCGTTCGACGACCCGAGTGACTGGAAACCGTTCTGCATCACCGTAGGGTACCAGCCTGCTCGCGGGGAAACGGTCGAAACGGAAGTGCTGTTCCGTCAAGGGGCGACGTTCCGGTACGAGCAACTAATGTTCGACGACTTTTTCGACTGGGTGACCGCTCGTCACGACACCAGCGAAAGAGTCGAACTCGTCACTTACAACGGTGACTCGTACGATATTCCCATCCTCAAAGACCGGGCGTACAAGGTTACGGGTGAACTTGACTCGGACACTATCGATCGTCTATATCTGCTCTTACAGGCGTGTGACCATGTCGATTTGATCCTGGATCTCAAAGCCGATCTCGGGTACTACTGCTCGCTCGATGACGCGCTGGCGATGCACAATATCGAAGCTGACGCGCCGACGTGGAACGGGGAGAAAGTGACGGGGAAACACATGCTCGACATGGGTGAGAAAATCATGAACGGTAGCGCGCCAGATGAGCTCATCGAAGCCGTGAGACGATACGCCGCCAGCGATGTTGAACCGCTGTTCGAACTTCACGACAAAATTGAACAGAAAACCACTGCGTGAACCGGGCTACTCGACGTACGCGTACGATTCCCGGCGCACGATCTTACTAATCGCGGTCGTACTCACATCGAACTCTTCAGCGATTTCGGCTTGAACCCAGTCCGGGTCGTCGTTCAACCGGCGAATTTCCCGTATCTCGTCCTCGCTGAACCCGTCCTTACGATCGACCCCTTTCACGGACATGTGCCCTTGCTCGCTCGCCTGATCGATGTTTTCCTGCTGGGATCCTGCTTGTAGGTGGTGCGGATTACAGCATCGACGATTGTCGCACTCGTGCATTAAGCACTCCCCCTCGATGTGAACGACGTTGTGCCAGAGTCGATACGCCACTCGGTGAGCAATGTCAGTATCGCCATTTGGCGGCGTTAACGATCCGACGAAAAACTGACCGTACCCGTAACGGTCGGTTCCGGCTGTCCATTCCCAACACGCTTCTCGATCCGGTTCGCCGTCCTCGCCAGTAGGGATATCGACTTTTTCGATGAACCGGTTTTCGAATCTGAGTCGTTCCTCCACAGGTTTTTCGAGGGGTGTTCGACCGTCTGTGTCGACGTACACTGCCTCCATAATGGATATTCGATTCGCTAGCACAAGAGACGGGGTAGGCTCATTTCTGAGTCAAAATCCAACCGTTCATACTCGACGACGGACAACACTTTCTCGGCGCGCTTCGGCGCGTCAAGTGGTACTGGAGCCTGTTCGACCCATTCGACACTGACTAACTCACCTGACCGCGGGCGGGAGTGGTTCCCCGTCCCGCGTCGCGCTTCAACTACAACTACAAAATTTTGAGGGGTTAGAAGATATCACTGACTTTGAACCGCTTCTCACGCTCATTATTCCGTCCTGGATGACCGGACTCGTGAAACCGGAAGTACGGGAGCTTGCTCGCGTGACGGCGTTGTTTCGCAACGATCGAGATTTTCATCCCATCGACGTCTAACACCGTACTCCCGTTTGATCCGATCTCGTACACAACAAACACGTAGTACCCGTCGCTCCGTCTGAGCCACTTGTGAGCGTGTTCGTAAATGAAGAACTCGCCTTCTTTCGTTCCCCCTCGACCGTTGCTCTTCCTGTGAATGCACCCTTTAATTTCGACTGGGGTTCCGTTCTTGTACCTGGCGTCGGCTTTCTTGCTATGATCCGGGATTAACCCGTAGGTCTTGCACACCCACGCTTCGATCGCCGCGCCGACTCGCGCTCGCTTCGACGATCGACCGACTGTCTGATTACTCGGCATGATCGTCCCCTCCCTCGATTCCGCGAACTTGCAACCTTATCTTCCCGGTGCTTCCCCCGGGGTTCGACCCGGGAGAATCGGGTTCCTCGTCGGTCGAGTCTGCCGATTCGCGCGTTTCGTCGTTCTCGCTCATACTCGACTGTACGGATCGATCGCTCAAGAGACGGGGTAGGCTCTCTCTCGCGCATCGCGTGCGCTTCGCGCGTGATATATATCTACTCCTCTTTAATTTCACTAATATATGGCTGAAACCACAAAACTACATTTTCACACTTCCCTGCGGTCAGTGTTCCTATTACTACGTAGGGGAGGGGTTGTTGCTTGGGTTGTTAGAACTCGCCGCTGTCACTTGATTGTGTCCTCTACCTTCCCAACGATATCTTGGTACTTTCCGTGCTCGTCGTAATCCTTCCAGCGTAGACGCACCCATTCATCGCTGAAAGGCACGAATTCCGCCAATGCTTCGTTTGTCATGCCTTGTTGCTTCCCTCGAATCACTGTGTAAATCGCCGTTTCACGCGCTAACTCGCCGGTCGAGTGATCCGGTGTGTGCTCGTCGTTATCGATCTCACGGTAATCTTCCCAACTCCAATCCGTCGCCTCCTCGTCGTTGAAATCCCATCGAGTGTCCGGAATACCAGTGACTTCCTGAATGATACCCTCCGGATTCCGGTTCCGAATCGACTGGTAGAAAGAAGCATCCTTGGTTCCCTCCTTGTGAACGATCGTCGCTAACTCTCGCACGAGCGGAGTGATGTCTTTCCCGTCGTGCCCGATAATGATCATGTTCCCCGACCACTTCCGGATCTTGTAGATCATCGGACCGAGCTTCGTCTTCGCCTCATGACCGTCTCGACCGTGACCGCCCGCGTGACTGTTCGCCTCGTCGAAAATGAACAGTTTAGGCGTGTCCGGTTTCTCTTTGAGCCACTGGTCGAGAGTCCCGTAACTGTCGATCCACTCGTCTTTCGCGTCGAAATCCCGAATGTTCGACCCGATTTCACCGGTCGGGTTGTACCGCTTCCACCGTTCCCCAGTGAACATAGCAAAGCTGGATTTCCCCTTCCCCATGAACCCGTAAATGTACCAAAGGAGAACGCTCACGTCGATGAGATCGTCAATGTCGTCGATTGCGCGGACACCCGAAATGTCGGCTCTCTGCGTCGTGTCACCCATCATGTGCCGCATTTGCGGGATGTCGCCCGTACCGATCGCTTCCGTGAGCGTCTCGGTACCGTGCGCTGCAAGGATCTTCCGAACAATATCCAAGTCCCGAGCGTGCTCCGGCATTAAATCCGGTCGCTTGCATTCGTACGGGTCGTAGAAGTTGAAAATGAGCGTGAGCGCTCGACGAACCTTCGGATCCTTAATCACTCCCGCGTGCGGGAGAACCTCTTGATTCGGCCTGTGACCGTTCCCTTCCTGCCATTCTCGCGCCTGAGACGGGACGTACACTTCGTTATCGTTACCGCTACTGTTACTCATCGAATCACCTACGTAAAACAAGCACTCGAACCCGGTTAAGACGGGTTAGGGGCGTTCTTCGCCCGGGTTCGACTCGGGAGACTCAGGGTTCTCGACGTACGCGTCCCAAACCTCGTCGTCCTCAGCTACGTGATCGTGCGTGATTCCCGGGATTTCCTCATCGATTTGCTCGTCTAAATCCTGCTCAGCTTCCTTCCAAATCGCTTGAACCTTCCCACTCCCCGGGTTCACACCTCGCTCGAAGCCTTCCGCGATTTGGTTGATCGTCGCTTCCTTCATATCGATCGACATTCGAGACCACTTGTCCCTGATATCCTTGAGCTTCGCGTGAGAGTCTTCGAGCGTCTCGTGAATCTCTTTAACCAGGGTTCGTGACGAAACCATGTCACCGTCTTTCGTCTCATCGAACCGGGAACCTTGCACTCGGATCTTGTCGACGTCGTCCATGTACTCGACTTTCCTGGCTTCGAAGTCCTGCTCGTCGTTCACTCGACGTGGCGGTGGGCCGGTTACTTCCTTGTTCTCTTGCCAGTACTCTTTCTCGACGAAATACAGCTCACGTTCGTCAGTCGCGCCGTTAATGTGGAATACGCGCTCCCATTCCTGCACATCAAACCGGCGTCCCGTGTTCGATCCTGCGAGGTACGCGGGGATACCGAACAGGATGTACGCTACACTGAACGCTGCCGCCCACGGTGGGATTGAAACGTCGATGCCTCTGTAAGCGATTAGTATCGCTGCTGCGATGAGCGCGCCTGCTACGATTAACTTGTGTTCACCGAGCAGGTACACGGCGTAATCTCGCTTCGATTCGAACGTTGGTTGAGTGCCTGTCATGGTTGTGCTTTCACCACTTTCTTGCTCTTCCGCTTCCGGATTTTCCGCCAGAACCCGAATAGGAACGCGCTAACACCGATGAGTGTCCCGCCCGCCCAAGCGAACGGTTCGCTCACGTACGTCAGTACTTCGAGGTCACTGTCTGATTCGTACGTGCTTATCCACGCGCCAGTTCCCTGTCTGATAGAGTCGCTGGTTGTGAATGATAGGAAAGTCCCGTCTCCTCGATCGGTTGAGTCGAAGTGTACAGTCGTTTCTCCTCGATCGACAGAGACGCGTTCAACAGAGAAACGCCCGGATTCTTCCCCGTCGCTGTCTTCGGGGATAATGACTTCAGAAATCGTTACGAGCGATGACCGGTCGCTGTGAAACGTGATCACGAACTCTTCCGAATTCGAGTCGTAATGCCAATCCTTCACCACTGTTGTCGCGTCGATCCTCTCTTCGTACTCAAGCGCGCCTTCGATCTCGTCAGTCGCGTTCTCGGTCACGTCCTCGCCTTCTTGCGCGGCTACTGGAGCGCCGAGAATGACCGTGAGCGCCAACACTCCTATGATGAGTAGAACCGCGCCTGCGAGGATTTGCGCGCGCCTCACAGTACTCACGTGAAGCTCACCTCGTCAACGATCGCTTGCACGAACTCGATCAACAGGTTCCACGCGGTGCTGATGACTGGCACCCCAGCGAATTCGAGGATAACGACTGCCGCCGCGACTACGACGAGTTCCTCGAAAGGAACCAGTTTCAATGCTGCTACTGGTATCATTACAAGATAACATAGACTACAGTCCCCCAAGAGACGGGTTAGGGTCTGCCAGTACCGGCGCGGACTGTCAGTCGCTTCCGCGAGACTCACAGTCGCGCCCCCTCCACAAACAAGGGTTAGAAGGCCTGTAACGTCCGTTCAACCACACGCAACCAGAAATTTTAGAGACAGGGATTGAGAGTCACTGTCTGGATCGAAGAAACGCCCAAACAGCGCCGATACCGAGTCCGCCCGCGCCGACCGCCGCGAGACTCACACCGCCACTGCCACCGTCGCCCGCGTCAACGACCGCGCCACCGCCGCTCGACGCGTGATGCTCAATCGTGCCTTCCTGAGCTTTCACAGCGCGCTCAATGTCCGCTTCGAGGTCGTCCGTTTCGAACGACTGCGTGTTCGCGTGGGGGAGTTCGATCCACCCGTCGATCACCGTGTTTCCGTCCGCGTTGATCACGGACTCGACCGTCACGTCCTCGTCGTCGAACTCGTACAGACCGTTGCCAGTAGCTACGAACCCGGTCATTTGCTCGTACTCTCGACCGATCCGCCAGTCCTCTTCAGGATCGTCGATGAGCTCGATCGTAACTTCGTCGATGCTTCGAGTCGTTGTACCCTCCTCTTCTTCAATCACTACCTCGCCAGAGATAGTGTGTTCGTCGCCTTCCGCACCCATCGCGTCGATGAGTTGACCCGGGACAATCGCTCCCTCATACACACCGTCGAGATCGACAGGTTCGCCCGAGAACGAACCGTCTACACCCTCGATTTCGAACGTGTACTCGGTGATCTCGGCGTCAGTCTCACCTGGATCCACGCGGACACTAATGATCGACCCTCTGGGGACTGCGACTGGGTCTTGCTCGGCGTCGTCGCTGCTCGTGTGCGTCGACCATTCAACGTCGAGTTCCTCATCGTCGTAGGTGAACGTGCCAGTGTTCAACTCGTGCTCGTCGAAGTGCTCGGCGACTTCGACGTCTCGCCCCGCTGCGAGCACCCCTTCGACCGTCTCACCGCCGACGTTCACGGTCATGTCGAGTTCAAGATTCGTCGCGTAACCGATCCACGCGGCGAGACTCGCGGCGAACCCGTCGTGACTCGTGTCCATCCAGTCCTTACTGACTGACTCGACCCAACTCGAAGGCTCGATCATGTCCTCGAACGGGAGCGACAAACCGCGCTCGTGAACCGCGTACGCGTCACTCACAAGATCCTCAACCGCGCTACGAGTCTCGAAAACGCGGTCGTTGAACTCTGTAACAAACGATTTCGGCAGAATGTAACGGTTGCTGAACTCGCCAGAATCGAACAACTCGGCGAAAGCATCTCGCGGCGCGAGACCGAACTCGCCGTTATCCGCGTCGAGTTGCTCTACTCGTACAGGATCCTCAATCGTTCCTGAGCTGGTACCGTCCGCCTGCCGATCGTTCGTTCGGAAGTTGTCGTAATCCTCGTCGATCGACTGCTCGTACGCGTCAACCTTGCTTTCGAGATCGGACGTGTAATCGATGAGATTGTTCGACTCATCGTCAGTCCAATTGTCGTGGAAGAACGGGGAGAACACTTCGTACTCGACACCCTGATCCTCGTCTTCGTCTTCAGGGGTACGGAACACTAACGCGAGTGCGGTGAACGGGTCGAAATCCGTGTCGAGCGGGGAGACGGAGAACTCGATAAGATCGTACGCTCGCGCGTCACCGAGACCGGACAATTCCGCGTTCCGGATCGTTACTTCGTTCTCGCTCGCACCCGCGGCGCGTTGAGCCTCGGCCAGATCGTGAGCGCGCTGGAACCACGAACTAATTTGCATCACGCCCGCGGTCCACCACGGGATCATTGCTTCGATCGCCGCGCCTCGCGCTAACCCGCGAGCTTCGGACTCTGACCGATTCTCCTCTAATGCACGCGCGGTTTCGCGCACTGCGGCGGTGATCGCGTGATTCTCGACGTCCTCGACGATTTCGTGCAGCGTAAGCCAAACCTCGTCCGCGACATCGCGCACACCGCGACCGTGATGGTACGCTGCCGCTTCGACACTCGATGGATCGTCCGGATCGTCCGGGTCGAACTCCCCGTACAACCAGTCGCAAAGCGTCGAGAACCCGGGTTCACCGCCGGTGAACTCGCTCGAAGCGTCGAACGCGTCCATGAGCGACATAACGTACGTACTCGCCGTGGACTGCTCTTCACCGTCGAACCCCCACGGATCACGGTCGTAGACCGAGCTTCCATCCTCCTGAGCGGCTACACTACCGCTCGCTCCGCTAGCGAGCGCTCCCGCCGCAAGTGCGCTCGCCGCTGAAGCCTTCATGAACGTTCGTCGATCGATCCCCACCGTGTCGTGAATCTCTGTGTTTCGTGCCATGATCACTCACCTCCCTCTTTGCCTCTGGCGTACGCGTACGCCGCGAGCACCCCGCCCGCCGCGAGCGCGAGAACGCCCGTACTCGGACCACCGTCACCGCTCGGGCTCGACCCGGGCGCTGTACCGCCTGCCTCTTGGTGACGGCTTTGCGTCCACAAGTGCCGCGTGAGAATCTCTTCAGTCGCGTTCGTGTCTAACTCGATTTGACCGCCCTGCCTGAACGCCATCGAATCCACGGGCTCACCGTCAACGTTCCGAATCGCTTCAATCTCGATTTCGTCACTCCGCGGAATCTCAGTGAGACCGTCCGACGTGGACACGAACGCCTGGATGTACTCGTCACCGTACTCCTCGTCGTCCTCACCGGGGATCGTGTACGTTTCTCCAGCGACTACAGCTTCATCGACAGTCGCTTCCACGTACTCGATGTCTTCTTCGGTGAGTTCATCCGCGTCGATCTCACCGCTAAGATCGATTTCGAACGCGAGACTGTGCGGGTCACCGTCCCACTCACCTGCGAGCGAGATTTCCGCGCGCGGAACTACGACCGGTTCCTCACCCTCGACTACAACTACATGCTCACCGTCGTACGGCGGCCCCTCGACTACAACTACATGCTCACCGGCGTCCGTAGCGTCGAGACTGACGTACCTGTCGTCGTACTCGACCGTGCTCGAATCAGGCGACCACGGGCCGAACAGTAGGAGCATCGAGTCCTCGTACGTTCGATCCTCCTCGACGTGATGTATGTCCATCCCGTAATCCGTGTTCGTCGAGTACCCGCGTACCGCCGCGGACATAGCGGCGAAACCGCTGAATCCAGTGTCCTGCCAGTCGATCCCCATTTGCTCTGCGAGCGCCGTCGCGTCCACATCTTCGATTGGGAAGTCACCCGCGTCGTACTCTGCGAGCGCGTCCGCGACGAACGTCTCGATCTCGTCGTCAAGCACCTGGATTTGCTCGTACAACAGGTCAAGCATGTCTCGCGCGCGAGACCGTATGTCCATTTCACCATCGTCGTCACCGTACTCGAACAATCGATAACTTTCGTCTGAGATCGTCGACGGGGGTTCGTAGCTAACGATAAACCGGTCACGCTCATCGTCGCCCTCAGGAACGAACTCCCACCGGTCCTCGGCGTAATCAAGTTGATGAGAATCAATGAAAGGGTGAATGTAGAGCGTCTCCCCATCATCCTCGCCACCCTCAGTGAGCCACTGCGAAACGCCGGTCTCAAGGACTCTTCCATCCATTAACCTCCAATGCGCGACGTGCATCCCTGGCTGATGCAAATCCTCGAACCCGTAAACTGATGGGATGTAGAAATCCGGAGCAGCACCGAACGACGTTTTCGATGCTGTCAAGAAGTAATCCCCTACAACCCGGAGTAAGGCTTCTTCAACGTACACGAACAGATTGTTCTCAACCGTCGAGTACAACCTGCGGACCGCGTTCCGGCACCTGGCTTCGATCTCACTCGCTGTCTCACCAGCGTTGATCCCTTGCATCGTCTCGATTTGAATGAGACCGTGCGCTTGGGATTCTAAAGGTTCGAACGAATTGAGCCAAGAATCGAGGTCTCTGTCGAGTTGCTGCTGCGAACTCAAAATGTCGTACCACGCGTCGATCAAAGCCTCGTCGTCAGTGTAGCTATCTGGGATTTGGAAAGGCCCGAAAAAGTACTCGTGAACGTAATCCCGCGTACTCGCTTCCGCGTCAGTGACTCCCGCCGCGGTTAGCGACATTTGACCGATCGACGTCCCTCCTAAGAGCGCCATTCGCGCAGCTTCGCGCGCGGAAGGGACTCTCCCGTAGCGCTCCACGTCCCGGTCTTGAGAGACGTAATCGTCGTAATCCTCAACTCGGTACTCATCGGTTTCGAGCTCATCCTCGTCGTCGCTCTCACCGTCACCGTCCTCGTCTGCCGCGACCGTCCCTGTAGTGAGCGCTGCCGCTGCCGCGGTCACCGCCGCGCTCCGGCGCAAGAACCCGCGTCGACTCACCCCGCCGAACCGCGCTGGGGGACCGACCGTACTGTGCAACTGCCGTCCGTCGATGTGTGCGTTGCTCATGGTTTTGTCACCTCGAAATAATTGTGTTCACGTCCGTACCTCCCGATTACCCGAGGTAGCTGACGACGTAGAACCCGGCTGCCATGATCACGACTACGACGAGACCGATTGCGTCGCTCGTCGTGATCAAGTCGTGCGCGTAGGCCCAGAACTCGTTAGCAACGAGTATACCGCTCATACCCGCAACGATGTACGTGTACTCGTCGTCCATCTTCGAGAGGTCAGGTTCGTTCGTCACCCATGCACCCGCTAAAGCGAGTACTGAAATGATGAACGCCCAGCTAGGGTCAAGACCCGCCGCGGAATACGCCGTATCCGCGAGATTGAACCCGAACACTTCGATCGTAGCGATACCGCTCATCACTAGTGAACCGATCAAGAATGCTGGCGCGAGGATTGCGTCTTCCGTGTCGATTCGTCCGTACCCTGCCCCGTTCGAGGACAGGTTAATCACACTCATGTTTTGTCGAACCTCAACCGAGAGTGCGCGCTGGTAGCTCTAAAGGGGGGTTAGGGTCGAGAACCCTAAGCGACTCACGGGGTAGGGCGAGACTCACAGTCGCTCTTCCGAGACTCACAGTCACGCACCCTTCGAGAACAATGGTTAGAAGGCCTGAGAACGGGTTTCAACTACACGCAACCAGAAATTTTAGAAGGGTTACTCCTCGTCGTCAGTGAGATCGTCGATCGTGAGTTGACCGGGCGGGATATCCTCTGGATCTTGATGAGCTTTCAACCCGCCTTCCCGCCCGGACTCGCGCGCCTGCTCAACTTCCGCGTTCGCATACGGACTCCAGAACTCCTCTGGAAGCAGGTACTCGCCACCGTCGATCGTACGCTGCGCGGTTCCTGGATCGATCGATTCCGCCGGGTCCTCGTAATCACGCTCGGGGTCGTACCGGCCTGGTTCACCACCGATCGCGCGTACGCCAGTCTCGCACGTGAGTTCCTCGTCGAACAGATTCTCGACGTACTCGGCTATCTCTCCGGTTGTCCGCCACCAACCTCGCCGAACCTGCTCGACGTGCCCGCGGTCTCGAAGCCAATTAAGGATTCGAGGCGACAAATCGCACTCAGACCACCGCCACCGGTACTCAGGGCGCGGGAGATTTGCGAGTAAATCAGCTTTGTACGGGCGTAGCTTCGCCGACTTTGAGCGCGACTTGACCCGTTGCGCTCGGCTCAAGATTGCATCACCCGCCCTTCGGCGACTTCGGTGAGACGACCGGATTCAATCATCGACTCAATATCTCGCTGTACTGTCGAAGGGTGTAAACAGAGATTCCCGGCTTCAATAGCAACGACTGTCGACACGTCCGCGCCTTCATCTTCCTGCGACTCATCTACCTTTCTAACCCGGTGGTAGATGCTTGTTTTCCGCTGACTTTGAGGCGGGGCTTCCGGTGTCTCTGTCTGTTCGATGTGCTCTTCAACAGGGACTAATTCGTCGAGTCGATCCTCAGCACGGGAGAACATTTCCATCTCACCGACGTACATCCAAGTCCAACCGTTCTCGTGCGCGTGAACCTTGTACGGTCCTCTCTCACGATCGTGCGCTACGTCACGGTGATCGACGTACCACATGTCGAGTTTCCCAGGGCCTTCGATTTCGACAGTCGTTATTTCCCAGTCACCCGTCTTGTCACTCACACCTTCGATCTCGTCAGTCACGGTTTCGAGGGCGTCTTCCGGCACTGGTACCGCTTCGTCTCCTTCACTCGATTCCGGTTCAAGCTCTTCAGGATTGGCTGGGGTTTCGTCTACTCGGCGCTGATCATCGTCCCGGTCACCCGTATCGATGACGAGCACTTCCGTCAACCCGGCAACGACTTGGATCTTAAGATCGGCTTCATCCGACGTGACGATAGCGTCCTTGACAAGCACTTCCGCTCCTTCGCCCGCGTCCGCGAACTCTCGACTCTCAACGATCTCGTACCTGTACGAGTCAGTCTCGTCACGCACAACTCCTTGATCGTCCAACCACGGCACCGGCTCGTCACGCACGTTATCGATCGTTCCTCGAAGGTCGAACCGTCCCGGTTCTAACTCGTTGAGCGGCGTCACCGGGTCACTCGACTCGTCGTCACCCGACTCGTCAGTGAGTCCTAACTGCTCACGGTACCTGTCCGCGTGAGTCGTGTCCTCACCGAGTGTGTCGACAGCGTCCCCGGTGAATCTGATTCCTTTGTACACGTGCGGGCGGTCACCGTCTTCAGAACCCCACGAACGCAAGTAGTGACCGGTCGAGAACGTTAAGCTCGTTAACCGACCGAGTCCTTTACCGATCGTTTTCTTATCCTTCTGCGGCCAACCACGCTGCGGGGCCAGCTTATCGTACAAGGTTTTGATGTCGTCGAGCGCAACCGCGGCACTCGGGTCATTCTCGAACGCGAAACGCGCCAGCGACGCGATCGGATCGGCTTCCTCCTCGTACGATTCCATCCGCTCGTCCGGCGTTCGATCGTCGCTGAAATCCCCGTGCACTTGGATGCGCCGTGCACCCTCAACCATTCGGTACAGTACTGCTGCGAGCGCACCGTCCGACGTGAGCTCATCGAGTAACTCTGAACGTGACTTAGCCTGTTTCTGCGCCGGATCATCCGGGTCCGGATCCGAGACGAAACGGTACGGTAACTCAACGTGATACAACCTGTCTTTCACCGCGTCCGACTGTTCAACGAACGCGGGCGGCTCATTCGCCCCGAACAACATCGTAGCGCTGTTGTACGCGTCGTACGCGGGCTTCCCCTTCGGCTCAACTTCGACCTTGTCGTTACCAGTGTGCGCTTTCAAATCGCTAATGTCCGAAATGATCGTTCCGGCGATGTCCGGCGCGATATTCGCCATTCGATCAACGACTCTTGACGACGAGAACCGGTTATCAACGATTTTCGAGAGCGGAGTTCCTGACGTGTTCTCCTCACCGAGAACCTGGATTAACAGTTCGAATAACAGGCTTTTCCCGTTATTCCCGTTCCCGTGCAGAATGAAGAATCCTTTCGGTTCGTACTCTGGGGTAAGGGTGTGACCGAACCATTCCCAAATCAAGTCCTCGTCTCGCTCGCCTGTCGCGTCCGACGTGAGATTTTCGAGGAATGCGTCTACTCTTTCGAGTTTCGCAGAGTCCGGATTCCACGCGGCGTTAAGTCTGTACGTGAAGCGGTGCTCAGGGTCGTGAGGCTTGATTTCCGCGGTCCCTGGATCAATCCGACCGTCATCGTCTAAATCCAGGGATTCGAGCACGAGAACGCCGTCTTCGAGCGGGATTAACGTCTCGTCAATGTTGCCAGCGTCTAACTCGTCACTGTGCACCTTGTGCCTGTTAGCGATTAAGTGCTCAACGTGATTGCACTCAGATTCAGTCGCGTGACCGTCCAACTCCTCAGACATCACTTCACGGATCACGCTCGACCCGTCGTTCGACCACCCGGTTTCCGCGTCGTACGTCCACAAGTCGTACTTCCCGGGCTTCGACCGGTCGCTAATACACATCCACTCGTACTCGTACTCAAGCGTCTTCACCGCCAACTCTCTAGCTGGGCGCTTCGGGGTGCCCGGAGTGGCTTCGATCGCCTTGTACTGCTCAAGCACCTCGTACCACCTGTACACTTCGAGATTCGAGGGGTGCACCGCACCGACCTCGCCTAACACGTCGAGAGTCGATTCCTCGTGCGCCTGCACGATCTCTTCGCGCGTCTCGATCGAGACCGCGTCGACACCGTCGCGCTCGATCTTGGCGAACACTTCTTCGAGAGTGAGATCTTCCGCGCCGTACTCCGCCTCTAAAACGTCACTCTCATCGCTCTCATCGCTCTCGGCGAAGAATTGATCGGCGTCGTACTCGACACTCCCATCGCTTTCATCGTCGCTCTCACCGAGTCCAAGATCGAATTGTTCGTACTCGTCGTCCCCGTCAGGGACGTGTCGACCCTCCATGCGCTCGTCGTCACCGCTCGCACCGCCCGCGTCGCCGAACCGCTCATCCGCCCACTCGTCACCGTCGTCGTTCGCCATCTATCGCTCACCTCGCGGTGCGCTGAAAACCATGTCGTAGCGGTATCGATCCTGCTCGCGCTGTTCCTGCTCCTCTTCGCTCAGATACTTGGATTCCCACGCTAACGCGCACGTCACTTCATCCGCCTGCTCACCGCATCCACGACACCAACACACGTGCTCGAAGGGTCGAGTGTAAACGTCGTGCGACTCGCAAACTGGACAAATCGCACGGAAGACGTCTTCCTGCTGCATTTCGCGTGGGGTCTCGTCGTTCGTCGCCATTACCGCTCACCCCCGTTGCAACCAGAACTACAAATTTTCTCGACTACACTACCGCGCGTGTCGATGCTGTACACAGATTCGAGCGGGATTCGCAGATCGATCCCCGTTTCGCGCGCGAACTCGTAGATGCACACGCACCGATCCTTGTTCACAAAGTGGTGCGCTGCGTCGATCGTCTCTGTCGTCTCGCCGTTATCGAAAGTGATTCGGGCGGGCTTGTCTCCGTTCGTGTCTGTTGTGTTTGGGTTTTCCATCGTGGTTCACCGATGTTCGCTTGTGTACGGAACCGGCGACGACCCGGGAAGTGAGTCGGAAGTGAACCACGCGGAAGTGAATTGAATTGAGTCGAGTGCGTGGGTCGTCGCTTTCTGACCGGCGGGAATGAATCGAAGTGGGAAGTGGATTTGAAGTATCGATCAGTGCCGGTTGGGTTTCCGTCTAATCCTATGTAAGTCTCGTATCCTTATAAAACCTTTGCGCGACTCACCCACTAACTGACACTGGCGAGACTACGAGTACGTGCGAGAGAATGCCGTTCTGACCAATTTACAAAATCAATATCAGGATTATTACTCTACTCACAGTCCGGGTTAGAGACTCACAATCTGACCAAATTACAACCGTTGCCGTCGCCAGTTGAGAATCGATGAGTCAACCCATATTCACCGAGTCGATGGAGAGGGTGGAGAGGGTACCCTTTCCACTACCCTCCCCACTAAAATCGCCATACGGCGTAAGGATAACTGGTAG
Organism: Natrialbaceae archaeon AArc-T1-2; assembly: GCF_030273315.1. NCBI lineage: Archaea > Methanobacteriati > Methanobacteriota > Halobacteria > Halobacteriales > Natrialbaceae > Natrarchaeobaculum > Natrialbaceae archaeon AArc-T1-2. Next base: position 2,477,939 of record NZ_CP127174.1, on the reverse strand, counting down.
GTGGTTAGGGTGGCTAGGGTAAATTCAGAAGCTGGAAATGAAGAGGTAAGAACTAAAACAAGAACATAAGATCATAGAAGGGTAAAGATAGGGATACCCTTGGTCTCCACCCTAACCACCCTAGCCACCCTCACTCGACCCGTACGCCTTCTTGCGTTTTTGGTGGGGAGGGTGCTGGTGAGGGTACCCTAGCCGCCGTCACCAATCGATCCGTCACTGCATGATCGACTCACCGACGACAATTCCCCGTGCGGCCACGACTCGACTCTGGACAAAACGTTCGGTCACGGGTCAACTACTTTCGCCGCTCTCTGCACGACTTGTTCGCTCTCACTATAACGCCGTCGTCGGTTTCGCGTCGTCACTGGTTCACTCGCTGATTTCTGGACAAAACGTGCACTAACTACACCCCTCCCCGGGGGTGGGGGTACCCCCGGGGTGGGGGTTAACGGGGTTGATGGCGCTGTTGCTAAGAGCTTTAGAACACTTCTAAACGATTTTGACGCGTCGGAACGGTGGTTTGAAGGGGGTGTTTAGGGTCATTATCTTCCAAAAACGGGGTCTATGATAGTAGTATAATCAGTAATTCTACCCCCTCCCCCGGGGGGTGGGGGTGCGCTTACGCTGAGAACGCGTCTGCGAGAGTCAGTTCATCGTCACTCTCTCGATCGACTCGGAAGATTGACTGGCACTCGCGGCACACGGCGCGCGCACCGGCGCAAGTCACTCGCCCTTCACAAGACGGGCATTCGCTCTCGATTCCACCTTGGTGCTCGACCGGTTCCTGCTCGTCGTCGTTGTTGTCACGGTTCGGTGCGAGCGAGTCAATCGGGTAGATCGTGTTGCACCCTTCGCACAGCGCTTTCTCATCACCGTAGTGAATCGTCGCGGGCGACGCGCACGTGATGCACTCTTTCCTCAAGTGACGCGTCTCACCTTCGACTCTAAGCTTTCTCGCTACTCTCGCTACCCCGTTGCCTTCCCCGTCCGTCTCGTCACTGCCCTGTCTTGCGTCTTCAGTAGGTGAGTCGTCGTAGTAATCTGCGATATCGATGTCTACTCGCGTATCGATTTCTTCGTCGTCGGTCTCGGGTTCGAAACGTAGTGACTCGTAATCGATCTCATTCTCGGGTTCGTCACGCTCCCACGCGACCAACTCTGCTTGCTCAGTCTCGACCGGTTCCTTCTCATCGTCGTCGCTCTCACGCGCGTCCTCAACGGGTTCGTCCTGTGCCTCGGGTTGCGCCTCGTCGTTCTCGTCGTCGCTGCTCTCACTGCTCTCGACTGCGTCTAGCAGCTGCTCTTCGAGTTCGTTTGGGGACTGATTCGGCTCAACACCAAGATCGGGCGCGAGTGCTTGCCAGTCGTAGTACTCCATGCTCTCGATGTCCTCGCGGGAGTACTGACTGGCGACTCCTGGCGTTGGTTCCCGCACGGCGTTTTTCAATTCTGTTAGTAACTCGTCCCCGGAGAGATTCGCGTCTACCCCGTATTGACCGGCGATTTGCTGGCGTTCGTAGTGCTCCATCGATTCGACGTCTTCGGGGGAGTGTTCGGTCGGGTCTGTCATTACTTACTGTACGTTTTGGTGGCGCATAGAACCCCCTACCCCGGGGTGGGGGTGCGCTTGGTTTGGACCGTCGTCGCTTACTCTCGCTCGGGGAACGATCGTCGCGGCACGCACCGAGTCCGGGGGTGCGTCGTTGCTCTCGACCCTAACCGATCGTCGGGGTTTATGGGACTGCTCCTTCAAACGATTCGCTACCCGGCTGGATGGTCGCTCATACGATCGTGCATCGAGCGCATCAATGCACCGCGAGAACAGGGGGCGTATCCCCTCGAATCAACCGCCGTCGCGTGATTCAACTTCGATTAAATTACGAGTGGGTTGGGGCAGATTTGAACTGCCGACTTCCTCCGTGTGAAGGAGGTATCATAACCGGACTAGATCACCAACCCGCGTTCGACGGTACCTGACGGTCCAACTTAAGCCTTCCTTTCGAAAATCCCACGCGATCACGTCCTCGAGCGTCTGCGAGCAATGCCTCGAGACGGTCCGGTTCGGGTTCGGGTTCGTGGCCGCTCAGCTCGCGGAATTTCGTCGTGACCGGCTCGAGCTGTTCTTCGAGGCCGAGTCTGGCGTGTTCGCTGGCGCGGGTGAGGTAGTACCAGGCGTCTTCGAAGTGCTTGTTCATGGATCCGGATGGGAGTCTGTACCACGCAAATAAAGACCGGTGTCAAAGGACAGGATAGGTCGTGGCCGCAGACGGCCCCTCGCGTCGCTGCCATCGCTCGAGACGGCGTTTCGTCAGTGAGCCGAGGGTCCGGATACGTCGATCAGCGGTCGCTGCCCACGGAGTGAACGTTCGAGGAAGGAGCCGGTCGAAGCAGATTCCGAGGGAGCCGACGCGCTCGTCGGCGTGGTCGCCGATCTCAGTAGGACGGCTCGTCTTCGGGTTCGCCGTCGCGTTTGTTGACGACGCGAGCGAGCGTGAACAGCCCGTCCGACAGCCGGTTCAGGTACTCGATCGCCTGCTGGTTGACCGGCTCTTCGGACGCGAGCGCTACCGCCCGTCGCTCGGCACGACGACAGACGGTGCGTGCGTGATGGAGCCGTGCGCCGTGGTCGCTTCCCGTCGGAAGGATAAACGACGTTAGCGGCTCGAGTTCCTCGTCGTACTCGTCGATCCAGTCTTCGATCGTCTCGACGTGGTCGGACTCGACGACCGGATCGTCGTCGCCGGCTTCGGGGTTCGCGAAGTCCGCCTGGACGACGTGGAGGTGGTTCTGGATCGCCTCGAGGCGGTCGTCGACGTCCTCGTATCCCGTCGGCCGGACGGTTCCGAGCAACGCGTTGAGTTCGTCGACCGCGCCGTAGGCCTCGATGCGATGACTCGCTTTCGAAACCCGGGTCATATCTCGGAGATCGGTCTGTCCTTCGTCACCGCGGCCGGTGTAGATCGTCATGCTCGAGCGGACGCAGGCTCGTCACTTAACTCCGATGTCGATCGGAAGACGATCGACCGCCTGTGGGGTAAATCAGTACCTTGAACTCGATTCGGGTTCGACTCCCGGTATGGCTCACGAACTCGAGCACGAGTGTCCGGAGTGCGGTGCCGACACCTTCTACCGTGTAGCGAGTACGACGGTTCACCTCGGCGAGAAAGTGAAGTGGCACTGCGTCGACTGCGAGTACGGCTTCGTCCGGATCGACGGGATCGACTCGAGCGAGACGCCCGCCTGAGTCGACTCGAGCGCGGCCAGATACCGGGCGTGATTTTTTCACGACGCCCGACGAACGCCGGCGTATGTACACGAAAGTATCACTCGAGAACGCCGAAGCACGCGAGTTCGAGGACGGACCGACGCTGCGGTCGATCGGCTACGACCTCCAGGCCGAGCGGATGCGACCGGCCGTCTGGGAGTACGAGGCCGGCGAGGAAAACGCCTACCACCGCCAGGACGAACAGGAAGAGCTGTACGTCGTCCTCGAGGGCCGATTCGACGTGACGATCGAACGAGACGACGACCGATCGGTCGTCGAACTCGGGAGGGACGACTGCTTGCTCGTTCCGCCCGAACCCTGGCGACAGCTCGCGGCTCGCGAGGACGGGACGGTACTCGTCGTCGGCGCGCCGAACGTGAAAGACGACGGCATTCTCGAGGAGTGATCGACGTCCCGGAGACGGGAAACGCGTCGGGAGATCAAACACTTCGGTACGGGCCCAGCCGCGTCCCGTCGAGCAGGTACGCCTCGCCCGCGTCGAGCCCGTCGGGGAGAAACGGCGCGAGAAACGACTGCTCAGAGACGTTCACCCAGGTCCCGCCGACGAGGTCGTTGAACGCCGGCACGACGACGAGCCGAGGTGGGCCGTCGGCGAACGTCATCTCGTCGTACTCATCCGCGAACGGTGTCGGATCGAGCTGTCCGCGCAGCCAGACGGGTTCGACGCGACGGCCCCCGACCTCGTCCTCGAGGCGAACGCAGGGATGTTCGTGACCGAGACAGACGACGTCGGCCGCGAGCACCTCGGGTGCGGGCCAGGTGTGGCCGTGACAGATACCGAGTGACCCAACTCGCGTTCCGTCCCCGGAGACGACGGTCACGTCACGCTGTCGACGTTCGGCCCCGTCGGGATCGAGCCACGTCTCGATCGCTCCGTCGTGGTTGCCTTTCACGAGCGTCACGCCGACGTCTGCCGGCAGCGACTCGAACAACACCTCGAGTTCGCCCCGTTCTGCCCCGCCGGGGTCGCCGATCGAGTGCATCAGGTCGCCGAGGACGAGAAGCCGGTCGACGCCGGTTCGCTCGAGCAACGAACGCAGACGCTCGCGGCGCTCGTCGGCGCGACTCGGCACCTCGAGACCGCGCTCGTATCGCAGGCCGGCCTCGTAGCCGGCGTGGTAGTCGGCGATCACGAGCGCCCGTTCGGCTCCGAGGTCGGCGACGGCCGCTGGTTCGTCGGGAACTGGCTCGAGAATCGGTGAGGCGGACCGTCGATTCCGGCTCATGCGATCACGCGGTCAGATCGCCTTCAGGGTGTCGTCGTCGGGTTCGAAACAGCGCCCGCTCATCAGGGCGTTCTGGATCGCCTCCTCGACGTCGTCCGCGCTCGCGTCGGTCTCGTCGACGACCGTGGCGATCACCGCCTCGCGGTCGGCACCGTCGCCGTCGTCGAGGTCGGTCATCGTCTCGACGACGGCCGACTGGAGGTCGATCTCGTCGTCGACAGCTGGTTCGTCGTCGACAGCGGGTTCTACATCGGACTCGTCTTCGACGTCGGATTCGGTGTCGCTGCCGTCTTCCGACGCGTCCTCGAGATCGCCCTCGAAGGCAGCGTCGGTTTCGTCGGCGTCGTCGTCCGTAGCGATCTCCTCGTCGGGTTCGGGAACGTCGATGTCCGCCTCGTCGGGTTCGGGAACGTCGATGTCCGCCTCGCCCGGTTCGTCGAGTTCAGCTCCTGTCGCGAACTCCGCGCCGAACTTCGCTTCGAGCTCCTCGCGTTCCTCGTCGTCCATCTCGTACATCTCGTCGTCGAGGCCGCCAGTTTCGAAGTCGCCGAGTTCGTCCTCGTCTGCGTCGTCTTCGCTCTCGTCCACTCCGAACGGCGACTCCTCGTCGATGCTCGAGCCGTCGCCAGCGGTCACCACGCTGGATGGCTCCTCGTCGGTCGCGTCAGGGCTCGTCTCGACCGCCGGGGCGTCGTCGGTCGTCTCGGTCTCGGGCTCGGTTTCGCCGGTCGTCTCGGCGACGCCACCGGCCGGTATCGGCTCGGAACGCGTCTCGTCCGATGGCTCGGAACGCGTCTCGTCCGATTCACGATCGCCCGTCCGCGCGAGCGTCGCGAACGACGACGCGTCGGCACTCGTATCGGCCGGTCCGAGATCGAACGGCTCGACCTGATCGCGATCGCCGGCGACGACCCGAACCGCGTCGACCGCCAGCTCGCGAAGCCCCTCGAGGTACGCCGGCGTCGTCCCGTAGTGATCCTGTGCGAGTGGAATACCGTGTGCCAGTCCGTCCTCGAGACCGGCCTCGAGCAAGGCATCGGCGAGGCCGCCGCCGGACGCTTCGAGTCCCGCGGCGTGGGCGTAGGTCGCGACCCGCTCGAGGGTCTGTTCGGCCGCGCCGACGACCCAGCGGTCGCGGGTGTCGGCGTCGACGGTCGCGATGCTTTCGGGACGAACCGAGGTGTAGACCCGGTCGCCGTCGTCGGGTTCGAACGTGCGGGCTTTTCCGGTGACGGCGACGAACGATGGCGGCTCGGCCCGCTCTAAGAAGGCGAGTTCGTCGGGCTGGTACTGGCCGGCATAGACGACGAACGCCCCCGTCGGATCGACGACGCGGGCCCGAACCATCTCCTCGTTGACTCGCGAGACCTCCGTCAAGGTGCCGACGACGAACAGCCGATTGATCCGCGCGCCCGTCGGCGTAACGACGTAGTTCGGCGCGCGTTCCTCGTCGCTTTCGGTGTGTGAAAGCGTCGCGTCGTCGTACTCGGCGGCAAAGAGCCGGTAGGCGATCTCCCGGCCACCACCCTCGCCGTTCGCGCTCATGTCTCTACCTCCTCGAGGAAGGCCGCCGCACGCGCGGCCGGATCGTCGTCACACTCCGCGAAGCTGCTCACGTCTACGTTCGCGCCGTACTCGTCGACCGAGAGGTGTCCACGCGCACGGTACTCCCGGCCGACGATTCGGTCTCGGATCGTGTCGGCGACGACTTCCTGGTCCATCGCCTCGCGGGCCTGTTCTAAGGCGTCCTCGAGGGTCCCGCCGTAGACTGACTCGGTGAGTTCGTCGTCGAGGACGGCGGTGACGGTGCCGGTGCCGTCGTCCAGAATCGCTTTCACCCGAAGGTCGTCGACGCCGTCGACGTCGCCGTGGGTTCGACACTGTCCTTTCTGGATGACCCGGTTGCACTTGGGACAGCGCTGGATCAATCCGGAGCCGTCTCGCACCGCGAGCACGCTGCCGACGAGTTCGACGTCGTAGACGCCGCCGGTCGCGACCGCCTCGCCGATCGCCATCGCCGTGGCGTCGCTGCCGACGTCGACCTCACGTTCGAGGGGAGCGACCGTCGAGAACGAGGAGACGTTGACCTCGGGAACGCCCCGGAACTCCCGGACGTAAGCGTTCTCGATCCGGACGGTCGCGCCCTCTTCGAGGAGAGGATCGGGCTCCCAGCACGTAAAGGGGAGTCGGCCGCTCTCGTCGCCGAAAACGCCGCTTTGAATCTCGGTCTCGCCGTCCCGGCCGTCGATCGTCCGACGGTCGCACTCGAGGACCTGCACTTCGACGGTCCGTGCGCGGTCGCCCGTCTCGAGGTCGGCGAGGTCGGCTTCGCCGCCGATCTCGTAGGGTACTGCGAGTTCCTCGTCGGCGAACGACACCGACGTGCTCTCGCCGAGGTTGAGTTCGGGCTCACCGTCCCACTCCCGGACGGAGGCGTTGCCGATCGTGATCGTATCGCCCGGCGAGAGGCCGAACTCCTCCCAGGCGGTGTAGTCGATGACCCCCGTCTCGTCGGCGAGTCGTCCTTCGACGATGACGTGATCCGAGCCCTGGTAGCGGATGGATCGCTTCCCCGCCGTCAACACCCGTGCGGTGACCGTCACCGCACTCGAGTCGGACGTAATCTCGGCGACGTCGACCGTCGACGGCGTCGTCCCGCCACTTCCCGTGTCGTCGCCGTACTTGCGTCGCAAGCTCCCTTTGGCCTCGTCGATCGGCACGCTGTACTCGACGAGGTTCGATAAGTCCGCTTTGACCTCCTCTTTGTCGACACCGAGGTCGGAGGCGAGTTCCTCGGCATGGTTGTCGAGATCCATCACCGGCTTTTCGTCCGGGGCCTTAAAAAGCGTTGCCGCGGGGCGGGGCGGGGTGCTCGTCGTCGCGTCGGCCGCGTCACTTCGAGACCTGTTCGATCGATCGGTGTTCGTCGCGGTGGCGGATGCAGGCCGATCCGTGTCCGTCCCCGTGATCGGTAACCGCCGGTTCGGTCGTCTCACACGGCGTCACGAACCGTTCGGCGAGCAGTTCTGCGGCGCGGTCGCCGTCGTCGTCGACGAGCCGTCTCAACGCCTGCGTGAGCGTTCGTTCGGCGTCCGGATCCGAGAGCGTCTCCGGGAGCCCGAACTCGGCTCGGATCCGCCGTCTGACGGCACTATCGTCCCGTTCTGTCGAGTCGGGCTCGTCTTCCGTGGCGCTCCGGCGGAACTTCGCAACCTCGAGCGTGCCGGATTCGAGCTCCGCTCGAAGAGTCAACAGTCCGCGCCAGTGTGACTGCTCGAGGTCGAGGCCCTCGGGCTGGACGACCCTATGACAGCGGGTGTGAAACCGGCAGCCACTCGGCGGGTCGGACGGTTCGGGGACGGGTCCACGCAGTTCGATGCTCTCGCGGCTCGCGTGCGGGTCGGGCGTCGGCACCGCAGAGACCAGCGCCTCCGTGTACGGGTGCTGTGGGTTCGAAAACACCGCCTCGGTGTCGCCGATCTCGACGATCTCGCCCAGATACATCACCGCGACGCGGTCACAGATCTCCCGAACGACGGCCATGTCGTGGCTGATAAAAAGCACCGACAGGTCGAACTCCCGCTGGAGATCGTCGATCAGCGCGAGCACTTCCGCCTGGACGGAGACGTCGAGCGCGGAGACCGGCTCGTCGGCGACGACGAGTTCGGGGTTGAGAACGAGCGCGCGGGCGAGTGCGATCCGTTGTTTCTGGCCGCCGGAGAACTCGTGTGGGTACCGGTCGTAGTCCGACGCCGAGAGGCCGACGCGCTCAAGGAGGTCCTCGACGATCGCCCGTCGTCTGTGTCGGTCGGTCATCCCGTGGACGTACAACAGCTCCGCGATCGATCCGCCGACGGTCATCCGCGGGTCGAAACTCGAGGACGGATCCTGGAAGATCATCTGGACGTCCCGACGAAACGCCGTCAGTTCCGCCGCGTCGAACTCGGTTACGTCGTTTGGATGCGGACGTGTACCGTCGGTGCTGGGTGTCGATCCGTCGCGGCCGCCCCCGTTGAAGATCACCTTTCCGTCGGTCGGCTCCTCGAGTCTGACGATCGTCTCCGCGGCCGTGGACTTGCCACAGCCGCTCTCTCCGACGAGCCCCAGCGTCTCGCCGGGGTAGATGTCGAAGCTGACGCCGTCGACCGCTTTCACCGATCCGACCCGTCGCGAGAGCAGCCCGCGTGTGATCGGGTAATACTTTTTCAGGTTTCGGACGGAGAGCAACGGCTCGGGACTCATCGGTTCACCTCCGGGTCGTTCGGCCCCGGCCGATCGAGCTCGGAGCTGACGACCGCGTCGTCGTACTCCGGCCCGTAGTAGACACAGGAGACGGCATGGCCCGGCTCGATCGTCCGTTCCGGGGGCTGGTCGCCGACCGTACACGCCTCGCGTGCGTGTTCGCACCGATCGGCGAACCGACAGCCGTCCGGCGGATCCGTCGGATCCGGCAGCGAACCTGGGATGCCTGCAAGCGTCTCGCCCCTGCCGGGGAGACACGCGAGCAGTTCCCGCGTGTAGGGGTGGGCGGGCCGGTCGAAGACGTCGTAGACGTCACCGCGTTCCATCACCTTGCCGGCGTACAACACGACGACCCGATCAGCGATCTCTGCGACGACGCCTAAGTCGTGGGTGACGAACAACAGCCCCATGTTCAGCTCGGTTTGGAGCTCGGAGAGCAGATCGAGAATCTGTGCCTGGACGGTCACGTCGAGGGCGGTCGTCGGCTCGTCGGCGACGAGCAGGTCTGGGTTGGTGACGAGCGCCATCGCGATCATGAGCCGCTGTTTCTGGCCGCCGGAGAACTCGTGGGGGTAGTCGTCGATCCGCGTGCTCGCGTTCGCGATGCCGACCCGATCGAGCAACTCGACCGCTCGCGCCCGGGCCCGCTCCTCGGAGACGTCGTCGTGGACCTGGATCGCCTCGACGAGTTGCCAGCCGACGCTGTAACAGTGGTTCATCGCCTCCTGTGGATTCTGGAAGACGTGAGCGATCCGGTTTCCGCGAACGTCTCGGAGTTCTTCGTCGCTTCGTTCCGTAAGCTCCTGGCCGTCGAAGCGAACCGACCCCTCGACGCGTCCGGGCGGTTCCGCGACGAGTCGCGTGATCGACTCCGTCGCGACGGTCTTGCCGGAGCCGGATTCGCCGACGATACAGACCGTCTCACCGCGGTCGACCTCAAAGTCGACGCCGTCTGCGGCGACGAGCCGCCCCGACTCGGTCTCGAACGTCGTCGTGAGATCTTCGACGGCCAACAACGTATCGTTCCCGCTCATTCGATCGCCTCCGTTCTGTCGACTTCCGCGTTCGCTTCGGGGTTCAACGCGTCGAGCAGCGCGTCACCGACGAAGTTGAAGGCAAGAATCGTCAGAAAGAGGACGAACCCCGGCACGAGCACGATCCACGGCGCGAACGACAGGTCGTGTCGCCCGGCCTCGATGAGCCGTCCCCACGAGGGAACGTCCGCGCCGAGTTCGAGGAATGCGAGCTGGGCTTCGAACAGCAAGAATCCGGGAATGAGAAGCGTCAGCTGCGTGATGATGCTGCTTGCCGTGTTCGGGATCACGTGACGGACGACTACCCGCGGGAGGCTCGCGCCGCTCATCTTGCTCGCCTTGATGAATTCCGCTTCGGAGACCGAAAGCGCCTTGCTCCGGACGTATCGCGCCGTTCCGCCCCAGCCGAAGGCGGCGAAGATGATGATGAACACGCCGAGTGTCGTGCCGTAGATGTACACGATCAGCAGGAACATGATGAGCGTCGGAAACGAGAGCACGACGTCGGTGGCGCGCATCAACAACTCGTCGACCCAGCCGCCGGCGTACGCGCTGATCGTTCCGACCGAGATACCGACGACGACGACGATGAACGTCACGATGAACGCGATCTGCATGCTGACCGTCATCCCGTGGACGACGTACGCGAAGACGTCCTCGCCGGCTCGCGTCGTCCCCAGCGGATACTGCCAGGTTCCCTGACAGGCCCCGTCGACGACGTCGCCGACGCACTGGCCGGTGTGTGCCGCGTTGATCTCCCAGAACGCCGGCGGCTGGTGGCCCTCCCGGACGTTCGTCGCCGGCTCGTCGACGAACAGCGGGCCGAGCAACCCACCGACGAAGACGAACCCGAGCCAGACGAGACTCGCCACCGCCGGCCGGTTTCGCTTGAACTCGTTCCAGTAGTACGTCGTCAGCCGCGGATTCTGTACCATCGGCACGACGATGTACCACAGAAACAGCAGCAACGTCACCGCGAACATGTAATCGACCGGGTCGGGATCGAACGCGAGCCCCGCCGTCTCGACGACACCGGCGAGTCCGAACGGCGCACCCAGCTGCTCGGCGATCGTCTCGCGTGGACCGACGAACTGCCAGTCGTACAGCGAGAGGGCGAGCACCGGAATGACCGTAAGCGCCGCCAGTTTGGTGTTGAGCGAGAGTCTGGTTCGCGTTCCGGTCGAAAGCTCGTCCCAGTCGACCTGATCGAATTGGTCCGGTTTTTTCGTTGCCATAGTTACCTGTCGTCGTAGCTGATCCGCGGGTCGAGAACGGTGAAGGCGACGTCCTCGATCAGGTTCCCGACCACGGCGATAAACGTGAACGTAAGCGTCGCCCCGAGGACGAGGTTCGTATCCTGTGCGATCACCGCGTCGAAGGTCGTCCGTCCGAGACCCGGAATGCCGAAGATGACCTCGACGAGCAGCGACGACCCCCAAAAGAGCGCGAGCAACTGTCCGACGAGCGTCGTCGACAGCGGTACCATCGTCGGGCGCATGACGTGGTAGGCGTAGGCACGGAACGGCGAGACGCCCTTCGCTTTCGCCGTCTTCATGAACTCGGCGTTGATGAACTCGGCCGACTCGTTTCTGGCGACCCGTGCCGTCGCGGCGAGCGACCCCGTCACGAGGACGAACACCGGCAGTATCAGCTGTATGGCGTTTGCGAGGCTGAACACGGGCACCCCGGTCTGGTAGACCACCGGAATCCACTCGAGCCAGATCCCGAACACGAGCAACAACACGAGTGCGAAGAAGAAATTCGGCATCGCGTAGCCGGCGAAGACGAAGCCCGTCACGGCGTGGTCGCGCCAGCTGTACATGTTGGCCGCCGAGTAGACGCCGACCAGCGGCCCGAGAAGCAACGTCAGGATCGTCCAGGGGATCGAGTACTGCGCCGTATAGTACAGCGACTCCAGCAACGCCTCGGTCACCGGCTGGTTGCGACTGTCGGACCAGCCCCACTCGAGCGTGTACACGCCCGTCACGAAGTCCACGTACCGGACGTGCATCGGCTGGTCGAGCCCGCGTAGCTGTTCGACTCGCTCCGCGGCCGCCTCGGGATCGCCGCCCTCGAGTGCGGCCTGGGTCGCCGCCTGCTGGACGTTCGGGTCCGGCGCGAACGAGAGCAAGACGAACGCGATCGTGACGATGATCAGCGAGACGACGACCGCCCAGGCGAGCCGTGCAGCGACGTACCGTGTCAGTCCCATGGTCGCGTTTCCCTATCGCCCGTCATCGTCTCACTCCTCGAGGTGCCACGCAGCGAAGTCCCAGCCGTTCGAAAACGCCGTGATCGGTCCGCGAAGGTCCGGGTTGTAGCCGGTGATGTCGGGGCCGAACACCAGCATGATGTAGGGCTGTTCCTCTGAGATGCGGACGAACAGCTCCTCCATCGCGTCTGCGATTTCCTCCTCGGTCGTCGCCGTCAGTGCCTCCTGCATCAGTCCCGCGGCGTCGAACTCGGGATACCAGCCGGTCGGGTTGTAGCGGGCGTTCGCCCCGTTGAAAAACGCCTGATTGGTCAGCGGATTTCGCGGGTAGGTGTTCAGTCCGAGTACGACGGACATGTCCCAGGCTTCGTCCGAGGTCACGTCCCGCGGCCCGGGATTGTTCGGGTTGGCGATCCCGTCCCAGCTGACCTCCTCGCCACGGACCTCGTCCGTCCCCCCGACCGGATCGGCGGTCCAGAAGTCCTGGGCGAACCGTACGCCGTCGATCGGCTCGACCTCGACCTCGATCCCGAGGTTCGCCTCGAGTTCGTCCGCGATGACCTCGGCGTAGAGCTGTTCGGTCTCCTGGCCGGCGCTGTGATGCAGATCGAGTACGACCTGGTCACCGTCGGGCGTGACGAGCTCGTCGCCGTCGAACTGGTAGTCGTACGCCGACTGTGCGAACGCGTCCTCGGCGAGGTCGCGGGCGACCGCCTCGCCGTACGTATCGCCGACGCCGAATTTCGTGATCGCGTCCTCGCCGGGGTACCACTCCGACCACGCCGGCTGCCAGGTGTGGTGTTCTTCCGCAGTGCCACGATAGACGCCCTCGATGATCTCTTCTCTGTCGATGGCGGCGGAGATCGCCTGTCGGAACTCGACGATCCGAAACAGGTTGCCGGGTCCCGCGTTCCAGCCGTTGTCGCGCATGTTCATCGCCATGATCTGGTTGAACGGCTGTAAGATCTCGAGCACCCTGACGGTCGGATCCTCGTCGAACTCCTGGAACCGCTCCGGCGGAATGCCGGTCGCGTCTACCTCGCCCGTCTCGAGTTGGCCGAGCCGGGAGGACTGTTCCTCGACGATATCGATCGAGGCCTCCTCGAAGTACGGCGCGTTCTCGAACCACGGCGAGAGCTCGTCGGCGTAGTCTTGCAGATAGTAGTCGTCGTTGCGGCTGTAGGTCGTTCCCGACCCGCGGTCCCACTCCTCGAGGACGTACGGACCGAGGTTGCCGGTGAACGTCAACTCGAGCAGTTCGTCGTTTTGCTGCAGCCCCTCGAGGTCTTCGTCCTCGACGTACGGTTCGACCAGCTCCCTGGGGATCGGGTACTCGAGCGGGTCGAACGACTCCGGATACAGTGGGGACGGACTCGGCAGCTCGGCCTGGAACTCGAGGTCGCCGGTCTCGACGACGGTGACGTCGGCCCAGTCCACCGCGTTTGCCGTCGCCGCCCAGTCGGCCTGGTGGAGTTCCTGGATCAGGTAGACGAAGTCGTCGGCGGTCACCTGGCCGTACGGATCGCTGAACTCGAGGGTGTCCCGGAGTTCGAACACCCAGACCTCGTTGTCGTCCGTCCAGAGGTCGTACAGCAACGGAACGAGCTCGTCGTTCGCGTCGAACGTGTATCCCTGGTCGAGCGCCCTGCCGATCGCCGTTCCGGCACCCGACTCGGTGTTATAGATCGGATTCAGCGTCTCGAATGACGCGGGAGTGTTCGTGTCGTACGACCCGGAGACGGCCGGCAGCTCCTCCGGCGTCTCGTCGTGGTCGATCGGCACCTCGCCGTCGGCCTCGCCCGTTCCGTCGTCGCCGAGACAGCCGGCCAGTGCCATCGCACTCCCACCACCGAGCATCGCCAACCACTGTCGCCGGCTCGTCCCGAAACGCGTGTCCCGCCGAGCGATCTGCTGTGACATACGCAGCTAAAAGGAGGGAACCTACGAAAAACTGCCGGACACGACGTTCCATCTGATCACGACGGGAACTTGCCAAACTCCGACCGATTCTTGACCCCGCCGCACCGAGAGCCGGTATGCAGGTATTCGGTCTCATCGGAAACCCCGTCACCCACTCGCTGTCGCCGCCGATGCACGAGGCGGCCTACGACGAACTCGGCATCGACGCACGCTACGTCACGTTCGAACCCGATCCAGTGACCCTCGAGACGGCGCTCGAGGGCGCAGACGCCCTGGGCGTTCGCGGGCTCAACGTAACGATCCCGTTCAAACAGGACGTCCTCGCACACGTCGAACCCGACGAGCTGGCGAGGCGGATCGGTGCGGTCAACACGATCGACTTCTCCGGCGAAGGGCCGCCGACCGGACACAACACCGACGCCGGCGGCGCGCTCCGGGCGCTCGAACGCGTCGACGTCGACCTCGAGGGGGCCGGCGCGGTCGTCGTCGGCGCTGGCGGGGCCGGACGGGCGATCTCGTTCGGGCTCGCCGACGCCGGCGCGACCGTTGCGATTGCGAACCGGACCGAACCGAACGCTCACGACCTCGCCGACGAGGTCCCGGGAGCGTCGGGTCACGACCTCGAGTCGGTTCCCGACCTGCTCGCGGATGCCGACGTGCTCGTCAACGCGACCAGCGTCGGGATGGAAGAGGACGTCTCGCCGGTCCCGGCCGAGGCGTTACACGGCGACCTGACGGTTCTCGATGCGGTCTATCGGCCGCTCGAGACTCGGCTACTTCGCGAGGCGGCGGATCGCGGGGCGGCGACGATCGACGGCGCGTGGATGTTGCTCTACCAGGGCGTCGAGGCCTTCGAGCGCTGGACGGGCGCGGACGCGCCGGTCGAGGTGATGAACGAGGCGTTGCGGGAACGGCTGTAGTCGAGGCGTGCCGAACACGTCGTTTCCGACTACTGCCAGGATCGAACGACTTTATGTGACGACGCAACCTACGTGATGGTAATGGCGATCCTCCAGAAACTGAAGTCGCTGCTCGGACTCGGCGACTCCCGTTCCGAGCGACGGCGCGACCGGGACGTCGCAGTGACCGTTGAGCGCGAGGGCGGCCAGTCGGACGACGCGACCGAATCGAACGCGGCCGTTCCGGGCGATCCCGCAGAGGTATCCGAGACCGACGCTGTCTCGCCGACCGGCGACGAAGAACCGGCAGCGGCCGATCTCGTGGAAGGCGACGAGACCGCCGAGGAACGCGACGGAGACGGCACCGACGAGGAAGCCGACCTCGAGGAGTCGGCCGCGGCGGGAAGCGACGCCGCAGCCGCGACCGACTCGCTGACCCAGCAAAGCGAGCGTCCAGACGAGGCGGCCGAGCCCGCGGAGGCGACCGGTCCGTCGGAGGCAGACGCCGCACCGACGGACGAGAAAGCCGGCGAGTCGGTCCAGCCGGTGCCGGTCGACGACATCAAAGGTATCGGGCCGGCCTACTCCGACCGACTCGCCGACGCCGGCGTCGAGACCGTACGCGACCTCGCGGCCGCGGATGCCGAGGCACTCGCCGAGGAGACAGACATCTCGGCGACGCGCATTCAGGGCTGGATCGACCGTGCAGAGGTTCGATAACCCGCCTCGGCGGCCGTCGAACCGCAAGACGGTTAGTCGGTCGCGTTCACGTTCCTGCCATGGCCCGGGTCGTGACCACGCTCGAGGCGTTTCGTCGCGTCGCGCGGGACGCTCCGTCCGGCGTGCGGATCCCCGTCGAGGTCCGCCTCGAGGTCACGGACCCGTTTCTCGCCTACAGACGCGCACGAGACGACGATGGCGGAGCCATCCTCGAGACGACCGGCGGTCAGTCGGGCTGGGGATACTTCGGCGTCGATCCGGTCGAACGACTCACCGTCGGCCCGGACGCCGTCGCCCGCTCGGACGGCTCACCCACGCTCGCTGCACTCGAGGGACTGCTCGCCGGCGAACGGCTCGTCCGCGGAGCGTGCTCGATTCCCTACCCCTGTGGCGCGATCGGCTGGCTCTCGTACGACGTCGCTCGCGAACTCGAGGAACTGCCGGGATCGGCCGACGACGATCGGGGGCTGGCACGCCTCGAGGTCGCCGTCTACGACCGGCTCGCGGCCTGGAAGGAGCCGAGAGACGGCGAGACGGTACTACGGATTGGGGCCTGTCCTCGCCTCGAGGACGATCCGGAGCGGGCTTACGAACGGGGCAAGGAACGAGCGCTCGAACTCGTCGAGCGAATCCGCGAGGGCGACCGCTCGGTCGGCGAGCCGCCGACGACGGCGGCGACGGCGACGTTCGAGAGCGACTGCGGCCGGGAAGCGTTCGCCGACCGGGTCCGGGCGGTCAAGGAGTCGATCCGCGACGGCGATACCTTCCAGGCGAACGTTTCCCAACGGCTCGTCGCGCCCGCGGCGGTCCATCCCGTCGCAGCCTACGACGCCCTCAGGCGGGTCAACCCCGCGCCGTACTCCTGTCTGCTCGAGTTCCGAAACGTGGATCTGGTGAGTGCCAGTCCCGAGTTGCTCTTAGAGCGCGACGACGAGTTCGTCCGGACGGAGCCGATCGCGGGCACCCGTCCGCGCGGGGAGACGCCCGACGAGGACGAGGCACTCGAGGCCGACCTGCTCGGCGACGAGAAAGAGCGGGCCGAACACGCCATGCTGGTCGATCTCGAACGCAACGATCTCGGAAAGGTCTGTCAGTACGGCAGCGTCGAGGTCAGTGAGTATCGCCGGGTCGATCGCTACTCGGCGGTGATGCACCTCGTCTCGAACGTGGCCGGCCGCCTGCGTGCGGACGCGACGCTCGCCGACGCGATCGCCGCCGTTTTCCCCGGCGGGACGATCACCGGCGCGCCGAAGCCGAAGACGATGGAAATCATCGACGAGCGCGAGGCGACCCGCCGCGGCCCCTATACGGGCAGCGTGGGCGTCTTCGGCTTCGACGGCCGGGCGACGATGAACATCGTGATCCGGACGCTCGTCCGCCACGACGACGAGTACCACCTCCGGGTCGGTGCGGGGATCGTTCACGACTCCGATCCGTACCGCGAGTACGACGAGACCCTGGACAAAGCGCGAGCGCTCGTGACCGCCGTCGACGAGGCACTCGGCGAGCGGGCGGCGATGGCGGTCGGAACCGACGGTGATCGGCCGTGACCGCGAACCCGAGCGAAACGCGCGTGCTCGTGGTGGACAACTACGACTCGTTCGTCTACAACCTCGTCCAGTACGTGGGTGAACTCGCCGACGAGGTGGTCGTTCGGCGCAACGACGCGATCTCGCTCGCGGACGTGCGCGAACTGGATCCGACGGGAATCGTCGTCTCACCCGGCCCCGGCACGCCCGCGGAGGCAGGAATCTCGAGTCCCCTGTTCGCCGAGACCGAGTACCCGATCCTGGGGGTCTGTCTCGGGCACCAGGCGCTGTGTGCGGCCCACGGCGCGCCCGTCGTCCACGCCCCCGAGGTCGTCCACGGTAAACCCTCCGTCGTCTCCCACGACGGCGACGGCGTCTTCGAGGGACTTCCCGAGCGCGTTCAGGTCGGTCGGTATCACTCGCTCGCTGTCGAACGCGACGCGCTTCCCGACGCCCTGTGTGAGACCGCGACGACCACGGACGAACGCGAGGTGTTGATGGCCGTCCGCCACCGGAAACTGCCCCACGTCGGCGTCCAGTTTCACCCCGAGAGCATCCTGACGCGCGACGCCGACGGCACGGACGACGGCGCCTGCGGCCGGGAAACCTCGCTCGAGTTCGGCAAGCGGATGATCCGGAACTTCTGTGTGATGGCTCGCGAGTGGAGGGAGACCTCGTGAGCGAACTGCTGTATCACGTCGACGGCGAACTCGTCCCTGCCGGCGAGGCGACCGTTTCGGTCGAGGACCGCGGCTTTCGGTACGGCGACGCCGCCTTCGAGACGTTGCGAGCGTACGGCGGCGACCTCTTCGAGTGGCCCGCCCACGCCGACCGCCTCGAGCGAACCTGCGACGTCCTCGCGATCGACCACGGCCTCTCGCGGACTGACCTCCGCAGGCGGATCGACGAGACGCTTTCTGCGAACGACCTCGCGGACGCGTACGTCCGCCTCTCGATTACTCGCGGCGTCCAGCCCGGAAAACTCACCCCCGACCCCGAGGTCGATCCGACGGTCGTCGTCTACGTCGCCCCCCTTCCACGGGGTGGTCTCGACGGCGAACCCGTCTGGGACGGGCCGGCGACGGTAGAGACCGTCTCCACACGCCGGATCCCCGACGCGGCGATTCCGGCGGCGGCGAAGACCCACAACTACCTGAACGGCATCCTCGCCCGGACCGAACTCACAGACGGCGACGAGGCCCTGCTGCTCGACGTCGACGGCCACGTCGCGGAAGGCGCGACGAGCAACGTCTTCTTCGTCGACGACGGCACGCTCTATACGCCGACGACCGACGGCCCCGTGTTGCCAGGGATCACCCGCGAGGCCGTCCTCGAGCTGGCGATGGAGGCCGGAATTTCGACTCACGAGGGACGGTACGTGCCAGCGACGGTCCGCGAGGCCGACGAAGCCTTTCTTACGAACTCGACGTGGGAACTCCGTCCCGTCGCGTCGATAGACGGCGTCGATATCGGCGGCGGGCCGGTCGCCGACCGACTCGCGAGGCTGTTCGACCAGTGCGTCGAACGGACGTGTTATTCGTAGCTCCTCGAGTCTGGAGTACGACGGCGTTGCGCTGGGGAACTCGATCGGCTGGAGAGCGAGTCTACGTCGAGACAGCCACGTCGCTCACCGTCCGTTGAGCACCGGAGAAGGGATCGTCTCACTCGAGACGCAGATCACGAGTCGAGACTGCATCGCACTTCGGACAGCTGTGCTGGTACGTGACCTGCGCTCCCGAGGTAGCCGCCTGCCAGCTGCCGTTTTCGTCGACGTATCCACAGTCTCGGCAACGGAACCCGGTTGCATCGAGTTTCTGTCGGAGTCGATCGAACGGTGAACTTCCGTTTCTGCCGTCTCTTGCTGCCATGGACCATGGTATGTGATAACGTCACATAAGTTTGTCTGTTATTAACAACCATGGTCCTGGGGAATGAACGGCCGGGGTGGCGTCTCTCGACCCGGCTCTAGCTCGAGTTCACCGAATTTCGAGGCGGATGCCACGGGGCTCGACCCCGAGGCGGGTGAGCAACCACCACACTTCATAGGCGACGCCTCCCTGTGTAGGCTCATGGACGAGCCCGACGCGCCGCGGGAGGGTGAGTCGATCGGTGACGGTCAGCCGGCTGCCCTCGAGCGCATCGTCGACCCCGTCGTCGCCGTCGCCGACGGAACGGTCAGTTACGTAAACGCCGCCGCGACCGAGGCGTTTGACCTCTCCGGCGACGCGGTCGGTCGAGCGGCCGGCGACGTCCTCGGGGAGGTCTGGGACGACCTCGAGGGGGCGATCGACGAGACGGCCGTCGGCACCGCACGGACGGTCGCGCTCGCGGACGACCGGTTCGACGCCCGCGTCCACCGGGACGTCGACGGGGCAACGGTCACGTTCGACGGCGACGCAGACGCACTCGATCGCGACAGAGTACTCAAAGACCGGGCGATCGACGAGACGCCCGTCGGCGTCACGATCTCCGATCCCGACCGGGAGGACAACCCGCTGATCTACGTCAACGACGCCTTCCAGGAGATCACGGGCTACGACGTCGAGGAGATCGTCGGCCGCAACTGCCGGTTCCTCCAGGGCGAGGACTCAGATCCCGAGGCAGTCGCCGCCATGCGCGAGGCCATCGAGGCGACCGAACCGGTCACCGTCGAACTGAAAAACTACCGCAGAGACGGCACGGAGTTCTGGAACGAGGTGACCATCGCCCCCGTACGCGACGACGACGGCACCGTCACGAACTACGTCGGCTTCCAGAACGACGTCACCGCACGCAAGAACGCCGAACTCGAGGCCCAGCGACGTCGGACCGAACTCGAGCGCGTCCTCGAACGCGTCGAGGGGCTGGTCAAAGACGTCACCGCCGCCGTCGCGGGGGCGTCCTCGCGGGACGACCTCGAGGCGGCCGTCTGTGACCGGATCGCCGCCGAGGCGAGCTACGAAACGGTCTGGATCGGCGAGCGAACGCCCACGACCGACTCGGTCGAAGCGCGCGCGACGGCCGGTGAGGAGGGATCCGTCTCCGTCGACGGTGACCACCCCGCCGTCGCCGCGCTCGAGGGCGACGAGTTCGTCGTCGACGCCGGCGGAGAGACGACCGTCGCAGCCGTCCCGTTGTCGTACAACGACGTCGAATACGGCGTGTTGACCGTCCGGACGGCACCCGGCGAGGCCGTCGACGACCGCGAGGAGGTCGTCCTCTCCGCGCTCGCCCGGGCGGTCGCGAGCGGGATCAACGCCCGCGAGACGAGTCGGATGCTCGCGACCGACGCCGTCGTCGCGGTCGACCTCGAGATCGCAGACGACGACCTCGCGCCGGCCGCGCTCTCGGCTCTCGCCGACTGTGAACTCGAGTACCGCCGGTCGGTCCATCGCACCGACGCCGAGACGACCTCGCTGTTTACCGCCACGGGTGCATCGATGGCAGATCTCGAGGCGGCCGCGACCGAGCTTCCCGGCGTCGACCTCGAGCCAGTCGTCGAACGCGAGTCGTCGTCGCTGATCGAACTCGAAATCGAAGACGGGATCGTCGAGTGGCTCTCCGACCGCGGTGGCGTCGTCCGAACGATCACCGCCGCGGACGGGACAGCGACGCTGACACTCGAGCTACCCAGATCGGCGAACGTCCGTGACGTCGTCGACGCCCTGACACGGCGGTATCCGGAGACCGACGTCCGCTCGGTCCAACAGCGAGACCGCAGCGACGAGACCAGCCAGGAGTTCGCCCGCCGGCTCGAGAAAGCGCTCACCGACCGCCAGCTGGCGGCGTTGCGGCGGGCGTATCTCGGCGGGTACTTCGAGTGGCCGCGTCCGACGACCGGCGAGGAACTCGCGGCGTCGATGGACGTCACCCGGCCGACGTTTCACGAACACCTCCGGACCGCGGAAGCGAAGCTCTGCCGGGCGTTTTTCGATGCGTAGCGTCCTCGGAAAAGTCCGTGACTGGCGTCGATGGACGATTCCGTCGATTTTGGTCGGTTCCGTTCATCGATGCTCGTCTGGGTCCATCTGAACGGCGCTTTACCTCGGTGTAGGGCGCTGCTAGGACCGTAAACGGTCCGGGACGGTCGCCTGCGTTTATAACCGGTGGTGTGATATCTGGGCTCATGCTCGAGGTACTACAGATCGGCGGCGGCGGCTTCCTGTACTGGGCACTCGTCTTTTTCGTGCTCGCAATCGTCGCTGCGGCGGTCGGCGCTCGAGGCGTCGCCGGAATTTCGATGGAGGTCGCCCGAATCTTCGTGGTGGTCTTTCTGATCCTCGCCGTCGTCTCGCTGTTGCTGTAACGGTTCGCCTGCAAACATCGCCTCCTGATGTCTGATATTAGTTATACTATCCCAAGTATGAAACTCATTCTAGTTACGACCGACAGGGAATAACTAACACCCTGGACATCCAATACAAGGTACGGAGGTTACCATGACAGAACTCGGCGGATTTCAGGACAAGGTTGCCCGCGTCGACCTCGGCGAGGAGTCGGTTGCGTACGAGTCGATCGACGACGAGGACGCGACGAAGTACATCGGCGCGCGCGGCCTCGGCGTAAAGTACGTCTTCGAACAGGGGCCGGACGTCGACCCGCTCGGCCCCGACAACCTGCTCGCGTTCATGAACGGGCCGCTGTCGGGCACGCAGGTGACGATGAGCGGCCGCATCGCCGTCTGTACCAAATCGCCACTGACGGGGACGGTCACCGACAGCCACCAGGGCGGCTGGTCGGGCGCGCGTCTGAAGTGGGCCGGTTTCGACGGCCTGCTGTTCGAAGGTCAGGCCGACGACCCGGTATACGCCTACGTCGAAGACGGCGAACTCGAGTTACGAGACGCCTCTCACCTCTGGGGCAAGGGCTTTCACGAGGCCCGTGACACGCTCGAAGAAGAGGTAGACGGCGAGTACGGCAAGAACCTCTCGATCATGGGGATCGGTCCCGGCGCGGAAAACGAGGTCCGCTTCGGGTGTATCATCAACGAGGACGACCGTGCTTCCGGGCGGGGCGGCACCGGCTGTGTGATGGGGAACAAGAACCTCAAGGCGGTCGTCGTCAAATCGGGGACAAAGATGCCCCAGCCCGCGGATCCGGAGACGTTCAAGGAGGGCCACCAGGCCGCGATGCAGGCCATCCAGGAGTCGGACGTCACCGCACCAAACGAGGGCGGGCTCTCGGTGTACGGGACCAACGTCCTGATGAACATCACCGAGGAGATGGACGGCCTCCCGACGGGCAACGCCCGCTACACGAGCACCCGCGCCGCGAGCGAGGACAGAGGCATCGACTTCGACGCCGAACGTGTCTCCGGCGAGAACGTCCGCGAGAACATCCTCGTCGACGAGCCGACGTGTCACTCCTGTCCAGTCGCGTGCAAGAAGGAAGTCGAGGTCGACTACATGCACAAAGGCGAGGAGATGAACGTCCGCATGGAGTCCTTCGAGTACGAGCCCGCGTTCTCGCTCGGTCCGAACTCCATGAACGACGACAGAGACTCCATCGCCGTGATGATCGACCGCTGTAACGACCTCTCGATCGACGCCATCGAGACGGGCAACATGCTCGCGATGGCGATGGAGATGAGCGAGGACGGCAACGTAGACGAGGACGTCGACTGGGGCGACACCGAGACGATGATCGAGATGATCAAAAAGATCGGCCACCGCGAGGGCATCGGCGACCTGCTCGCGGAGGGTGCCGACCGCATCGCCGAGGAACTCGACGCCCACGAGAACTCGATTGCGGTCAAGGGCCAGACGATTCCAGCCTACGACCCCCGCTGCATGAAGGGGATGGGCATCGGCTACGCCACCTCGAACCGCGGTGCCTGTCACCTTCGCGGGTACACCCCCGCCGCGGAGATCCTCGGCATCCCCGAGAAGGTCGATCCCTACGAGTGGGAGGGCAAAGGCGAACTCACCGCCCAGTTCCAGGACCTCCACGCCATCAGCGACTCCTTCGACATCTGCAAGTTCAACGCCTTCGCCGAGGGCATCGAGGAGTACGTCACCCAGTACAACGGGATGACCGGCCGCGACGTCAGCGAGGACGAACTGCTCCAGGCCGGCGAACGCGTCTACAACCTCGAACGCTACTACAACAACCTCGTCGGCTTCGACGGGAGCGACGACTCACTGCCGGAGCGATTCCTCGAGGACGGTATCCCCGGCCAGGGCGGCTCCGACGGCGAGTACTGCGAACTCGAGGAGATGAAAGACGAGTACTACGACCACCGCGGCTGGGTCGACGGCGTCGTCCCGGACGAGAAACTCGAGGAACTCGAGATCGAGATCGGCCCCGGCACCGGCGTCAGCGGTGGCGGTGCGGCCGCAGCCGGCGACGACTGATCCACCCACCGATCGGATCGGTTTCGGCGGCCACGACGCGGTTCGAGTAATCGCAGGCCTGGGCTACGTCGAACTCGGCAGAGGGGATACTCAAATATGGAGGACACACCCACACGAGAGGCGGGCTCGACCGTCGGTCCGCACGGGAAACCGACGGCTGACGTCGACGAGTTGGTCACACACGGACAGACGATCGCAAACGGCGTTCGCCTGCACTACGTCGCGGCCGGCCCCGAGGACGGACCGCCGGTCGTCCTGCTCCATGGCTTCCCGGAGTTTTGGTACACCTGGCGCGAGCAGCTGCCGGCGCTCGCCGCGGCAGGCTATCGCGTCCTCGCGCCCGACATGCGCGGGTACAACCGCTCGGAGAAACCCCACGGGATCGACGTCTATCGGCTCCCGACGCTCGCGGACGACGTCGCGGCGTTCGTCCGGACGGTAAACGACGCTGCCCACGTCGTCGGCCACGACTGGGGCGGCGTCGTCGCCTGGGACGTCGCCCGATCTCACCCCGAAACCGTCTCGACGCTGTCGGTCCTGAACGCACCGCATCCGGTCGAGTACGCCCGCGAACTCGATCTCGAACAAATCCGGCGCTCGTGGTACGCTCTCACGTTCCAGCTCCCGTGGCTGCCCGAGCGGCTGCTCGCCAGACGCGGGTTCGCCTCGCTCGAGCGGCTCTTCCGGGAGTGGACGGTCCGACCCGACGCGTTCACCGACGACGATCTCGCACGCTACCGGGTCGCGCTCCGTCAGCCGGGGGCGCTCGAGTCCGCGATCAACTACTACCGGGCGTTCGCTCGGACCATGGTCCGAGATCAGCTCCCGGGAGCGATCCCGGTCGTCGGCGACCGGTTGGTCGAACCCGTCGACCGGGTCGACGTCCCGACGCTCGTCTGCTGGGGCGAGCGCGATCCGGCGCTGTCTCTCGCCCGGAGCGACGGCCTCGAGGCGTACGCCACCGACGTCGTCGTCGAGCGGTATCCGGACGCTGGCCACTGGGTCCACCTCGACGCTCCGGGGCGGGTAACCGAACGGCTGCTTTCGTCTTTCTCGAGATGAGAACGCGATCCCCCGTCACACGCCAGCACACTACTTACGCCGTTGTCTCCGGGAGAGACGAGTATGCTCGTCCACCTCAACCAGTATCGTCGCGACGACGCCAACGAAACCGTCCGGTCCGACGGCGACGTCGATCCCGACCACGAGTCCGACGAGTACTTCGACACCGACGAACTCGAGGCCGACGAGGGCTGGGAGCGGGTCACCCACCGCGGCGAGACGGTTCTCCGTCGAGCGATGAGTTACGACGACGTCGCCGCGGTATCGGTTCCACAGGACGACCTCGAGGAGACGGACGACGACCTACCGGGTCACGATCTACAGATCCGTCGCGGCGGTGACACGGAGATCGTGACCCAGGCGCAACTCGTCGAGGCGACCGACCAGAATCCTTAATCGGTCGCGCCAGCGGGTGCTCCCGCGCGGATCCTCCGGCCGGTGTAGGCGACGTATCCGGCGAAGATGAGTCCCAGAAGGCCGGCGACGACGTTACTCCACAGCAACGCGTCGACCCCAATCTCGAAGGTAAACGGGGCGGCTATCGTCCACAGTGCGAGGAGGGCAACGAGCGACATCGCGCCGACGCTGGTCGGATAGTCGTTGACGATCCGGTAGTAGTTGTAGCCCGCGATCAGGAAAATCGCCGCGCCGATGATCACGTTGTTCCAGAGTCCCGCGTCCGTGGCAGCGTACACGAACGGCGAGACCAGGATCCAGAGTCCAACCAGCGAGGCGATGCCGCTAAGCCACTTCATTCCCTCCGGTTCGGCCATCGTTTCCGATCGTCCTTCCGGTCGCTCGGCTGTGTCACTCATACGCGGATCGGAGACGGGAGTGGGCATAAACTACACCGGTTGTTTCGATGATAGTATGGGTGATTACCGATAGCCGATCCAGCCACATCCGTATGGGACGTCCAACGATCGATTGAGTGAACCCAGAGTGGGACCCGCCACTCGATTCCGACTCGAGTAATCACGCACTGGGATCGACGTCTCGGCTGAAACGGTCGCACGTCGATTACGGCTCGCCGACGGCCTCACCGGTCCCGATGCGAACCCGAACGGTCGTTCGTTCCGATCACGACCGGATCACGGATCTCGAGTGCCGACTCGAACTCCGCCTCGCGGTCGTGGCGGCGGCCGATCCGTAACAACTGCTCTTCGTGTGTCCGTCGAACCGCAGCGGTCTCGCGCCGATCGAACCCGAGCCGGTCGCCGATATCCACCCAGTGATCCCGCTCGACGAGGAATACCTCGAGATCGTCGCCGTCGTAGACGCGTTCGTAGCTGCGTCGGTACGTCTCGAGTCGCGTCTCGAGGTCGGTCTGGACGCGCTCGAGGAGGACGGGGAGTCGCTGCGGAGGGACGCTCGCTTTCGCCGCCGCGAGCACGAGCACCTGTCCCTCGATCGGTTCGCCCGCCATCAGCCACCTGCCCGCATCGCCTTGCGGGCGAACGTCTCGACGAGGTCTTCGAGGCCGTTTTCGTCCTCGCTCTCGAAGACGACCGTCACCTCGGTGAGAGTAAGTGACGGACCGACCGCGACGGTGTCACTCGAGAGGTGAGCTCGCCAGCCGTCGCCCTCGACGACGCCGTCGTCGACCTGTTCGCCCCCGAGGTTGCACAGGTACCGGATCGCGAGTCGCTCCGAGATGCCACGGAACGAGCGTTCGACGCGTGCAGTCACACTCGAAATTCGGGCGGCAGTGAGATAAACTCGCGGCCAGCGACGAACAGCGCCGTCACGTCGACCCGCTGGCACCGCCCGCAATCGGCGGAAACACCGAGAGCAGGTCACCGTCCTCCAGGTCGGTCGCCACTCCCTCCATGTGGGCGACGTCGCGGCCGTTTTTCAACACGCTTAGCTGTGGACGGATCTCACCGTCTTCGATCAACTGTCCCTCGAGACCGTCGTACTCGCCTTCTAACGTCTCGAGAACGTCGCCGACGGTGGCGTCGTCGTCGAACTCGCGCTCGAGTTCTTTCCGTCCGACGGCCTCCCGAAAGGTCGCGAAAAATCGCAACTCGAGTTCCATGTCCGTACGGTCGATGCGAACTGACATAAGTTCGGGCGTCGGACGATCGGTTGTGAGTTGCGTTCGAGGCAACTGCAGGACGGTTCGTCGTTGGCCCGACGCTCTCACCTGCTATTCCAGCTCGGCGACGTCGGGTCCGGCCGCGTAGGTGACGCCGTCGAGCGCAGCCGACTCGAGCGCCTCCTCGATCGCCGCCGCGCCACGGTCCATCGCTTCGGCTCGGTCGTCGGCCTCGACGACGACGGTCACGGCGAATGCGACTCCGATCGTGTACGGCTCGAACGGCGCCGTCGGCTGCTCGGCGACGTCGGCGTCGGTGATCACCCAGTCTGTGATCTCACCTTCGTCCTCGAGGTCGACAAACGTCGCCGCGAGCTGGTCTATCGCCTCGTCTCTGGCAGTCGTCTCGCTGCCTCCGTGCAGCGTCACGAGCGTCGTTCCGTCACGAGAGACGGCGTACTCCATGGAAGCGATATCGAGTGCTAAGATTTGAACCCTCGGATGATCGTCGTGGAGGGTCGACAACTAGAGATCCTGAAGGCGAATGCCGTCCTCGACCAGCCTGGCGTTTCGTTCACGATCGAGACGATCGGCGAGGTCCTCGTGTTCGTAGAGCTGACCGATCAGATCAGCATAGAGGTTGCGCCAGGCGATTGCGTAGATCGGTGACTGTCCCCACGCTCGCAGTTCGGGGACGAACTCGTCGTAGGTCTCGAAGCGCCGTTCGAATCGATCGATCGCATCGAGGACGTGGCCGGCCGCCTCGCGGTCGTCGTCGGCCTCTGCAATCGCACGGTTGATCCGTCGCTCCCAGCCTGCGACCGCCTGTTGCATGTCGGCTGCAGCGTCGTCGTCGCCGT
This sequence comes from Natrialbaceae archaeon AArc-T1-2, assembly GCF_030273315.1. Classification (NCBI taxonomy): domain Archaea; kingdom Methanobacteriati; phylum Methanobacteriota; class Halobacteria; order Halobacteriales; family Natrialbaceae; genus Natrarchaeobaculum; species Natrialbaceae archaeon AArc-T1-2. Next base: position 2,450,579 of record NZ_CP127174.1, on the reverse strand, counting down.
CGGGCAGTCGCTCGAGCAGCGGTTTCGGAACGCCGAGTGATACCTCGTCCATGCTCCGGTAGACGTCACCGATCGATAAGAAACCCCGTACCGGACCCCCGGAGACGTATCGCGCTGGCGGATTTCGCATCCGCTCTCGCGGTCGGTACCCGTCCTCCAGCGTCGGTGTCAGTTGGGTTAGCTAGCCACGGCTACGAGACGGCGGTGCCAGCAAGTCGTCCGGCGGCCAACTGTCCAGCTCCGTGGCGGCCTCGAACAGCTCGGCCGTCGCCTCGTCGTCGGTAAGCGATACCCTACGTTCGTCCCAGTCGACGTCGACGGTGTCCGTCGCTACCAGCTGTGGGAGGTGAGTGTGAACCAACCGTACTCGAGCTCGCTCGACTGCGGAACTGCTGACCGTTTCGGGAGTGATCTTGTGTCTTCGGGCAGCGACGTGCCGTGATAGTTCGTCTACGGAGACGCCGTCGTCTCGCTCGACCAGTTCGTGGAGTACGAGCTGGCGGTCAGCGCTAGCGAGGACGCGGAACGCCTCCGTCTTCTTCATTCTAGGTTCTATCTGGAGCAAGGCCCCTACCCTGAAAGCTGCTCCGTCTAAGTATATTGGTGTGCGCTGGCACAGCCGACCTGCCGAGAACTGCGGGTTTCGCCAGTTCTCGTTTTCGCGCAGCCACGATTCATATCTCGATATATGGTTTATGGTGGACGTATCCTCTACTCCGATCGCTTCTCGCTCGAGTGCGCCGCGAGTCTGAAGTCCGGTGTGACGGCGACCATGCACTCAGACCGGACGGCACCGGCGTCACTCGCCGGCGCTCTCTGGAAGCGAGGTCGAGGTGGTCTTCGAGTTTCGGCGTTCGCGGGATCGGAGCGTGCGACGTGGTTCAAGACGAGTGCCTCGAGGTTTGACCCCATCGTCGAAGCGCACCGGACTCGAGACGGACGATCGACACCGCGTCGGTCCGTAGGCGAAGTCGCGTCTTCTCCGACGCGTACGGTTTTGTCCGAGAGACCACCGATGCACGACGATCACGTTCGGAATAAATATTAATAAATCACATATCGCGATATGAAATCCAATCGCACGGCGACCTGCGCTACCGAGCACTACATTTACCCGCACGGCTCCCGTCCACTCGACAATCATGGCGAGCACCGACCGCCCGGACGGTGGCGAACTCCGGGCCCCTGTTCGGCAGCAAGAAACAGTCGCCGAACTCGGGCGACGCGCCCTCGAAACCGACGACCTCGAGGCGTTCGTGGAGGCAGCGGCGAGCGCCGTCACCGATGTCCTCGAGGCCGATTGCTGTACGCTTTTCGAGGCCCGCGGCGACGAACTGGTGCTTCGTGAGGGCGTCGGCGTGGCGGACGACCTCGTCGGATCCGCGACGGTGCCGGCCGACCGGGACTCCCAGGTCGGGTACGCGCTGCTCACCACCGAGCCGGTCGTCGTCGGGGATCTCGAGGCCGACTCGCGTTTTCTGTCGGATCGACTCGCCGGCCGTGACGTCACGAGCGGGATCACCGTCGTCGTCGGTCCGACCGAGAATCCGTGGGGCGTCTTCGGCATTTACACGACCGATCGACGGTCGTTCGCCGACCACGACGTCACCTTCGTCCGAAACGTCGGCAACGTTCTCTCGTCGGCGATCGAAAACGAGCGAGTGAAACGACGGCTCCACGAAGAACGGACGCTGAACGAACGGATCGTCGAGACGAGTCCGATCGGAATCACGATCGTCGGGAGAGACGGCGAACTGCAGTTCGCGAACGACCGCGCCGAGGAGATATTCGGGCGAGAGAGAGCGTGGATCAACGAACTCAGTTTCGACGATCCCGACTGGGACGAGATCGGCGTCGACGGGGAGCCACTCGAGAGGGAGGACCTGCCGTTCCCACGGATCATCGAGAGCGGAGAGCCGTTGTACGATCAGGTCAGTGGCGTCCTCCGCCCGGACGGCGAACGCGTCTGGATCTCCGTCAATGGAGCGCCGCTCCGTGACGAGCGCGGGGAGATAGAGGGCGTCGTCTTCGCGATCGAGGACGTCACCGAGCGCAAGGAGATCGAACGGGAGCTTCACAAGAGCGAACGGAAGTTCCGCCAGCTCGCGGAGAACCTCGAGCAGGTCGTCTGGATGTCGACGCCCGAGAAAGACGAGATGCTCTACGTGAACCCGGCCTACGAGGAGGTCTGGGACCGGAGCCGGGAACAGCTGTACGAGAATCCGGACGCGTTTCTCGAGGCGATTCATCCGGACGATCGAGACCGCGTTCGGGCGTCGCTCGACGGTCAGAAAGGGGGCGAGTACGACGAAGAGTACCGGGTCGTCCGTCCCGACGGGACGGTTCGGTGGGTGCGGGATCGTGCGACGCCCGTGTACGAGGACGGTGCGGTCGATCGGATCGTCGGGATCGCAAACGACGTCACCGAACGCAAGCGTCGCGAGCGGACACTCGAAGAGAGCGAACAGCGCTATCGGACGCTACTCGAGCACTTCCCGAACGGTGCGGTCGCGCTGTTCGACGAGAGCCTCGAGTATACGATCGCAGGCGGCGAGTTGCTCGACGAGCTCGGTATCGAAAGCGAGGAGATCATCGGCGAATCCGTCGACGAACGGTATCCCGAGGAGCTGGTTTCACGGATCGAGCCGAAGTTCCGCGGCGCGCTCGCGGGCGAAGAACATTCCGTCGAGATCGAGTACTACGACAGAGACCTACTCGTCTACACGCTGCCCGTCCGCAACAGTTCGGGCAACATCTTCGCCGGGATGCTCATGGCACAAGACGTCACCGAGCGCAAGGAGGCCCGGCGCAAGCTCGAGGAGTTGGTCGACGAGCTCGAGGCCTCGAACGAACAGTTGGAGCAGTTCGCCTACGCCGTCTCACACGACCTCCAGGAGCCGTTACGGATGGTCTCGAGCTACCTGACGCTACTCGAGCGACGCTACACGGACGAACTCGACGACGACGCCCGGGAGTTCATCGGCTTCGCGGTCGACGGAGCCGACCGGATGCAAGCGATGATCGACGGGCTGCTCGAGTACTCGCGGATCGACACCCGCGGCGATCCGTTCGAGCCGGTCGAACTCGATGCGGTACTCGAGGAGGTACTCGCCGATCTCGAGGTTCGGATCGAGGAGAGTAACGCCGACGTCACGGTCGAGTCGCTCCCTCGCGTCTACGGCGATCGCAGCCAGCTTCGACAGGCGTTTCAAAACCTCATCGCGAACGCGATCGAGTACTCAGGCGAGAGACCACCACGGGTCGCCGTCACCGCCGAACGGGCGGACGAGGGTGAAAGCGAGACGTGGCGCGTCTCCGTCGAGGACGACGGCATCGGTATCGAACCGGAGAACGCGGACCGCATCTTCGAGGTCTTCAACCGCCTCCACAGCCAGGACGAACACCCCGGAACGGGGATCGGTCTCACGCTCTGTCGGCGCATCGTCGACCGCCACGGCGGCGAGATCGACGTCGAGTCCGAACCCGGCGAGGGGTCGACGTTCACGGTTTCACTGCCAGCAGTACCACCAAATACGGACCATGAGTAACGACCGGACCCGACGAACGACGCCAGCACAGATCCTCCTCGTCGAGGACAACCCCGGCGACGTCAGACTCACGGAGGAAGCGCTCGCGGAGGGACGAATCGAGAACGACCTCCACGTCGTCACCGACGGCGTCGAAGCCCTCGAGTTCCTCGAGCGACGCGGCGAGCACGCGGATGCCCCACGACCCGATCTCGTCTTGCTGGATCTCAACCTCCCGCGCAAAAACGGTGACGAGGTGCTCGAGGTGATGAACGACGATCCGGATCTCCAGCGCATTCCGGTCATCGTGTTGACGAGCTCGAAAGCCGAAGAGGACGTCATCTCCTCGTACGAACTGTGTGCGAACGCCTACCTCACGAAGCCGGTCGATCCGACCGAGTTCATCGAAACGATCAGGGCGTTCGAACAGTTCTGGCTCAGTATCGTGCGACTACCGCCGGAGGAGAGACCATGAGAGACGCCGACGTCACAGATGCCACCGACGACGGAAGCGCCGGGAGCCTCGACGTACTCCTCATCGAGGACAACCCCGGCGATGCCAGGCTGATCCGGGAGATGCTCGCCACCGCCGAGGAACTCGGACAACGCGTCGCGCCCGGTGGTTCCGAGACGGCCACGACCGAACCGGTCGTCGACCACGAGACGCAACTCGAGGACGGTCTCGAACACCTCGAGTCGGCGTCAGTCGACGTGATACTGCTCGATCTCAACCTGCCCGACAGCAAGGGGCTCGAGACGCTTCGTGAGACGCTCGCGACAGTCGAGTGGACCCCGATCGTCGTCCTGACCGGCGTTCGCGACCAGGAGATCGGGCTTCAGGCGATCGAACAGGGCGCCCAGGACTACCTCGTCAAAGACGAGGTGACCGACGAGCTGTTGATCCGATCGATCCAACACGCCATCGAACGCAACAGGCAGAAACGCGACCGCGAGCGCCGACGCCAACAGCTCGCGTCACTCAACCGGCTCAACGAGATCAACCAGGACGTCATCCACGACGTCATCACCACGTCCTCGCGGGCAGAGCTCGAACAACACGTCTGCGATCGTCTCGTCGAGGCCGAGCGCTATCGGTTCGCCTGGATCGGTCAGCTCGAACGCGGCGGCACGGAGATCGTCCCGACGGCGTCTGCCGGCGTCTCGGAGGGCTACCTCGAGGAAGTCACTATCACGGCGGACGAGGGAGATACCGGAGCCGGGCCGGCGGGAACCGCGGTACGGACGGGGGAGGTCCAGATCGCCAGCGACATCGAGACGGATCCAGACTTCGAACCCTGGCGTGACCGGGCGCTCGAGCGAGGGTTCCGATCGTCGGCGACTATTCCCATCACTCACGAAGGGCTCCGCTATGGTATCTTGAACGTCTACGCCGATCGACCGAACGCGTTCACGGGTGCGGAACTCGAGGTCTTAGCCGGGCTGGGAGACATCATCGGCCACGCGATCGCCGCGATCGAACGCAAGGACGCGCTCGTCAGCGACTCGGCGCTCGAACTCGAGTTCCGGCTCGAGGGCGTCGCCGAGGAGCTGATCGCGCTCGCAGACGAGGGGGACGGAACGGTCCAGGTCGAACAGCTCCACGGACGCGAGAACGCCATCTTCGCCTACGGAACGGCGTCGGATCTCCCTCGGGAGGAGTTCCAGGAGGTCGCCGCCGACACCAGCCTCGTCGACGGCGTACGCCTGCTCACCGGCGGCTACGACGAGTTCGAGTTCGAGGCCAAGACGACGGCCGGCCTCGAGTTGGTCGACACCCTCGCAGCTCAGGGTGGCAGGCTGGCCTCCGCCACGATCGACGACGGCGAGTTCCGGTTCGTCGCGACGGTCCCACACGGGGCCGACGCACGCCAGCTGATCGACGCGATCGAGGAGCACTGTCCGGCCGCCGACCACGTCGCCCAGCGGACGGTGACACGAACCGCAGACGACCTGCTCGACTACCAGGCGATCCTCGAAAACCTCACCGAGAAACAGCGCGAAGCCCTCGAGGTCGCCGTCTACGCGGGCTATTTCGACTGGCCGCGTGCGAGCACTGCCGAGGAGATCGCCGAGCGACTCGACATCACGTCGGCGACGTTCACCCAGCATCTCCGGGCCGCCGAACGGCAGTTCTTCGAGACCGTGTTCGATCGATGAGCGGGCCTTAGCGGCCGACGCGATCCGCGTAGCCGGCGTCGATCGATACGCCGGAGGGATCGACCCGACACGAATCCGGGTCGTACTCGAGCAGGCCCAACTCGTCCATCTTGGGAAGGTGGACGTGGTGGAGGTCGATCGCCACGCGTTCGACAGCGTCTTCGTTGGCAGCGTCGATGCCCTCCTCTCGTGCGACGATCCCCGCCGCCAGCTCGTCGAGAGCGACCGAGCTGGTGTTTCCGCCGAGGACGTCGATCGTCAGTCGGCGCCGTTTCGACACGAGCAGTTCGTGATACTCGTCCGTCGTCAGTTCGACCGCATCGGCGCGTTCGTCCGATCCATTGTTCGATCGATGGAGCATAGATTTTCGATCCAGGCCAAGAGCGGCCGGTGCGTACGAACTAGCAGGACCCCGTCACGACTAAGGGTTCACTAGAAGTGTTTAGGTTCGCCCCGGCGGAACGGTCGAGACCATGCCGTTCGATGAGACGTCATGCCGGCGGTCGTGAATCGGCCGCTCGGTCACACCGGTACCCGGGTCGTCTCGAAGGCTCCGTCGACGGAAGGTTGATGACGCGGGATCCGATACACGTGATAATGGAATCGGGATCGTTGACCGCCGCGCTCGAGGAAACCCTCGCCGTCTTCGACGGTTCCGGAGAGCCACGGACGACTCCCGAGGTGGCCGACCGACTCGAGCTCGGCCGACGGAGTACGTACGATCGGCTGGAGCGACTCGCCGAGCGGAACCGACTCGAAACCAAGAAAGTCGGCGCAAACGCCCGCATCTGGTGGCGACCGTCCGAGTCTGCGGGCCGCTCGACGGACGCGGCGTCGCTCGTCGACGACGTTCTCGACGACGTCGACGTCGGTATCTTCGTCCTCGACGAACAGCTCGACGTCGCCTGGACCAACGCTGCGACGGAACGGTACTTCGGACTCGACCGCGAACAGGTCCTCGGCAGGGACAAACGCCGCCTCGTCGACGAGCACATCGCTACGGTCTTCGAATCACCGACGGCGTTTACGGAGACGGTCCTGGCGACGTACGACGACAACACGTACACCGAACGATTCGAGTGTCACGTGACAGCCGGCGACGAGCGCGAGGAACGCTGGCTCGAATATCGGAGCAAGCCTATCGACTCGGGCGAGTACGCGGGTGGTCGGATCGAACTCTACTACGACGTCACCGACCGGAAACGATCGGATCGGACTCGCGAGAAACACCGCGAGACGTTCACCTCGCTGGTCGGCACACTCGAGGAGTACGCGATCTTCACCCTCGATTCCGAGGGACACGTCCAGACCTGGAGCCCCGGTGCCGAACGGATCAACGGCTACGAGTCCGACGACGTCTGCGGCGAGCACGTGTCGACGTTTTACACCGACGACGATCGCGAAGCCGGCGTCCCCGAACGGAACTTAGACGCCGCCGCCGAGCACGGCTCGATACAGGAGGAAGGCTGGCGCGTTCGGGAGGACGGGTCGCGGTTTTGGGCGGACGTCACGATCACGGCTATCCACGACGAAGCCGGGAACCTTCGGGGCTACGCGACGATCACCCGCGACACGACCGAGCGCCAGCAACGGGAACGTCAACTCCGCCGCGAGCGCGATCTCACGGAACGGCTCTTAGAGACCGTCCCGGCCAGACTCGCCGTCTTCCGGCCCGACGGCTCGGTCGAGCGAATCAGCTCTCGGACGAGACAGCAACTCGGAATCGACGAGTCAGCGGTCTCCGAGTTCGGCGTCGAGGACTTCGACATCTACGACCCCGACGGAACGCCGATCCCCGTGTCGGAGCACCCGGTTCCACACGTAATCGAGACCGGGGAGACGGTTTCGGACTGGCTCGTTCAACACGACGGACCGGACGGGGACCGTCGGTGGGTTTCGCTCACCGTTGCACCGCTTTTCGACGACGACGGGGACGTCGAACGGGTCGTGGTCGCCGGCAAAGACGTGACCGCGCTCACGCGAACGCAACGGCGACTCGAGCGCCAGCGCGACGAGTTACGGGCCGAACTCGAGGAGGTGTTCGACCGCATCGACGACGCCGTCTACGGGCTGGACGAGGACTGGCAGTTCACGTACCTCAACGATCGCGCCGTAGCGATCCTCGGAGAGACGAGAGCGGAACTGCTCGGGACGGCCGTCTGGGAGGTCTTCGACCGGTCGTTCGAGGACCACTACGAGCGAGCGATGAGAACCCAGGAGTCGGTCGTATTCGAGGCCTACTCCGACGCAGCCGGTGCCTGGCTCGAGGTCACGGCGTATCCGTCCGAAAGCGGGCTCTCGGTGTACTTCCGTGACGTCTCCGATCGAAAAGAGCGTGAACGGCGGCTGTCGTCGTTGATCGACAACGTCCCGGGGATGGTCTATCGGTGTCGGAACGAGCGCGGCTGGCCCATGGAGTTCGTCAGCGACGCCTGCAACGAGCTGACTGGCTACGACCCCGAGACGCTCGAGCGCGGCGACGTAGAGTGGGGTGAAGACGTGATGCTGCAACGAGACCGCGAAACGCTGTGGAAGGCTGTCCAGCAGAGGGGAGATTGCGGATCGACGTTCTCCGAAACCTACCGTATCGAGACTGCCGACGGCGAACGCCGGTGGGTGAGAGACTACGGTCGCGGCGTCTTCGAGGCGGGAGAACTCGTCTCGGTCGAGGGGGTCATCGAGGACGTCACCGACCGAATCGAGCGCGAGCGCAAGCTCGAACACCAGCGCGAACAACTCGCCGCACTGGACAGCCTCAACCAGGTCGTCAGCGAGATCACGGACGCCGTCATCGGCCAGTCGACACGCGAAGAGATCGAAGAGACGGTCTGTACGCACCTCGCCGAGTCCGACTCGTACCTGTTCGCCTGGATCGGCGACGTCGACGCCGCGACACAGACGGTAAACCTGCGGACCGAAGCCGGCGTCGAAGGGTATCTCGACGGAATAACGATCTCGGTCGATCCCGACGACGAACGGAGCAAGGGACCGACCGGCAGGGCGTTCCGGACGGGCGAGATGCAGACGACACACGACGTCGACGCCGAGTCCAGGCACGATCCCTGGCGAGATCACATCGAGCCGTACGGGTTTCGGTCGTCCGCGGCGATCCCGATCAGCCACGACGGCGCTCTCTACGGAACGCTGAACGTCTACGCCGAACGGCTACGCGCGTTCGAAGGGCGAGAAGGCGAACTCATCGGCCAGCTCGGCCAGGTCGTCGGTCACGCCATCGCCGCAGCCGAGCGCAAGCGTGCGCTGATGAGCGACGAACTCGTCGAACTCAAGTTCCGGATCCAGGACATCTTCGAGGCGTTCGGCGTTCCGGGCGAAACGGACGGCCGTATTACGATCGAACACGCGGTCCCGGTCGGCGACGACGAGTTTCTCGTCTACGGAACTGCGACGCCGGACGCGGTCGACACCCTCGACGGCCTCGTCGAGACGCGTTCTCACTGGGAGTCGGTTACGGTTACCGTCCGCTCGGAGGGCGATCCCGCCAGTTTCGAACTCCGCCTGACGGACCCACCGGTGCTCTCGCTCGTCGCGTCACTCGGCGGCTACATCGAACGAGCCGTCTTCGAGGACGGCGACTACCAGATGACGATCCACCTCGCGCCGAGTGCCGACGTTCGCCGGATCATCGACGCCGTCGAAACGACGTACCCGCAGGCCGAGATGCTCCGTCGTCAGCAGATCAGCCGGCCTCGAGACGCTTCCCAGCACGCCACGCGACGTCTCGCATCGGGCCTCACCGACCGACAGCGAACAACCCTGGACGTCGCCTACCACGCGGGGTTCTTCGAGTGGCCCCGCGAGACGTCCGGCGAGGAGGTCGCCGAATCGCTGGGCGTCGCGCCGTCGACCTTCCACCAGCACCTCCGCAAGGCAGAGCAGAAGGTGTTCGACTCGTTGTTTTCGACGGCGACGCTCGAGGAGCCACGAACCACATAAACCGCCTCGGCGTCACGTGGCTCTCGCCCGGACCGGCGGTGGGACAGATTACGTTCCATTCGAGGGCTGGAGCGTTCCGTGGCTGTTCTCGCGGCACGAACCGTCCACAGCGTATCTTCGAAGAGACAAATCACGTGCCTGATTCTCACGGAACACTTATCTGTACACCGCCTCTGTGTTCAGAGGCAATGGCAGAAGGCAACGTTGATTTCTTCAACGACACTGGCGGCTACGGTTTCATTTCGACGGACGACGCGGACGACGACGTATTCTTCCACATGGAAGACGTTGGCGGTCCGGACCTCGAAGAAGGGACAGACGTCGAATTCAGCATCGAGCAGGCCCCCAAGGGCCCCCGGGCGACCAACGTCACCCGCCTGTAAGGCGGCGTTTACGGGTTCCGATACAACTACTCGGTTTTTTGCGTAACTCGACGCTCGAGCGGCTGCTACGTCACGACTGACCGACGCGTGACCCTCGCGTCGGCTCCGACAGCGTTACCGCTACGGATCGGGATCGGTCTCCGATCGTTCGTCGGCGACCGCGAGATACGCAGGCGGCACCCACTCGGTCGTGTACGTCTCCCGGCCTCGTTTCGCGATCCGGCGTCCGTCCGCGAGCATCGCCGCGGCGTCGACCACGAGCAGGACGGGGTCGTCCGTATGCCGACGGCCGACCCGCCGTGCGGACGCGGGGCTGTGCGAGAGGTGGACCCGCTGGCGAGCCATCGGGCGGAGCCCCTCTTCGAGGATCGACTCGAGGTTGTCCGATGCGGTCCCGTGGTAGAGGTCGTCCGGAACCGGCGCGTCGGTCGGCTCGAGGTCGACGTCGACGGAGTGACCGTAGGCGGCTCGGACTCGCTCGGTGCCGCCGTCGTCGGCACCCGTCCACTCGAATCGCCCTTTCGGGTCGGTCGCGATCACGGCCTCGACGTGTTCCGGACGCACCCACGCGTACCGCCTGCAGGCAGCCGCCACGAGATCGTCGTCGTCGGTCCACCCGCGGCCGTCGAGTTCGAGGCCGGCATTGTCGGGGTAGTGCCGGAGCGCGCCGCTTAGGTACTTCGAGAGGGTGCGGCGGCGACCGCCCGACAGGAGAGACGTCCCGCTCGAGCCACAGATGGGACAGTCCGTGCCCTCGTAGAAGCCGTGGTCCTCGCACGCGTAGATCGGTTCGGTCACGGTCGCCCGTTCGCGGTCGGAGGTGAAAACTCGAGTGCCGTCAGGTGGCAGCGTCGGCCACGTCGGCCGGCCTGTCTAGTGCATACGACAGCACGAACAGCAAGACGGCGCCGCAGACGACTCCGAACAGGATCGGGACCGCGGTCGACTCGACGACCATTCCAGCCGAGAGTACCACGATCGATGCCACGAGCAGAGAGAGGCCGGTAGCGCCCCGGTGTAAAACGCCCGGTTGCGGTACTAGCTCCGCCGGGGCTTGGTCCGGCAACGAGGCCATCCACAGCGCGTAGGGAACAAAGAGATACAGCCCGACTCCGACGGCCACAGCGACGAGCACCGTGAGAACGGCGTTCTCGACTATCAGGTGAGCGACGTACCCGTGTCCGATCCCGCCCATCGCTGCGAATGTTATCGCGACCCAGTTCACCCTCTGGACGTCCGCTTCCGTTATTTCTCCACTCACTGACTATTATTTTTCCCATATACTATTAAATCTATTGAAAAGTATTATTGGTTGCTTCTACATATCAGTATAGAAAGAGCAGTCCAGGCTCGGCGCGGAGTGAGTCAGCGATCCCATCGAGATCACGTCGACGCCCGTCGCGGCGTAGGCCGGCACGTCCGCTACGGTGATGCCGCCGCTTGCCTCCGCGAGCACACCGTCGTAGGCCTCGAGTGCGTCGACGGCCTCCCGTACGTCCTCGGGAGACATGTTATCGAGCAAGACGACGTCGGCACCCGCCTCGGCCGCACGCGGGGCGTCGCCGACGGTCTCGACCTCGACCTCGATTTTCGTCGCGAACGAGACCCGTTTGCGGAAGTGGGAGACGGCCTCCTCGAGGCCGAGCTCGGCGACGTGGTTGTCCTTCACCATGACCATGTGCGAGAGATCGAGCCGGTGGGTGTCGCCGCCGCCGGCGACGACGGCGCGTTTCTCGAGGCCGCGCAGGCCGGGCGTCGTTTTCCGGGTGGCGGCGATGCGGACGTCCTCGTTGGCGGCGTCGACCGCCCGGCGGGTGCGGGAGGCGACGCCGGAGGCGTGCCCGACGAGGTTGACAGCGACGCGCTCGCCACGGAGTACGGCGCGGGCTGGCCCAGTCACGCGAAGCAGTTCGTCGCCCGCCTCGATTCGAGTGCCGTCCGTCAGCGAGTCGTCGGTCGTGACGCCGAGGTATTCGAAAACGGCGACGGCGGCTTCGAGGCCGGCGACGACGCCTCCCTCTTTCGCGACGAGCCGGCCGGTCGTCTCTCCGGGCACGTCGTTCGTCACGTCGTGGTGACCGACGTCCTCGCGGAGCCAGCGCTCGATCTGGGTGTCGGTGAGCATCTACTAGCCGACAGGTGCCGCCGTGACGATAACAGTTGTCGTCTTCTCCTCGCTCGAGGCCTCACACCGTCCCGTGACCGTGACGGGTGGACCCGTCACACCGACGACGCGGCCTCATCGTGGACGAACCACGTGAGTTTTAACGGTCGCAACGAGACTCCAGGAAGATGACCTCGTCGAACGAGTCCGGAACCGAACCGCGGGTGCCGATCGTCTGTCCCGAGTGCGAGACGACCTCGCGGATCCCGCTTGCCGACGTCGCGGACAGCCTCGAGCGACACAACGCGCAGTTACACGACGGGGAAGCGATCGCACGGGTCGATCCGGACGTCGCCGACCGGATCGCGGACCTGGTGGCCGAGGAACTGGGCTTGCTCGAGGACGGCTGATCAGTCAGCCGTCGCGCCTGTGTCCTCGCTCACGCGGTGACAACCGGCCGACTCCGTGTTCTCGGCTGCCGCCCGCGTGATCAACAGCGCGGTCACGGTCGCGTGACGGAGCTCGTACAGTTCGCGGGAGGTCCGGGTTCGGACGTAGGCGTCGACCTCGCCTTTGAGCCGTCGCAACACCGCGCCGGCGCGGGAGACTCTGTCCGGATCGCGCTCTAAGCCGAGATATTCGTCCATCGTTTTCCGGAGACGGGTGAACTTCTCCGCGGCGAACCGCTCCGGAAGGGCGGGGTCGCTGTTTCGTAGGTCGGGCGCGTCGACGACCTCGGACTCACGACCGACTGCATCTTCGCCGGCCCGAAGCCCCCAGACCAGCCCCTCGAGCAGACTCGTACTCGCGAGCCGGTTCGCGCCGTGGACGCCTGTACGGGAACACTCGCCGACGGCGTAGAGCCGGTCAAGCGTGGTCCGACCGTACTCGTCGACGTCGATCCCGCCACAGAGGAAGTGCTCGCAGGGTGCGACGGGAATCTGTTCGCCCTCGATGCCGCGGTCGCGACAGGTCTCGGCGATCGTCGGGAACTCGGCCGCGAAGCCGTCCTCGAGTGGGCTCACGTCGAGGACGACCTCGCCGGTGGCCTCGCGTTCGCGTGCGACCGCGCGGGAAACGACATCACGCGGCGCGAGGTCGGCGTCGGGGTGGTACTCGGGCATGAACCGCTCGCCGTCGCCGTTGCGAAGGACCGCCCCCTCACCGCGAATGGCCTCCGAGAGCAAGAACGGATCCTCGCCGTCGTAGGCAGTGGGGTGAAACTGGACGTACTCGAGGTCTCTGACGTCGGCTCCCGCCAGGGCGGCCATGGCGATCCCGTCGCCGGTCGCGTCGTCGGGATTCGTCGAGCGCGGATACAGTGCGCCGACCCCGCCCGTCGCGAGAATCGTCGTGCCGGCGTAGATCGGATGGCCCGTAGGCTTCTCGTCGCTCAACACCCCGTGAACCCGCCCCTCGTCGGTGACGAGTTCGAGGGCGGCGGTGTCCTGGCGAATCTCGATACGGTCGTGATCGTCGAGGGAGGCGAGGAAGGGTCGCAGGATGTGTGTCCCGGTCTCGGCGTCGACGTGGAGGATGCGCCGCATCGAGTGGCCAGCCTCACGGGTGTAGTCGAAGTCGTCACCGTCCTCGGTCTCGTCGAACGGAATCTCGAGGGTCTCGAGCAACACGTCCTCGATGGCGTCGTCGGCCTCGGCGAGCAAAACGTCGATCGCGTCCTCCTCGGCCGTATCGTCGCTTGCAGCGAGGATGTCTTCTTTGAAACCCTCGGGATCGCCACGCGTCGTCGAGATGCCGCCCTGGGCCCAGTCGGTGCTCGCGTCCTCGGGACGGGTCGCTTTCGTCAGGACGAGTACGTCGGCTCCCTCGCGGGCAGCCGCCAGTGCGGCGGCACAGCCGGCGATGCCGGAGCCGACGACCAACACGTCCGTGGTTTCGGGATCGGTACTGGTCATTGGTAGATCTCGAGCATGCGGTCGAGTGCGACGCCTGCGAGTTCTTTCTCGGCGGGCGCGACCTCGATGACGTTTCGCTCCCGACCTTCGACGAGCTCTTCTAGGACCCACGCGAGGTAGTTGGGATCGATCTGGCGCATAGCATTGCAGTCCATACAGGCGTCGCCACACAGCGGGAGGACCTCGACCTCGGGGTGCCAGCGCTCGAGGTGGTTCGCCAGGTGGATCTCGGTGCCGATCGCCCACGTCTCGCCGGGGTCGGCCTCGGCGATCGTATCACAGATCGTGCTCGTCGAACCGACGACGTCGGCGGCCTCGACGACCTCGCGGCGACACTCGGGGTGGACGACGACGTTCGCGTCGGGTCGCTCTTCGCGCAGTTGCTCGATGTGTTCGACGTTGAACCGCTCGTGGACCTGGCAGTAGCCGTCCCAGAGGATGACGTCGGCTTCGGCGACCTCTTCGACGTCTTTGCCCTCGGGGTCCCAGGGGTCCCACGTCGCGACGGCGTCTTCCATCCCCAGCCGGTGGGCCGTGTTCTCGCCGAGGTGTTTGTCCGGCAGGAACAGCACCTTCTCGGCCCGCTCGAACGCCCACTCGAATGCCTTGTGGGCGTTCGAGGAGGTACAGACGAGCCCGCCCTGGTCGGCACAGAACGCCTTCAGGTCGGCATACGAGTTCATGTAAGTGATCGGGATCAGCTCCGACTCGGGGACGACCTCCGTGATCTCGGCCCACGCGGCGTCGACCTGCAACGCCTCGGCCATGCCGGCCATCGGACAGGAGGCCTCCATCGACGGCAGGATCACCGTCTGATCGTCGTCCGTGATGATGTCCGCCGACTCGGCCATGAACGTCACGCCACAGAAGATCACGTACTCGGCGTCGGAGTTGGACGCCCGTTTCGACAGCTCGTAGGAGTCGCCGATGAAGTCGGCGTGTTCGACGATCTCCCGTCGCTGGTAGTTGTGTCCCAGGACGATCACGTCGTCGCCGAGTTCGGCGAGTGCGGCCTCGATGCGTTCGGTCCGTGCTGTCTCCTCGAGGTCGCGGTACTGCGACGGCAACTGTTCGAGGTTGTCGTACTTGAAGAGACTCAGGTCGGTCTCTAGCTCTGCCGTTTCCATCTCGACCATTCTGGTCACCAGTCGTCTCTCTATCAACGATCGTCATTGAAAAGATTTTATCTTCAACTCTCCAATTCAGTGGCCTCTGTTCACTCCATCGCCTGTATTGGGAGCGATAGAGTTGTGTTCCACCGAACGAACACAGAAACACCCCCTCAAGCGGACGATCGAAGACGACGACTGTCACCGTCAGTCTCGAAAACACGTCGGCGGGACCAACAACGCTTTGCCTACTCGTCACGGAATTGGGCCTAATGAGCAAGATTACTCCAGCGGAACTAGACGAGAGGCGATCGCGCGACGAGTACGTCGTCCTCGACATCCGGCCTCGGAAGACGTATCAGCGCGCACACATAGACGGCAGCGTCAACGTGCCGGTCTACGACGACCTGAAAAGCGGAGACGAGGAGACGCTACGACAGAACCTCGAGAAGGTCCCCGAGCACAAGACGGTCGTCACCGTCTGCAAGGCCGGCGTCACGGCACGCAAAGCGACGAACGTACTCGAAGAGGAGGGGTACGAGGCGACGACGCTGGCCGGCGGAATGCGACGCTGGCGTGGCTACGAGAACGGGACGCTGGGATACCGACTGCGGTCGTTACTCGGGAAGCTGGCTCCCTGATCCGGGACGGTCAGCCGGCGTTAGTCGGCACCGTGTCTCGGTGCGTGACCGCAGTCCTCACACTGCCAGCTGCCGTACTCGAAGACGACGGCACCGTCGCAGTCGGGACAGCGAAACGTCAGCTCTGTGTGTTGGTGTATTGCCATCGTCGAACGGAACCTGACGAAGGGAGTTAAGCGCACCTCTTATTCAGCTCGAACTGTTGCAGTTGTATAAGGCTATTTTAGGCAACGGCTGCGAGTCGGAGTCGCACCGGAAAACGGACGCTCACCGACCGTCGTAGACGACGTCGCCGTCGATCAGCGTCGTCGCCACGTCGATCTCCTCGATCCGCTCCGGCTGCTCCCACGGCGAGGCCTCGAGGACGACCAGGTCGGCTCGCTTGCCCGGTTCGACCGTCCCCAGTCGGTCCTCGTCGAAGCCGGCGTAGGCCGCCCCGTGGGTGTACGCCCGCAACGCCTCCGTCACCGACAGTCGCTGCTCCTCGACGGGAGCGTTGACCGCGTGGTGGACGCCGAGCAACGGATCCAGTGGCATGCAGTCGGAGCCGAAGGCGAGGGGAACGCCCGCCTCGAGCATCGTCCGAAAGCGGTTCGACCGTCGCCGACGCTTCGCTCCCAGCCGCCGGTCGTAGAGTCCGCCCTCGTCGGCCCACCGGTGGAAGTTCGGCTGCATCGAGGCGACGATGCCCGACTCGGCCATGCGTTCGATCGCCTCGTCTCCCGCGAGTTCGGCGTGTTCGATCCGGTGGCGCATCGCTTCTGGATCGTCGGCGTCCTCGAGGAGACGGACGGTCTCGTCGATCGCCTCGTCGCCGATGGCGTGGATCGACAGCTGATAGCCCGCGTCGTCGGCCCGCTCGACGAGCGAGGCGAGTTCGTCGGGAGCGAGGACCCACTGACCGCAGTCGTTGCGGCCCTCGGTTTCCGGGACGTCCGCGTACGGCTCCGAGAGCTTCGCCGTCCGGCCGCCGATCGAGCCGTCGGTGAACGTCTTGATCGCGCCCGTCCGGACGAACCCGCTGCCCGCGTTCGTCGCGAGACCGACGTCGATCGCGCTCTCGAGGTGATCGCGCCAGTAGTCGATCCGGACTCGGACGTCGAGGTCGCCTGCGGCGTCGAGCTCGCGGTAGACCCGCGGGGCGTGCGAATCGCGGACCTTGTCGTGGACGCAGGTGACGCCGCGTGCGGCCGCGTGAGAGAGCGCTTCGGCGACGAGTTCGTGCGTCTCCTCGACGTCGGGTGCGATCGCTTCCCGGACGACCTCGGTGGCCGCCTCGACGACGACGCCGGTGGGTTCGCCGTCTTCGTACTCGAGGTCGTCCGCGGGCAGGGACGCACGGAGCCGCTCGAGGGCGACGCCGTTCACCGAGGCGGTGTGGAGGTCCACCCGCATCGCGACGACGGGTCGGTCGTCGCTGACCCGATCGAGGTCGTCACGGGTGAGATACGCTGTGTCGTCCCACTCGCTCTCGTCGTAGCCGAAGCCGAGGATCCACTCGCGGTCCGGGTCGGCCGCCGCTCGGAGCCGGGCGAGCGCGTCCTCGCGTCCCTCCGCACTCGAGAGGTCGGCGTGGACCAGCTGGCGACCCAGCGCCTCGACGTGCGTGTGTGCGTCGACGAACCCTGGCAGGACGACCCCTCTCTCGCAGTCGATCACGTCGGTCTCGACGCCCTCGAGAAAATCGATCTCGTAGTCGCTGTCGACGGCGACGATCTCGCCATCTCGGATCGCGACCGCCTCGTGAGTCTCGTCGGGGTCGGCCAGCGTGTGCACCTCCGCGTTTCGCAGAATCAGATCGGCAGCCTCGGTCATACCTCGAGGGAGGTGCCGAAGCGCAAAACGGTTGGGGATCGGGTGGCGGACAGCGACGAGGCGTCGCCTCGCCAGTTCACCCGGTCAGGTAGCCACCGGGCGGCACTCGCCCCGCCGGGGAGTCCTCGCTCGAGTCCGCGTCGGGATCCGGAAAGTCGGGGGAGTGTGCGATCGTCCGCCGTGCTTTCGTACCGATACGCGTACACGTCACCAGGATGGATGGAATATTACTCATACACGAGTAAATGATGTCGGCGTTTCCATAAGTATTTTCGAGACGATCGATCGTGTAGGTTCGGCGGCGTCTCAGACTGACTGCTGTACGTCCGTACCGGGGCACCCGCGCTTCGTCTTGCGGTTACCCCAGTACATATACACCCGGTCATGATTCGTTCAACAGTCGGCTGCCGGGAATGGCCTCGATACGGGTTCAGTCAGCCGTTCAGTCCACGCAACCGTTGACTGGACCATGACCGGGTGTATAGTTACAGCAGTCCGTATCACGCTGTCACCGCCGACTGCGTCGCCCGCGCTCGAGCCGACCCGTCGTCGACGGAACCCCGGCGATATAAACCGTTCCGACTCGAGCACGGCCACATGGTCTCTCGCGAAAATCGCGCCATCGCCGGCTCGTTCGTCCTCCTCGCGGTCGCCATCGTCGTTCTGACCGCGATCGACACCTACCTCGACGTGTCGATGGGACACCATCCCCTCCCCGCGTTCCTCGTCGTCGTCGGACTGGCGGTCGTCGTTCCCCAGCTGTATCTCGCCGTGACCGATCCCGACGAGGGCGACGAGGTGTCGCCTCGGGCTCGCGTCCGATTCGCCGCCATCGCGACCGCGGCCTTTTCCCTCCTGTTCGCAAGCGACGTGCTCGTCACGGGGATCGAAGCGAGTCCGCTCGAGGACCTCGAGACGCTCCAGAACCTGTCGATCCTGGCGATCGGTGGCGGGTCGCTCCTGGGGCTGATCGCCTACGAGCTCGCCGTCGGCTACCGCTCGGACGGGAGCGACGCCACCGAGTGACGAGTCGGGACCGACGTCGGTGGTGCGACCGCGTGTTCGAGCCGGTGGCGAAATCAACAACCCTTAGGACCGACCGCTGTCTCCACTGACGCATGACCACGACCGATCCCGCAGACCTCGCCGACCGTGTCGCCGACGGCGATCTCCGGATCCACGAACTCGAAGACCACGCCGACCACGACGTCGCCGCCGAGGCGCGTCGACTGGTGCTCGAACGCGAGACCGACGCCACCCTCGAGACCGTCGCCGACTACAGCTTCGAAGCGAAACGGGCCGAGCCGAACATCGAGAACATGATCGGCGCGGCGCAGGTGCCGATGGGCGTCGCGGGACCGGTCGGCATCGACGGCAGCGCCGCAGACGGCGCGTACTACCTCCCGCTCGCGACGACCGAGGGGGCGTTGCTCGCGTCGGTTAACCGCGGCCTCTCCGTTATCCGCGCGGCCGGCGGCGCGACCGCCCGCGTCACCAAGACGGGGATGACCCGCGCGCCCGTGTTCCGGGTCGACGGCGTCGCCGAGGCGGCCGCGACTGTCGAGTGGGTCGACGACAACGTCGAGCCGTTGCGAGAGGCAGCCGAGTCGACGACGAGTCACGGCGAACTGCTCGGGGTCGAGCCGTACGTCGTCGGCGACTCCGTCTACCTCCGGTTCGCCTACGACACCAAAGACGCGATGGGGATGAACATGGCCACCATCGCGACCCGGGAGGCCTGTGACCTCGTCGAGGCCGAGACCCCCGCCGACCTCGTGGCGCTGTCGGGCAACCTCTGTTCGGACAAGAAACCCGCCGCGATCAACGCCGTCGAGGGCCGGGGCCGGTCGGTAACGGCCGACGTCGTGATTCCCGGGGAGTTGCTCGAGGACCGACTCCACACGACCGCCGGGGGCATCGTCGAGGCGAACACCCGCAAGAACCTGACCGGGAGCGCCAAAGCCGGCAGCCTCGGGTTCAACGCCCACGCCGCGAACGTCGTCGCCGCGGCCTTCCTCGCGACCGGCCAGGACGAGGCCCAGGTCGTCGAAGGGGCAAACGCCATCACGACGATGGACACGCGCGAGGGCGAAGGTGGGACGACCGATCTCTACGCCTCCGTCTCGCTCGCCTCGCTCGAGGTCGGCACCGTCGGCGGCGGGACGAAACTGCCCACACAACGGGAAGCGCTCGAGACGATCGGCCTCGCAGGCGGCGGCGATCCACCCGGCAGCAACGCCGATGCGCTGGCGGAGGTGATCGCCGTCGGCGCACTCGCCGGCGAACTCTCCTTGCTCGCGGCGCTTTCCTCGCGACACCTCGCGAGCGCACACGAGGATCTCGGGCGGTAAGCGGTAACCCGTCGCCTGCGGCTCAGCGCAGACAGGCCGCGACGACCTCGAGGTGGTCCTCGCCGCGGACTTCGTCGGCGAACAGCGGGACGCGTTTGACCTCGACCCCCCGGAAGAGATCCTGTGCCTCGGCGAGCGCGGCCTGCTGGACGTCCCAGCGACGTTGACAGAACTCACACTCGTCGAGGTCGGGGCTGAGAAACGCCTCGTCGTCGACGTCGTCGGTGACGTCCGCGAGCGGCTCCATCACGCGGTTGACGACGACGGTTCCGACCGGGATGTCGAACTCGGAGAGCTGGGATTCGAGGCGTTCGGACTCGTAGACGCTCATCTCCTCGGGGACGAGAACGATCCTAAAATCGGTCCGGTTCGGATCGCGCAGGGCGGCCCGGAGCCGCTCGATGCGATCGCGAAGCTCCTCCAAGTCCTCGAGGTCGTCGCCCTCGTCGGGTGTCTCCCCGCCGAACATCCCCTTCACGCCCTCGAGCATGCTCCCGATGCGCTGGCGCATCGTCATGATTCGGCCGACCATCGAGTCCATGATCTCGGGTAACTGGAGCAGTCGGAGGGTGTGTCCCGTCGGGGCCGTATCGACGACCACGCGGTCGAACCGGTCGTCGTCTAAGTACTCGAGCAGCGTCTGCATCGCCGCTGCCTCGTCGGCACCGGGCATGGTGCCGCCGAACATCGCCTCCATCGGGGAGTCCTCGCCGAGCATCTCGCCGAGTCCGCCCATCGGCCCGTCACCGCCGAGTCCGCCCATCGGACCGCCCGCGCCGGGACCGCCCATCGGATCGGCGTTTCCCGTATCGTCGTCCCACGCCGCGGTCGCGTCGTCACCGTCCCACCCCCCGTCTCCCGACTCGTCCGCGCCGCCGAAGATCGCTGCCCCCTCCTCGAGGGCGGCGTCGGGATCGATCTCGACCCCGAACAGCGGATACGTCTCGTGGATGGGCTCCGGTTTCGTGCCGACGTCGGTGTCGAACGCGTCCGACAGCGAGTGAGCCGGGTCGGTCGAGACCACGAGCGTGCGCACGCCCCGTCGGGCGCTGTCGAGCGCGGTCGCGGCGGCCATCGTCGTCTTTCCGACGCCGCCTTTCCCGCCGTAGAGGACGTACTCGGGGCCGTCGATCGACCCGCCGTCGTCCTCGACGTCGACCGTCTCGCGCTCGTCGTCGACGGACTCCGTCGGCGTCACCTCGATCGTGTTGTCGCCTGCCTCCTCGTCTCCCTCGGCCGGTTCGACGTCGAGTCCACTCATACGCCACTGTACCGGGTCACCACACGTGTATTCGTCGGTCTCGGCCACCGCCGACGCGTCTCGTCAGCGTGTCCCGTTATCCCCTGCCGGCCGACATTATATCCCATTCAATGATACATATCAGTATTAAACGTCGTTAATGGATAATGTTAACTGCATGACTATCGTTACTCAGGACGACTCGGACCAGGTGGCGGTTCGTTCGCCCTCACAACCATGACGCCCAAACTCGAACTTCCGACGACAGCGGACGCCGAACCGGACGCGAAACCGACACTGCAGGCAGTCTTTCCGTACCGCGGCCACGAGCGGGGACGGTCGGTGCGCGCCGGGCGGGCCCGCGGCGTGTTGGTGTCGGCCGACGGCCCGGACGGTCGGGTCGGGACGACGGTCTGTCCGGCCTGTGAGAGTGAGACGATAAACGGCGTGGGACTGTTCGCTTGTACGTCCTGTTCGTGGCAGGGACGGCTGCGCTAGTTGGGTCGACGCGGTTCGACGACGGGAGGACCGGCCTGTCACTCGAAGTACGTCGCCAGCCGATCGGCCGCCTCTTCGACGCGTGGTGTGACGAGTGCGAACCGCAGCCACGCCTCCCGGGCGCTACCGAACGCCTCGCCGGGCATCCCCGCGACGCCCGCCTCGTCGATCAGTCGCTCGACGTTCTCGAGCGTACCCGGGAACCCGTCGAAGCGAGCCATGACGTAGAACGAGCCCTCGGGACGGGTGTACTCGGCACCGGCGGCCTCGAGCGCGTCGGTGAACGTCTCGACGCGTTCGTAAAGCAGTTCGCGGTTCGCCTCGTAGTACGCCGGATCGGTGTCCTCGAGCGCGCGGGCGACCGCGTACTGGGCCGGGCGACTGCCGGCGACGTTGACCAGCATGTGACGAGTCCGGGCGTCGGCGACGAGTTCGGGCGGGAAAACGCCGTAGCCGACCCGAAAGCCCGTGATCGCCATCGACTTCGAGAAAGCGTTGGTGACGATCCGATGGTCGGAGTCGAACTCGAGGGCACTCGTGAACCGTCCGGAGAGATCGTAGTGGTCGTAGACCTCGTCGCTTACGAGGACGGCGTCGTGTGCTTCGGCGATGGCGACCAGCTCTCGCATCGTCGCTTCGGAATAGACCGCCCCCGTGGGGTTGTTCGGCGAGTTGACGACGATCGCCGCCGTCTCCTCGCTCGCGGCCGCCCGGACCGCCGCCGGATCGAGCTGGCCGTCGTCGTCGACGGCGACGAACCGCTGTTCGCCTCCCAGCATCGTCGTCTTCCCGGGGTAGTAGGGATAGACGGGGTCGGTCAACAGGACCTCCGAGCCGGCCTCGCGCTCTAAGGCGCGTGCCATCGCGAGGTAGTTCGCCTCGCCCGCCCCGTTGGTGACGATCACCTGATCGTCGTCGACGCCGCGGCGAGTCGCGATTTGCTCGCGCAGCCGTCGGAGCCCCTCGCTCGGCGGATACTGAAACCGGTCCGACTCGAGGTCGGCGTACTCCCGGAGCCCCTCGCGCAACGCCTCGGGCGGCTCCCAGTCGGGGTTGCCGCTGACCATGTCGATCACGTCCCGGTCCGCCCGTGCCGCGTACGTCATCACGTGGAAGAAAAGCGGCGTCTCGTACTCCATGGTCGCGAGTGCGGACGGCAGGCAAGTGGGTCTTTCGTCACCCGGACTTACCGTTCGCGAAGTCCCTCGAGGAACAACGAGGCGATCCAGACGGCGGCACCGACGGCGATCGCCAGCCCGACGACGCCTGCCACCACGTTGTCGTCGGGGAGCCACTCGAGTGCCATCCCGAGACCCACGATGCCGACGATCGCGAGCAACGCGCCGAGGATCGATCGGTGAAGCGAGGAGGCGAGTGTTCCGGTGTCGGGGTTGTTGGTTCCCATACGTGTTTATGACGATACTATCGGATATAGCTCTTCTGTCAGATCGGTCGTCGGGCGAGCGGCCACGTCGCCGGCGACCTAGCGGTCGACGTCGTTCATCGAAACCCCGTCGGCGGTGACCGTCGCCAGCGTAGCTGGCCCTACGCTGCCCGTATCGCGAGAGACCGCGCTCTCGAGTGCCGACCGCGCGAGCTCGGTCGCGTCGGCTCGGTCGGGATCGTCGTACCGGTCCTCGAGCGTGCCGACGACGAGCTGAGAGCCGCTTCCCACGGCGGTGAACGCCGCTTCCGCGAGGAGTCCGCCGTCGGCCTCGAGAACGTACAGTCTGGGCTCGTCGTCGACGCCGCCGAGCAGCAAGCGACCGCTGCCGTCGTCGTCCCGACGCAGGGAGCCAGCGCGGGTCGCGAGTGCCTCGAGACCGATGGGCGCGTCGTGTTCGAGTTCGTACCGATCGGCGATCTCCCGGAGCCGGTCGGCGAACGCCCGCGCGTCACCGAGGGACGCGGTGAGCGTCACCGCCGCGGTCGGATGGATCTGGACGATCGGTCGATCGGTTCCCGTGACGGTCGCACCTCGGACGCGGCCGGTCGTCCCCGCGAGGACGACGCCGTCACGGAAGACGACGCCGAGCGCGGTTGGGGCCGACTGTGACCGTGCGCGTCCGCCGTCAGGTCGGAGCCCGCCGGATCGCTGGGAGTATGGTCTCACGCTCGCTTCGTCACCGGCGACGGCTGTAAACGTCTCGGCGGTGGTCCCGACCCCGAACGCGACCGTCGGAGTTGCAGTCCCAGCCCGTGTCACTCGCCCGGTGAACTATACGCCAGTCCGTGGAGGTCACGCTATGGCGCTCGCGAGAGACGGCTCCGGCCTCGAGGCGACGGCGCGGGCGTACGGCTCGCAGGTCCACCCGGTGTTCATGCTGCCACCGCTTGCAGCATCGCTGTTCGGTGCGGTGCTCGCGGCCGGGATCGATCCCCGGAGCGCGACGATCCACGTCGCCGCCATCTTCGCGGCGGTGTACACAGCACACCTCAAAGACGGCTACGTCGACTTTCACGTCCGCGGAGAGGACGACGACCACCCGCTGACCGAGCGGGGCTGTCGGCTCGGACTGGTGGCCTCGAGTGCGACGTTTGCGGTCTGTACTTCCCTCCTGTTCGTTCTGGTCGACTGGATCGCCGTCGCCCTGACGCTTCCGACGTGGCTGATCGCGTACCACCACGCGCCACAGCTCGATACGAACCCGGTCACGGCCACGACCGGCTACCCGGCCGGGATCGCACTCGCGATCCTCGGCGGTTACTACGTCCAGGCGCGAGCGATCTCGCTCGTCGCGGTCGGCTTCGCGGTCGTCTTTCTGGTGTTGCTCTCGGGGATCAAGGTGATCGACGACGCCCAGGACTACGCCTACGATCGATCGATCGAGAAACGCACCGTCGCCGTCGCCGTCGGTCCGACTCGAGCCTACGACGTCGCCTACGGGTTCATGGTGATCGCCCTGCTCGCCGTCGTCGCCCTCGCCGTCGCCCGCGTGTTTCCTCCGACCGCGGTGCTCGCAGCGGTCGCGTTCGCCGTCGTCGCCGCGTTCGCCCGCCGGGCGGGACCGGAGCTCGCGACGATGCTGCTCGTTCGCGGTTCGTACGTGTTCCTCGCGATACTCGTCGCCGCGGTGTGGTTCGAGCCGCTCACGGCCGGCACCTGACGACTCGAGGAGGCGAGGACGCTGGCGTGACCCTCGAAACCGACTCCCAGACCCCGCTCGAGGGAGTAGTTCGACGGGTTTAAGTTCGGGATGGGCCTTCTCTCAACGGAGACAGGCGAACGCCTGTTTCACTGACCCGTAGGAGCATCCCTGCGTACTACGGAGGTGAACGATGGCAGATTCGGATATCGAACAAGCAGTAACTCGCGCACTCGAGGAGTCGCCGGACCGGAACTTCACCGAGACGGTGGACCTCGCGATCAATCTGCGCGATCTTGACCTTGACGAACCGTCAAACCGTGTCGACGAGTCGGTCGTCCTTCCGGAAGGAACCGGACAGGAGACCAGCATCGTCGTCTTCGCCGAAGGCGAAACCGCCGTCCGCGCCGAGGAGGTCGCGGACGACGTCTTCGACGGCGACGAGCTGGCCGACCTGGGCGACGACGACGACCAGGCCAAAGACCTGGCCGACGAGACGGATTTCTTCATCGCCGAGGAGGCGATGATGCAAGATATCGGTCGCTACCTCGGGACCGTCCTCGGTCCGCGAGGGAAGATGCCGACCCCGCTCTCGCCGGACGACGACGTCGTCGAGACGGTCAACCGCATGAAAAACACCGTGCAGATCCGCTCCCGGGACCGACGCACCTTCCACACGCGCGTCGGTGCCGAGGACATGGACGCGGAGGAGATCGCCGACAACATCGACGTGATCCTCCGTCGCCTGCACACCGACCTCGAGAAGGGTCCACAGAACATCGATTCGGTCTACATCAAGACCACGATGGGCCCGTCCGTGGAGGTGGCCTGATATGAGCGCAGAAGCCGAACGCAAGACCGAGAACCTCCCCGAGTGGAAACGGGAGGAAGTCGACGAGCTCTCGGAACTCATCGAGCGCTACGAGAGTGTCGGCATCGTCGGCATCGCCGGCATCCCGAGCAAGCAGCTCCAGGACATGCGCCGTGATCTCCACGGCACCGCCGTGTTGCGGGTCAGCCGCAACACGCTGCAAGAGCGTGCACTCGAGGCCGCTGGACTCGGCGACCTCAGCGAGCACCTCGAGGGGCAGGTCGGCATCATCGCGACGAACGACAACCCCTTCACGCTCTACCAGGAGCTCGAAGCCTCGAAGACGCCCGCCCCGATTAACGAAGGCGAGGTCGCCCCGAACGACATCGTCATTCCCGAGGGCGACACCGGCGTCGACCCGGGTCCGTTCGTCGGCGAACTCCAGAGCATCGGCGCGAACGCCCGGATCGAGGAGGGCTCGATCCAGGTCATGGAGGATTCGACGGTGCTCGATGCGGGCGAGGAGGTCTCTGCTGACCTCGCGAACGTCCTCAACGAACTCGGTATCGAGCCCAAGGAGGTCGGCCTCGACCTTCGTGCGGTGCACTCCGAGGGCGTGCTCTTCGAACCGGAGGATCTCGACATCGACGTCGAGGCCTACGAGAGCGACGTCTCGACGGCCGCGGCGCGTGCCCGGAATCTCGCGGTCAACGCGAGCTACCCGACCGCAGCGACCGCGACGACGCTGCTTGCGAAAGCGACGGGCGAGGCAAAGAGCCTCGGTCTGCAGGCTGCGATCGAGGACGAAGCGCTCATGCCAGACCTGATCAGCAAGGCCGACGCACAGCTTCGCACGCTGGCTGCGCAGATCGACGACGAGGAGGCCCTGCCCGAAGAGCTCCAGGACGTCGAGGCACCCGCCGCGCCCGCGGCGGAAGCCGGCGACGAGGACGAATCGGCTGACGACCAGGACGACACCGACACCGACACCGACACCGAGGACGCCGACGCTGACGACGACGAAGACGATGACGACGATGGCGGAGCCGAGGGTCTCGGTGCGATGTTCGGATAACGGAGAATACGACTACGACAATGGAATACGTATACGCTGCACTCATCCTGAACGAGACGGACGCAGAGATCAACGAAGAAAACATCACCGGCGTGCTCGAGGCCGCCGGCGTCGACGTCGAGGAGTCCCGCGCGAAGGCGCTCGTCGCCGCGCTCGAGGACGTCGACATCGAGGAGGCCGTCGAGGAAGCTGCCGCTGCACCCGCCGCCGCTGGCGCTGCCGCCGGTGGAGCCGCCGCGGGCGCGGCCGCCGACGACGACGAGGACGAGGACGAAGCCGACGTCCCGGACACCACCGACGACGACGAGGACGACGACGACGAGGACGAAGAGGCCAGCGGCGAAGGCCTCGGCGAACTCTTCGGCTGATCCGGCCGACACCGACGTCACAGATCCGTTTTTCTTCGATCGATCGGGTAGCGACGCCAGCGGACAGCCCGATCGTTGATCTGCGTGTCGACGCGACGCTGTGATGCGATGCGGTAGTTTATATCTCATACCGAGACCAGACCGTCTCGATGGACGCCGCGTCGGTCGAGGTCGTCGTCGAGCCGTCGTTCGCGGGACAGCTACTCGCCTGGACGCTCGCCGGCGCGGCACTCGGTGCGGTTAGCGGGCTCGTCCCGGGGCTGCACGCCAACAACTTCGCACTCTTGCTCGCCGGCATCGTCCCGGCGCTTCCCGGACAGCCGCTTCTCGTCGGCGTCGCCATGCTCTCGGCGGGCGTCGTCCACACGTTCGTCAACGCCGTCCCCGCGATGGCGCTTGGTGTCCCCGACGCCGAGATGGCCGCCATTGCGTTGCCGGCTCACCGGATGGTGCTCGAGGGACGTGGCTACGAGGCGATCCGACTCTCCGCACTCGGCAGCGTCCTCGCGGTGCTCGTCGCCGTGCCGCTTGCCGTTCCGATCACGTGGGGGGTGACGGCAGTCTATCCGACCGTGCGCTCGAACCTCCCGCTCGTGCTCGCGGTCGTCGTCGTCGGGCTGGTCGCCTCCGAACACACCTGGCGCGGACGGCTGGGGGGACTCGTCTCGTTCGCGCTCGCGGCTGCGCTGGGATCGGCAACGCTCGAGCTCTCGCCGGACGCCCCGCTCGAGGCGGGCGGAATCCTCGCGCCGCTTTTCGCCGGGCTGTTCGGTGCGCCGGTGTTGATCGACGCGCTCCGTGGCGGTGGAGTGCCACCGCAAGACGGCGGCGACGTGTGGCTGTCGAAGCCGCTCGTCGGTGCAACGGCGCTTTCGGGTGCGATCGCAGGTGCGATCGTCGGTTACGTGCCCGGCATCTCCGCGGCGATCGCGGCCGTCGCAGTGTTGCTCGTGCTCCCCGATGGTGGCGGCGACCGCGGGTACATCGTCGCGACCAGCGGCGTCGATACGGCGAACACGATCTTCGCACTGTTCGCCCTCGCCGCCATCGGCCAGCCCCGAACCGGCGTGATGGTCGCCTTCGAGAACGCCGACGCGCCACTCTCTCTGCCCGTCCTCGTGGGTGCCGTCCTCGTCGCCGGTCTGATCGGGTTCGTGCTGGTGATCGTCCTCGGGGACTACTACCTCGAGGCCGTCGGCCGGCTCGAGTACTGGCGGATCTCGGTTGCGGTGCTCGCGTTGCTGTTCGTCCTCTCGTATCTGTTCACCGGGATCGTCGGTATCGGAATCTTCGCCGTCGCCGCGGTGATCGGAATGGTGCCGGTCCGGTTTCGAGCCCGGCGGGTGCACCTGATGGGCGTGTTGATCGGACCGTTGATGATCGGTGCGTGAGAGACGACTACGCTTGTCCGCCCCGGCCGGGGATAGTCCGCTCGAGCGTGCCTTCGATCCGGTAGTCCCGTCCCGTGAGTCCGTCCGCACCGAGCGTCGCCGCGACGTCGATTTCCAGCTCGAACGGCTCCTCGTCGTAGACGGCGGCGACCAGCTCGAACGCGACGGATCCACGGCCCTGGAAGCCGAGGTCGGGAACCTCGAGGATCGTCTCCTCGTGGTCTTCGCCGCGTGCGAACTCGATCGGTTCCCAGGGGTAGCCGCCCGGACGCTGCAGGTAGAACTCCGGCGGGTGATCGACGCCGCGTGGCCGGAAGACGTACCTGAGACTCTCGAGGGTGAAGTCGTCGCCGTGCCAGACGTTCGTCCGGAACGGGAACTGCCAGTCGCCGTACGCGTCGCCATGCGACGTCCGCCACAGCTCCGTCATGGCGACCTCCGCGACGCGTTCGTCGTCGACGTAGTAGTTGAGGATCGCCGAGCTAGCTTGGTCTTCCCGTTCCGGGTCGTCGAGAGTCCGGCTCGGAAGCGCAGAACATCCCGCAAGCGAGACTGCGAGGGCAGTTCCGACACCGGCCAGCGCGCGGCGTCGTGACACGACGGAGGGGTGATCGATCGATCGTCGGGGGACCATATCCGGCGACTCCGTCGCGACCGGCATAAGCGTTGTCTGTCCGGGACACCGTCACACTTGCTGGTCAGCAAGGTGTTTTTGACGGTGACGCTCCTACGACGAACCGAATGCACACTGACGACGGATTCGACTACGACGTGGCGGTCGTCGGCGGGGGGCCGGCGGGGCTGACGAGCGCGCTGTACGCGACGCGACTCGGCCTCGATACGCTGGTCGTCGACCGCGGTGGCGGCCGCGCAGCGATGATGCAGGATACACACAACGTCATCGGCGTCACCGAAGACGTCTCCGGAAACGAGTTCCTCGAGACTGCCCGCGAACAGGTCGAAGGGTACGGCGGAACGTACGAACGCGGCTTCGTCGAGGCGGTCGAACCGGTCGGAGCGGTCCCCGACGACGGCTTCGACGTCGTCACCGTGAAGGAAACCTACCGCGTCTGCCGGGTCGTGCTCGCGACCGGCTTCGCGGACGAACGTCCGGACCCGCCACTGCCCCGAACCGGGACGGGTCTGCACTACTGTCTGCACTGTGATGCGTTCATGTTCGTCGACGAACCGGTGTACGTGATGGGCACCAACGATGTAGCCGCCTACGTCGCGATGATCATGCTGAACTACACCGACGACGTCGACTTGCTCACTCGCAGTGAGGAGCCGACCTGGAGCGACGAGACGGCCACGCTCCTTTCGAACCACCCCGTCGACGTCGTGACCACTGACGTCGTCGGCACGAACACGGGCGAGGACGGCTGGCTCGAGTCGCTCGAGTTCGCCGACGGCGAGGTTCGCGAGTACCGCGGCGGGTTCGCGATGTACGGCTCGAACTATCACGCCGACCTCGCCGACTCACTCGGTCTCGAACGTACCGAGGAGGGCACCGTCGCCGTCGACGACCACGGCCGAACGTCCATGGAGGGCGTCTACGCCGTCGGCGACCTCACGCCGGGACACAACCAGATCCCGATCGCGATGGGCCAGGGCGCGAAGGCGGGAATCGCCCTCTCGAAAGAGCTCCGGGCGTTCCCGCGCTCGCTCGAGGAGGTCGACGCCGAGGGGCCGGTCACGGCGGCGGACGCCCCCGCGATCTCACGAGAACTTCTCGAAACCGCGATCAGCCACGAGGGCCACGCTGGCGGTCCGCGAGAAGACGTCGAGGTCGGTGACAGCGAGGCCGCTGCCGACGATTGACGCCGCCTCGCGAAAGACAACGGTTAAAAGTACCCGGACGGAAGGTGGGAGTATGAGTACGACGGACGAGCACGGTGCGCGGTCCTGCGTCTCCTGTGGAATCAACATCTCCGGGACGAACGCCGCCGCGTTCGACTGTCCCGAGTGTGGGACGCGGGTCTACCGCTGTGCGAAGTGTCGCAAGCAGAGCAACCTCTATGAGTGTCCCGACTGCGGATTCACCGGTCCCTGATACCCATGGGTAAAGTCGCAGCCAAGATCAAGGTCATGCCGAACAGCCCCGAAATCGACCTCGACGCGCTCCAGGAGCGTCTCGAGAGCACTCTGCCGGAGGGTGCGAAGATAAACGGCGTCGAACGCGAGGAGGTCGCGTTCGGTCTCACCGCGCTCTATCCGACCGTCATCGTCCCCGACGACGCCGGCGGCACCGAAACCGTCGAGGAGAACTTCGCCGAACTCGAGGACGTCGAGAGCGTCTCCGTCGAGAACGTCGGCCGTATCTGACGCGGCTTCGTTCGGTCGGGTTTTTCTGCCGATCAGTCCTCGGTCACGCGCTCGTCGGGCGCGACCGCCTCGAGGTACTGGGTGAGGAGCTCGGGAAACTCCCCGCCGTAGATGTACCGCAGGCCGAAGTCCTCGGTCCAGCCGATGATTCCCCGATCCTCGGTGACGACGCCGGCGTCGAGCTCTCGTGCGAGGATGAGCAGGTCGAAGTCCTCCCGGGAGTCTAACACGCCGCTGCGAAGCGCGTCGCGGTACTTGTCCCGGAGGTCGGCGATCACGGTGTCGACTTCGGTCTTGTACTCGTGGTCGTCGATCGGCTCGTCGAGTGCGCTCTCGGCGCGTCGAACGGCCTCCTCGGAGACGCGCAGCCCGCGGTTGACGCGATCGCTCATCTCGTCGACGAAGCTGTAGACGACGTTCGCCGGGATCGAGACGTCGTACCGGTTCGGGTGTTTGCGGATGACCCAGGTGTTGAGTTTCGAGTACACCTCGTCGTCGACGTTTCGATCGGCGAGCATCGTCGTGAGTTCGTCGTGGATCGTCGGCGGCATGTAACAGGAGATGCCGAGCTCGAGTCTGGCCCGCGAGATCAACTCGAGCAGGCGGAGACTCGCCTCCCCGGCGGATTCGCCGTCCTGGCGGATCTGCTCGGTGATAAACAGCGAGGTGTCGAGTACGAATCGCTGTTTGAACGGATCTGTGGACATGCTCGAGCGTTCGTATCGAACGGGGAAATAAGTGGGCGTCCCGGGAGGACGTCCGTATCAGTGGTCGGGCGACGTCGATCCGACCGCGTCGGTGTACCCCTCGAAGAAGAACTTGGCGGTCCACAACAGCGCGACGACGACGCCGACGAGCACGACGAGCGCCTGGGCGATCCCCTCGAGGGAGCGTGCCGCGGAGAGAGTAATCCCGACGACGATCAGAATCCCGATCGTGTCGCGAACTGTCCAGCAGTTTCGAGGCGGAGCCCCCGGCCTCAAGTCGTGCGGGACCGAAGGTCCCGCTGACCATCCGAACGGGCCTGCGGCCCGTGAGGAGAGAGCGAGGGCTTCCGACCAGTCGGAAGCGCGAAGCGAGTAGGCCGGGGAGGAAGCCGACACTTCACGACACAACTCACGAGACAGTAGCCGCCCGGCTCCCGAACTAGTAATACTGTCGGACGTAACTGTGTGAAGATTCTCGCCACCCCGAGACGGCGAGAATCTTTCACGACTTACGTCCGGCGGTATAAGTACCGTCGATACAATATCTGAACTATGGAGGTCAGACGCACCGCACCGGTCAAACTCGTCGTTCCCGACGAGTATCACGATGACCTCCACGAAACCGCCGAGCAATTTCTCTACTGCGCGAACGAGGCCAGTGACTACTGCTGGGACAACACCGACTACGAAGACTGCGTAACCTCGAATGCGAAGGCCAGAGATGCGTTGTACGACCGTCTCCGCGAGGAAACAGACCTCACGGCAAACCTCGTCCAAGAAGCCATCCGGCGTGCTGTCCACGCCGTCGACAGCGGTGTTGACCGCTGGAAAAAGGGCAACCGGACGAACAAACCGGAGTTCACCTCCTGGAGTATGGTGTACGACAAGCGGAGTGCTACCTTTTACCGGAACAAAATCTCACTCTCCACCGTGAATGGTCGCATCGAGTGTGGCTTTGAGTTGCCAGCAGACAGTCCAACACCGTACGAGGAGTACGTCCTCTCGGAAGCCTACGAGTTTCGGACGAGTACATTCCAGTACGATCAAGCAACCGACGAGTTCTACTTCCACGTCAAAACACGGAAGATAGATACAGACGGTGAAGCTGTTGAAATCGAGGTTTCGGACGATACCGAGCACCAAACTGTCCTCGGTATCGACCTCGGTGTGAACAGTCTCGCCGTCGCCAGCACGGGCACGTTCTGGAGTGGTAACGAATACGACCACTGGATACAGGAGTTCGAGAAACGCCGAGCAGAGATGCAACAGCGCGGGACGCAAGCTGCTCATAACGCTTTGCTGCGGCTTGGAAAGCGTGAACGAGCATGGCGCAAACAGTACATCCACACGGTCGCCAACGAGATTGTTGACGAAGCGATTGACCACGACTGCGACGTAATCGTGTTCGAGGAGTTGACGGATATACGGGAGCGACTGCCTCACGCTGACTGGCATCACATCTGGGCGTTCCGCCGTCTTGTCGAGTACGTTGAGTACAAAGCCCCAGAATGCGGTGTAGCGGTTGAACAGGTCGAACCAGACCATACGAGCCAGCGGTGTTCGCACACCGACTGTGGCTTTACCCACGAAGACAACCGTGACGGCGAGCATTTCCAGTGTTTAAAGTGTGGGTGCGAAATCAACGCGGACTACAACGGCGCGAAAAACGTCGGCCTGCGGTACATGCGGAAGCGACAGCACAGACTGCGTTCCTCGCCCACGTCGGGGAGCGCAGACGCACCAGTAGACGTGCGTATAAATGGTGGGACGTTGAACGGTGACGGCTATCGGCCAACCGCCGACAGTTGATCGCCGGGAGTCCACATCAAAGCCCCACCCTCAACGAGCGAGCCGCGTATGCGGTGAGCGAAGTAGGGTGGGGTAGTTTACTGCTGATGTTGTCCCTGTGGTTCGGTCGTCGCCGACAGCAGCTGCTTGCCTTCCTCGGAGAGCTCCACGGTGACGTCCTCGTCGTCGAGCTGTTCGTCGATCCGTTCGACGTTCTTGACGAGCACCGTCAGCACGTCCTGCGGATTGGGGTACAGGAGCATGTAACCGTCGTCGTCCTCGGTCACGAGCTGGGTGTCGGTCAGGGCCATCTGGTCGCTTTCGATCGTCGCGGCGACGACCGGTAGCGCCTCGGGCTTTCCCGGCTCGTCTTCGGTCACCCGTCGAACGACGACCTCGTCGAGATCGATCGCGTCCTGGTACTCCTGAATCTTCTCGGCACAGCGGACGAGGTCGTTCAGGATCGCGGTCTTGTGCTCGTTGTCGTGGTCGCCGTCGAGACAGTGCTGGCAGACCCGCAGTTCCATGCGCATAGGCCGGGATTGTCGCCGGAGCCCGATGACGATTTCGTTCCGGCCGACGGTATAAGAGGACAGCACCTGTAAGACGAGGCGATGAGCGATACGGCCTACCACCGTCAACTCGGGATGGGCGAGGAGGCGTTCGAACAGCTCGAGGAACACGTCCAGCAACGGGAGTACGAGGGCCGAGAGTACCGCCACGTTCCCGACTACCGCCGGGGGGTCGAACGCGGCACCGTCCTGATCGAGGGACAGATCGTCCGCGGATTCCCGAAAGTGCCCCGGACGCTCGTGCTCTCGGAGGGGATCCCACAACACTTCGACGGGCCACTCGCCGTCGAGGAGAAACTCAACGGCTACAACGTCCGGGTCGCCCGCCTCGACGGCGACGTACTCGCCTTTTCCCGGAGCGGGATGGTCTGTCCGTTCACGACCCGCGTCCTCGAGGGGATGGTCGACCTCGAGCCGATCTTCGAGGCCCATCCCGACGCGATGGTCTGTGGCGAGATGATCGGTCCCGAAAATCCCTACACGGCTCACGACTACCCCGAGGTCGACTCGCTCGCGTTCCGGGCGTTCGACTGGCGTAATCGCGAGTCCGGCGAGCCCCTCCCCGTCGAGGACCGGCGGGACCGCTACGAGAGCTTCGACGTCCCACAGACGCGGCTGTTCGGGATCTACGAGCCCGAGGAGGCCGCGACGGAGCTCCGAGAGATAGTCGAGGAACTCGACGCCGAGGACCGCGAGGGCATCGTGATGAAAGCCCCCGACGGCGGCAACGAGCTGAAGTACACGGCCTCGGCGGCGAACCAGGGCGACCTCGAGTTCGCCTTCACCTACCCGTTCGACTACGGTCAGGCGTTCATGTTTCGGCGACTCATTCGCGAGGCGTTCCAGACGGTCGAGTGGGACGAGTCCGAGGCCGAGGCCCGCGAGCGCGCCCACGAGCTGGGCGAGGCGATCCTGCTGTCGATGCGAGACACCGTCGAGACGATCGACGACGGCGGTCGGGTCGACGAGCGCCACACCGTCCGGGCCGACGACGAAGCGATCGACGCGCTTCTCGAGCACCTCCGCGGCCAGGGACTGACGGTCGACGTCGTCGAGGACGACCACGAGGACGGCGATCGTGTGGTCACCTTCGACAAGCGCATCCAGTCGACCAACGACAAGACGCGATCGTACTTAGACGGTCACATCGTCACAGAGTAAGCGGGAGCGGTACAGCCCTGCTGTCCGGCCAGACCGGGTTTGCTGGATTCCGGGCGGTAGTGATCGTCTACGCGTCTCACTCGAGCGCCGGCGGTGCCGTCTCGAGCCACGTGAGGACGGTGTCGACGTCGACGTCTCCCGCTCGGTCGCCGCGGGCGACGACGTGTTCGGCCGGGACCTCGCGGCCGCCGAGGACGACCGCGGGAAGCGCTGCTGCGCTGAACCCCTCGACGAGCGTGACGTCGTAGCCGTCATCGGCCAGCTCCCCGAGGATTCGATACAGCGTTTCGACCTCGTCGTTTCCTTTCCCCTGTTCGGTGATCCGGAAGGTTCGCGAGGGAGTGACGCCGACGGTCGCGTCGGCTCCTGCGTCCCGGTGGCGGTACGTATCCTTTCCTGGCGTATCCGGTTCGACGTCGTGGTGGATCGACTTCACCGTCGCGACGCGACAGTCGAGCCGACCCACGAGTTCCTCGACGAGCGTCGTCTTGCCGGCGTCGCTCGGACCGACGATGCGAAGCACGTTCATTCCTGGGTCCTCACTCGCTCGAGGTCCGCACGGGTATTGACGTTTCTGAACGCGCGCTCCCCACCCGGAAGCCTGTCTGCGGGTACGACCCCGACCTCGAGTCGGTCGAGGATGGCAAACAAGGAGGCGTTCTCGGTGTCCCCGAGCGCGTCGATCGCGGCCGCGAGCGCGTCGACGTAATAGACGCCACCCAGGGGCTGCTTTCGGCCCCCGGCGTGGGGGACGACGACGTCTACGTCCCCGCCGCCAACGAGCGTCTCCTGTAACTCGGCGAACGCCCTCGGCGAGACGAACGGGGCGTCACAGCCGATGGCGATCGTGACCTCGTCGTCGACGCGCTCGAGTGCCGTCTCGAGACCGGCGACGGGACCGGCGTACTGAACCGGATCGACGGCGATCCGGATGGGTACCTCGACGTCTCCGAGGACGTCCTCGAACGCGGGTCGCTGTTCCTGCCGGCAGTTGACGACGAGTTCGTCACAGACGGCCGCCAGCCGGTCGACGACGTGTCGGAGCATCGCCGACCCGTTCAGGGTCGCGAGCGCCTTGTCCTCGACGCCGAATCGCTCGGAGGGGCCACCGGCGATGACGATTCCCGTGGTCATCCGTCTCCGTTCCAGTCGGTGGCCGTACGCCCACCAGCGTGACCGTCGGCCCGGGCCGTCCACGAGCTGTCAGTCGGTATCGCCGCCACGTCACCCACCATCCGAGACGTCGAGACCGCCGAAAGCGGTCGCCTCGTCGTCATCGTCGTTCTCGTCGTCCTCGTCGAGTTCCTCGAAGCCGCCGTATTCGGGCGGAGTATCGAGTTCTTCGGGGTCGGGATCGTCGGGATCGACGCCCGCGACGTCGGCCCGGTTGACCGCCCCGACGCGGTTCGCGACCGAGCCAGCGAGCTCCTCGAAGGCGTCCGAGGCGGCGGTGTCCCAGAGGACGATCGGCGCGCCCTCGTCGCCTTTGGTCCGGATCTCCGGGTCCATCGGGATCTCCTCGAGCAGCGGGACGTCGTACGTCTCGGCGACCTCGCGGCCGCCACCGCTGCCGAAGAGGGCGTGTTCGCCCCCGCAGTCGGGGCAGTGAAACGCGCTCATGTTCTCGACGATGCCGAGTACGGGCGTGTTGTGATCCCGGAACATCTCGATGCCCTTGCGAACGTCGTCTAGGGCGACTTCCTCGGGCGTGGTCACGATCACGGAGCCGGTGACGGGAACGGACTGCAACAGTGTGAGCTGTGCGTCGCCGGTCCCCGGCGGGAGGTCGACGACGAGGTAATCGAGCTGGCCCCACTCGACGTCGTCGAGCAGTTGCATGAGGACCTTGTCGATCATCGGCCCGCGCATCACCGCGGGGTCGTCCCCGCCCCCGGTGAGAAACGCCATGCTGATCATCGTCACGCCGTGGGCCTCCGGCGGGACGAGCGTACCGTCCTCTTTGAGTCCCGGCTCACCCATGACGCCGGCCATCTTCGGGACGTTCGGGCCGTAGATGTCACCGTCGAGCAGGCCGACGCGGGCACCGGCGTCGGCGAGCCCCGCCGCGAGATTCGTCGCAACGGTCGTCTTGCCGACGCCACCCTTCCCAGAGGAGACCGCGATCACGTTCCGGACGCCGGGCAATATATCGCTCTCGCGGTCGGGAACGGTCACCGATAGTTTCGCCTCGAGGCCGAGGTCGGCGGCGACCTCGCGGATCCGGTCACCCATCTGCATCTCGTCAGTCGCGTAGGGAGCGTTGAACGCGAGGGTGATCCTCGCGACGTCGTCGTCGATCCGGAGGTCCTCGACCAGTCCGAGCGAGACGATGTCGATCCCGAGCGCGGGATCCTCGACCTGCCGGAGCCGTTCGCGAAGCTGTGTCTCGGTCGCGGTCATCGTGGTCTCGTTTCGTCCTGGCCACCGTCGATCGTCGAGCGGTTCGTCCGTCGTTCGTCCGTCATCAGGGTCGTAGTCATAGCTTGAATGCGAGGTCGCCCTTGCAGTCACTACAGTATTCCGCCATGTGGCCGTCGACGCCGTCCATCTCGTCGTCGGGGAGCGCTTCTTTTATTTCCTCGACCGTCGAGACGCTGGCGACGACAGCACCACAGCTCCGGCACTCGAACATCTCCTCCTCGTGGACGGTCGTCCAGGCGTCGCCGTCGTTTTCCTCGGGCAACAGTCCTACGTCGAGTCCGGTCTCCATGGTGATGGCGGTTTCGGGACAGCCCGACTCACAGAGCTCGCAGTTGACACATCGTTCGTGGTTGAACTCGAGCGTGCCGGCCTCGGCCGAGCGACGGATCGCGCCGGTCGGACAGAGGTTCTCGCAGGTCGGGGTCATGCCACAGCTGTCGTCGACCGACATCGTCCCGAAGCTCTCGAGGCCACGGATCAGCTCACGCTCTGGCTCGACGTGCTCGAGGATCGCACGGACGCTCTCTAGGGCCCACACGCGGTTGCCGAACGCGGGGAGGTCCTCGTCGTCGGCAGACAGCGACGTTCCCGAGGCCGCGTGTTCGCCCGCGGGGATCGGCGTCGCCTCGAGGTCGTCGACGAACGCCGCGAGCTCGTCGGCGAACGCCGCGGGCGCGTCGGGCTCGGGCGCGAGGAACCGGACGCGTTCGCCGAGCCCGAGGTCGGACGTCGCGGTGTTCAGCCGCTCGACCAGCTCGGCTTTCGGATCGGGGCCGGAGTGGGAACAGTCACAGCCACAGCCGACGATCGTCACGCCGTCTGCTCCCGCAGCCAGCGCGTGGAGGACGTGGGCCTCGCCGACCGTGTCGGTACAGTTGACCCGTACCGGGAGGATCGGCGGGTAGGAGACGTCGGCGTCGCCGCGTGCCGCCATCCGGCCGTACGTCGAGAGCGCGCGTTCGGCTCGCTCGGAACAGACGAAGGCGACGACCTGTTCGTCGATCGCGGGGCCGGAGCGATCGAGCAGCCCGCCGCCGGGTGCCTCGTCGACGAGCGCCTCGACCTCGCGGGCGATGCGTTCGCTGGACCGCTCGGTCAGTTCGACCGCGCCGGTCGGACAGGAGCTCGTACAGGCCCCGCAGTTCTGGCAGGCAGCGAGGTCGAACGAGACTTCGTCAGGTGCGGGCTTCGAGACCGCGTCGTGAGGACAGGCGTCGTAACAGGCCCGACACCCCTCCTGGCCGGAGTCGCCGGCGGCACAGACGTCGGGCTCGAGCTCGAGGTACGACCCCCGGTCGAGCCCGAGCAGGTCACTGACCGCGGCGATCGTCCCGAGGTCGTCGTCGGTGTGATAGCCCGTGGTCCCCCCGACCGCGTCGTCTGCGCCGTCGGGATGGACGACCTGGTCGAACGGGACCGTGCGAGTGACGCCCTCGAGGTCGATCGCGTCGGTCGGACAGACCTCGACCCACTCCCCGCTGTCGACGTCGGGGTCGACGTCGACCGGTGTCCGCGTCACGCCGTCGTCGGGGCCGAGCCGGACACACTCCATGCAGTCGATGCAGTCCTCGGTCACGCGGGACTCGAGGACGACCTCGAAATTGCCGAGCGTGCCGGAGACGTCCCGGACGCGACCGCGCTCGAGGCTGACCGCGGAGAGGTCGACGCCGACGTCGTCGAGTTCCTGGCCGTCGGCGATCAGGCTCACGTCCGCGGAGTCGGGCATCGCCGCGGCCAGTTGTGCGTCGCCGACGACCGCGACCGAGCGGCCGACGTCGCCACCGACCGATGCCGGCTCGTCGCCATCGACGAGGCTGGCGCGGGCGGCGTTGACCAGCCGGGCCGTCTTCTCGGTGGCTGCCCGTTCGTCGTGGACCCAGCCCGCGCCCTCGCGCTGGTCGACGAAGTGGACGGTCGCGCCCGTCTCCGCTTCGACGCGCTCGAGCTGTTGCTGGCCGGCCGCTGCCGGGCAGGTGACGATCACGTCGGTCAGGTCGCGCTCCTCGACGACGCTGCAGACGTCACCGAGGGTGTCTTCACCACACAGCAGGTCGGAACTGGCGGCCATCGCCACGTCGTCTACCCGTTCGCGTGCCACGTCGAGATTGACGTCACAGGTATCGGCACACGAGCAGACGAACGCGCCGACGTCGCTGTCGTCGGTCATGATTCTTCGAGGGTGTCCGCGTGCAGTTCGAGGAGCGATTCGGTCAGGGCGAACAGCCCCCGGTAGAACGCCGGCGGGTCCTCCCCGCGGGCGGCCTCGTGGAACTCAGTGAGCCAGTCGCCGACGTGGGTCCGGATGAACCCCAGCTGTGCCTCCCGGTCGCCGCGATCACACAGCTCGGCGAGGAAGGACAGTTCGTAGCCCGCGTGATCGATGAGTTCGTCGTCGACGTCGAGCGTGACCCCCACCTCGTAGTAGAAGGCCTCGACCTCCGTCGAACTCGGACCGTTGAGCATCTCGTCGACGTACATCGACTCGTACGGCGGCGGAACGGCCTCGCCGTAGCTCACGCCCTGCAGGAGCCGCGTGAACGCACCACGTAGCACGTCGAGCTCGGGGTCGGCGGTCCGGACGGTCTCGACGGCCGCCTCGAGCTCCGGCGGGAGCGACTCGTCGGCGAACGCGTCACACCACTGCTGGATCGCTCGTACCGTCCGCTCGTCCGGCGGCTCGAGATACAGCTGGCCGAGCGTACGGTAGGCCGGTGCCAGCAACGCGCCGATTTCGGTCACTTCCGCGTCC
Source organism: Natrialbaceae archaeon AArc-T1-2 (assembly GCF_030273315.1). Classification (NCBI taxonomy): domain Archaea; kingdom Methanobacteriati; phylum Methanobacteriota; class Halobacteria; order Halobacteriales; family Natrialbaceae; genus Natrarchaeobaculum; species Natrialbaceae archaeon AArc-T1-2. The sequence continues at coordinate 2,410,430 of NZ_CP127174.1, read as the reverse complement.
GCATCCGCGTCACTCATCGTACTCATCACCACGCTGTCGGGTCTGACGGGTCGGTTCGTGCATGCGAGACTGTTGTCGAGTCCATATTGGCCGAGACTAATACGCTTCGTGGTATCGAGTATCTCGACAGGGTTGACACAAAACGGCGGTCGGTCGTGTGACGATCCCACGTGGCAGGCGTTAGCCAGGGATGACGACCTGGAACGCAATCGGGACGAACGAGGCGACGATCATCAACAGGAGCAGCCCCGCCAGGACGCCGACGCCGATGCCGGCGGTCCGGTAATCGCGGGGCTCCCCGAGGAACCAGCCCAGCAGCGTCACGTAAAGCGGCACCAGGACGATGCCGAACATGACCCACAGACCGACGCTCATGCTTCGATCACCTCCGAGTCGGCCTCCTCCTCATCCGTCTGTCTGGCGTGCTCGAGTTCGACGATCGGGATGATCTTCGTCGCGACGAGGAAGATCAACACCGCGACGCCGATCGTCCCGAGTGCCATCACGAACTCGGGGATCGTCGGCCAGTAGCTGTTCGCGGGGAACATACTCGCCAGCGGATCCCGCGTCGGGTAGAGAAGCCCCTCGACGACGAAGACGACCTTCTTCAGCAGGATCGAGCCCGTCACGAGGACGGCTGCGATCACCGAAGCACCGATGCTAAACAGCGACGGGCGAAGCGCCTGGGCGACCAGATACGCGAGCGCAACGACGAGGCCACCGACGGCGAGCCAGAACGGGGTCGCCATGCTCCCGGTCACGAGCGAGGCGGTGAGTTCGCCGACGTCGGTCGGGGCGGCCGGGTAGGAGCCGGTGACCAGGTCCTGTGCCAGGAACCACAGCGTGACCAACACGAGCGCGATCAGCGCCTTGTTCAGGCCACGGAAGATCTCGTCGCTGATCACGTCGTCCCAGCCGTAGGCCCACCGGAAGGCGGCCGCGGTGATGACCACGGCGGCGATCGCGGAGGTCATCGACTCGGCGAACATCGCCGGCCCGTGGGAGGCACCGAACCAGCCGGGATGCATCCCCATCGTGGCGAACAGCCACGGGACGACGCCGCCGCTCATCAGCGGGACCAGAAGCAGGATGCCGACGGCCATCCACCACGCCATCTGGTGGGTCTTCTCGCGCTCGCTCGGGCGGTAGCCGAGCAACAACAGCTTGTACAGCGGGCTCAGCGCCGACGGCAGCGTTCCACGCTGCATGCAGTCGTAGAGGTCGTTACGGAGCGTGATGACGAGATACGTTCCTGCCATGATGAAGTACAGGAACGTCGCCGTCATGTCCCAAGTCAGCGGCGAGGTCTGGACCGTCGTTGGCCAGTTCGTGATCATGACCCACAGCTGGTCGGGACGGCCGATGTCGAACAGGATGTTCGTCGCCGCCATCGGCAACGCGATCAGCGTCAGGATCTCGGCGATCCGGGCGATCGGCAGGTACTCCTTGAAGTCGAACAGCCGGACCGCGGCGGAGATGGCGACGCCACCGTGGGCGATGCCGATCCACCAGACGAACGTCCCGATGTACAGCCCCCACGGGACGCCACCCTGGGTTCCCCAGCCGTCCAGGCCGGTGATGGCCATTCCGAACCGGAGCTGGCTGAGGTACGCGACGCCGACGCCGAGCGAGACGATCGCCGACACGACCAGCGCGACGTAGAACTTCCTCGAGGTGTTCCGCAGCGGTTCGGTGAGCCGTTCGATGTCGGCGTCGATTGCGCTCATTGCTGCTCACCTCCGTCGGTAACCAGGTACCCAGGCTCACGATCGGCCTCTGCCTCGATCGCCTCCTCGGGGTCCTTGTAGTTGTCCTCCATGTTGCGAGCGCCCGAACCAGGCTGTTCGCCGAGGTAGACGACGTTCGGCTCGTTGCCCGTGCCCTCGAGCATCTGCCACTGCTCCTTGCCGGAGTGTTCCGCGAGGTGCTGGCGGGGTTTGCTCTCGGGATCTTCCATGTCCCCGAAGAAGATGACGTTGGTCGGGCAGACCTCCTCGCAGGCGGTCGTTCCCCGGAGTTCGTCGTCGTCGCCGTCCTGACGCTGGACACAGAAGGTACACTTGCCCATCGTCCCGACCTTCTGGTCGCCGCCGCCCATCTTGTTGCCGCGTGGCTCCTGGACGGCGTCGAGGCCGGGGTCGGCCCACGGTCGGTCGTCGCCCTCGAAGTCCGCGTCGAGCTCCTCGAGGTTCTGGTGGACGTCCTGGACGAGTTCCGCTTCGGAGGCGAAGCCGTACTGGCCCTCCTCGGAGTCGCGCCACTGGAAGTAGTTGACGCCGTAGGGACAGCCGACCTCGCAGTACCGACAGCCGATACAGGTGTCGTAGTCCGTGAGAACGATGCCGTCGTCTTCGCGCTTGAACCGCGCGTCGGTCGGACAGACCTCCGAACAGGACGGTTCCGAACAGTGGTGACACGGGTTCGGGGTAAAGCCCTGCTCGACGTCCGGGAACTCGCCTTCCTCGTGACGGAAGACGTTCATCCAGAACGCGCCACGGGGCGTGTCGTTCTCGGTCTTGCAGGCGAGCACGCAGGCACGACAGCCCTGACAGCGCTCTAAGTCGATCGCCATGCCCATCTGGCTCATGCGCCATCACCCCCTGCGGGCTCGGCTCTGACACGGATGTGGAACGACTGGTCGGCGGCCCACGAACAGTATCCCGGCGTCGAGTCGAACAGCTCGTTGGGATTGATCCCCTCGTCGAGTTCCTCGACGTTGGGGTGTTCCGAGTGGGTATCGTTCCCGTACGGGATCGCGATCGTCCCCGGCTTGATGCCCTGGAGGGTCATCACGTCGCCCTCGAGTTCGTAGGTCTCGTCGGTGACCGCGTTGTGGCTCTCGAGGACGACCCGGTCGCCGTCGGAGACGCCGATCTCGTCGGCGTCGCGTGGGTTCATGCGGATGTGGTTTTTCGGTGCGAGTTCGTTCAACAGCGGGTTCTGTGCGGTCCGGGTCTGTTTGTGTTCGATCTGCTTGTAATCGAACAGCGTGTACTCGTACTCCGCTGGGGAGGTCCACATCGTGGGCTCGCGCCAGTCCGCGAAGCCGGTGATGTCCTGGATGTAGGGGAACTGTTCGGTCGCGTCGTCGCCGTACTCCTCGGCGAAGCCCCCACGGACGTTCTCGCCCATGAGCTGGAAGGACTCGAGGTAGAACTGCCACTTGAGTCCGAACGGGCTGTACTCGGTGCGGTGGACGTCCTCATCCAGGTGCTCCGATTCTGATAGGAGTACCCAGTACCGTTCGTACAGCGGGCGCTCCTCGCTCTGTGGCGCGTCGCGAAACTCCTCGCCGTAGCGAGGCGTCCGGTCCATACACTCCTCGACGCTGATCTCGTCGACGCTGTCGAACGCGTCGGCTCCCTCGAGTTCGAAGGCGTCGTTGATCTGCTCGACGTAGTTGTCGCCCGCGTCGAGTTCGGCGGCGAGGTCTTTGAAGATCTCGCCCTCGTCGCGACACTCCCACAGCTGTGGGATCGGTGCCGTCCGGGTCGCGCTCGTGTAGTGGGTGTTGCTCATCCCGTCTTTGGCGTTCTCGTGTTTGTCGACGGTCGTCGTCGGCAACACGTAGTCGGCAGTGTAGGCTGCCGTGTCGCTCATCTCGGGATCGACCGCGATGACGGTGCCGTACTGGGAGTAGCCCTCCCGGCTTCGCTCCTGGTTTGGCGCACCCGACACCGGGTTCGCATAACAGACGACGACGGCCATGTCCTCGGGGTCGTGTGGGAGGTTGTACTCGTCGGCGTTGTTGAGCACGTCCGGCACGCGCGAGTACGCGCCGTTGGCGTCCGGATGGAAGTACGTCCCCTCGAGGTCGGGGCCGTCCGGCTCCCAGCTAAGTGCTTCCTCGGGGTCGAACGCCTGTTCGCGGACGTGTTCCCTGTGGGCCGGGTTCGGTGCGTTCTGGTAACCGGTTCGGCTGCTCCCGACGGTTTCGACGGCACCGACCAGGAACATCGGCATGACGCCGGCCTGCATCGCGGTCGGACCGAGTTCCTGCTGGCTGACGTGATACAGCGACATCGAGACCGGCCGGTAGGGCACCTGTCGGCGCTCGCCGTTTACCTCGACCGTCGTCGTCGCGCCGATGCGGGCCTCCTCGCCCCACGTCTCGGCGACGCGACGGATCTGCTCGGCCGGGAGGTCGGTGATCTCCGCGGCCCACTCCGGATCGTAGTCGGCGACGTGTTCTTCGAACAGCTCGAAGGCCGGCCGAACCGTATCGCCGTTTACCTCGAGGTCCTCGTCGACGCGAAGGGCCGCCGTGCCGACCGCCGACGGATCCTGTGGGTCCTCGGGCAGCGTCTCCTCGTGGGGGACGATCTCGCCTGCCTCCTCGTCGTAGACGAGTTCGCCCTCGGTCCACAGCACCGACTCGACGGGATCTTCCGCGTCGTCGGCGCGGGCGAGTTCCCCCTCATTGTCGCCTTCGGTGTAGACGAGACACGGGGCGTTCGTGGTGTTCCGGAGGAACCAGTCGTCGACGTAGCCCTCCTCGATGAGGACGTGGTTGAACGCGAGGAAGAAGGCCAGGTCGGTGCCGGGTTCGATCGGCAGCCACTCGTCACACCACTGGCCCGAGCCCCGTCGCTGGGGATCGAGCACGGCGACGTCCATCCCGTCCTCGTACCCCTCTGCCATCTCCTTCGAGTAGGTGGTGTTACAGAGGTGTGGACCGCCGGCCTGGGTCGCGTTCCAGCCCCAGTTCAGGAAGAACTCGGTGTTGTCGAAGTCGGGTTCCGGCGTCGAGAAGCCGGCTCCCATCCGGCTGATGGCCATCTTGTTGCCCGTCGCACAGACGTTGCCGTGGCCACGGACGTTGATTCCCTCGCCGTACTCTTCCTCGAGGGCGGCGACCCAGCCGTCCATGTGCCACTCCGCGCCTTTCACGCGGCCGATCTGGAAGTGTACCCGGCGGGGGTCGTCCTCGAGCATCGGCCCGAGTTCCTCGCCGATCTCCTCGGCCGCCTGTTCCCAGGAGATCGGTTCGAACTCGCCGACCTCGCCTTTCTCGCCGCCGACGCGCTTGAGCGGCTGTTTGACTCGATAGGGGTCGTAGAGGTCGGCGATCTGGCCGACGCCTTTCGGACAGAGGCCGTCGATGACCTCGTCGTTCGGGTCGGGCTTGAGGTGGACGACGCGGTCGTTGACGACGTTCGCCCGCATCGTACAGTCCTGCTTGCCGATCCAGCAGGCCGTCGACACCTCGTCCATCTCGAACGACGGCGCGTCGTCGGCACTGCCGGCCGCACTGAAGTACTTCGCGCCGCCGAGACTCGCTCCCGCGGCTGCGAGCCCGATCGATTTCAGCACCGTTCGTCTGGAGATGCTACCCGACGCATTCCCTTCCTTCTCGGTGACGTTCAGGCTCATAGCGCCGACCACCACCCGTCGGATCGCCGTATGCTAGTGACGAGCATCGTTGGCTGTATTGCTAGATCATAATATTAAGATTTGTCCTTATGGCACGCCGACCCGCAGGTGAGAAAAAGCAACCAGAGATTTCTAGATTACTTCCTTAGCGGGTATTTATACCCAATGTGTGGGCCATATTGGGCGGAAGTGTAACGAACAGTTGTTCAGAGCTCTCCCAGATGGACAAACGAAAACATCAGATGTATTTATCAAACGGTCTATGAGAATAGCTCGGGGCTTGACCTCGAGGCGATTCACGTGAATTGCCACACTGACTAGCCCGTCCGGGCCGGGATGGCACGCGTCGAGTTCTGGGTTACAGCTTACAGCGTCGCGGCAGGCGTATCGGTCATCGCCCCCGGGACGGTCTCGAGCAGCCGCTCCGCTTTCGGCGTCGGTTCGTAGTACCGCCACCGCCCCTCTTTCGTCCGCGACACCAGGTCGGCCTTCCGGAGCTTCGAGAGCGACTGACTGATGCTACTCTGGCCGACCTCGAGGTGTGGCTCGAGTTCGCAGACGCAGACGGGTCCGTCGGCGGCGTCGAGAAGCAGGAGGATCCGATACCGAGTTTCACTCCCTAGCGTAGCGAACACTTCGACCTCTTCGTCGACGTCGCGGTCCGAGAACGGCGTGGCGTCGTCCTCGGAGAGTACCAGCTCACACTCGCTGTTGGGCCTTCGTTCGTCCATCGTCCGTATTTCGATATTCGAATACATAAGCGGACCGGAGGCGGTGGCTCCTGCCAGTCGTCTGTGACGATCATCGACGCAATACAAATAGATTGAAGTTATTGCAAGTGACGATTATATTCCGATGGAAGACGACACCGCTCGCGGGTCGGGACGGGCGGACGAACCGCAGCCGCCATCGTCGGACGACGACGAACGCGCCGAGACGACGAACGAGCGCGAAAGCGCCATCGTACGGGCGACCGCTGACGCCGTTGTTCGTACCGGCGACGGAACGGGTGTCGACGACTCGGGGTCGTCGCTCCCGAACCGATGTCACGCGTCGCCGGGAACGGTGTACCTGATCGGTGCCGGTCCCGGCGATCCGGACCTGCTCACGGTCCGGGCCCGCCTGCTGGTCGAGACGGCCGACGTCATCCTCCACGACGCGCTGGTCCGGAAGGCGATGCTCGAGACGCTGCCGGCCTCGGCCGAGATCGTCGACGTCGGCAAACGCGTCGAGTACAAGACGCCACAGGAGGAGATCAACGACCTGCTCGTCTCTCACGCCCGCGACGGCGACGCCGTCGTCCGGCTGAAAGGCGGCGACCCGTTCGTCTTCGGCCGCGGCGGCGAGGAGGCCCAGCACCTCACCGACCACGAGGTCCCGTTCCAGATCGTCCCCGGCGTCTCGAGCGTGCTCGCTGCCCCCGGCGTCGCCGGGATTCCGCTGACACACCGGGACGTCTCCTCGCGGTTTACGGTCATCACCGGTCACGAGACGCCCGACAAAGACGAGAGTGCACTCGACTGGGACGCGATCTCCGCGGCCGTCGAAAGCGGCGGTACGCTCGTGGTGCTCATGGGCGTACGGACCCTCGAGCGAAACGTGACGGCGCTGCGTGACCACGGCGTCGACCCCGACAAACCCGTCGCGCTCGTCCAGAAGGCGACCTGGGACGACCAACACGTCGTCCGGGGGACCCTCGAGACCATCGTCGACCGCGCCGAGGCGGAGTCGGTCTCGCCGCCCGCAACGGCGGTGATTGGCGACGTCACCGCGATCCGAGACGAAATCGAGCCGGCACTCGAGCCGTTCGACCCGGCCTGAGCCCATGCTCCCGCTCTTTCACGACTTCGAGGGTCGGTCGGTGGTCGTCGTCGGCGGCGGTCCCGTCGCCCTGCGAAAGGCACGGACCTTCGCGACCGAGGCCGACGTGACCGTGTTCGCTCCGGCGTTCGCCGACGGCTTCGAGACGGTCGACTGCGAGTGCGTCCGCCGTGAACTCGAGCCCGCCGACGCTCCGGTCGTCGTCGACGACACCTTCCTCGTCGTCCCCGCGACCGACGACGGGGACCTCAACGACGCGGTCGCGACGGCCGCCCGCGAGGCCGGCGCGCTCGTCAACCGCGTCGATCGCCGCGGCGACGTCGTCACACCGAGTCGCGCCGAGTCCGACCGGGTGACGGTCGCCATCTCCACCGACGGCGCGAGCCCTGCCATCTCGAAGTACCTCCGACAGGAGATCGAGCCCTTGCTCGAGCGCGTCGACCCGATGGTCTCGCTCCAGGCGGAGCTACGCGAGGAACTCCAGGACGACGACGAACTGTCCGTCCCGGAACGCCGGGAGGCGCTGTGGCGCGTGCTCGAGGACGAGGAGGTCTGGCAGCGACTCGAGGACGGTCGCGAGGCGGATGCTCGAGCGCGGGCGTGGGACCTCGTAAACGACGTGGGAAACACCGACGACGAGGAGTGACAGAGTGAAACGTCGGTTGGGGTAGCACAATCCAGGGTGTGAAATCCTGGTTTCGATAGCACAAACAAAATTGTTTTTACGGATCGGCGAAAGGGTTCGGATGATGGCCCAGGTAGCCCTGCCACACGACGCGAAGGCCGGACCGACGAAGCCGGAGGTCCGGGCGGTGACACTCGCAAAGCTCGATTTGGGACCGTCCGATCACGTCGTCGACGTCGGCTCCTGTACCGGTGCGGTGACGATCGAGGCGGCCCGTCGAGCCGGGCGGGTGACGGCAATCGAGCGCAAGCCCGAGCGCCTCGAGGTCACGGAGAAGAACCTCGCGGCAAACGAGGTCGACGCGGACGTGACGGTCCGTGAAGCCGAAGCCCCCGACGGACTCCCCGAGGACGCAGACGCTCTGTTCGTCGGCGGGAGCCGCAACTTCGAGGCCGTGCTGGACCACGCCGTCGAGACCGACGTCGACCGGATCGTGATGAACGTCGCTCGTCTGGAGGTCGCGGGCCGGGCCGTCGAGGCCTTCCGCGAGCGCGAAATCCTGGACGAGGTCGTCCAGTTCCAGGTCAGCCACGGCTACGAACTCGTCGGCGCGACGAGCTTCGATTCACAGAACCCGGTGTACATGATCGTCGGCCGTCGCGACGCGGAGGGGTTGGCGTGACCGTCTACGGCGTCGGCCTCGGCCCCGGCGATGCAGAGCTTGTGACGGTCAAGGGCAAACGCGTCCTCGAGGACGCCGAGATCGTCTACTCCCCCGGCCGCCTCTCCCGATCGGTCGCACTCGAACACGTCGAGGAGTCGAAGATCGGCGACCTCGATTTCCCGATGACCCGGGACCCCGAGGAACTCCGGAGTGCCTGGAAGGAGGCCGCCGAGGAGGTCGCGACGCAAGCCCGCGAGACGGACGTGGCCTTCGTCACCCTCGGCGACCCCAACGTCTACTCGACGTTTGGCCACCTCCGGCGGACCCTCGATACCTTCCACCCGGAGGTGGACCTCGAGGTCGTCCCCGGCGTGAGCGCGATGACGGCCTTTGCGACGGCGCTCGGCGTCGAGATCGAGTCCGGCACGGGCCTGGCGCTCCGGGAGGCCGCAAACGGCGCGGCTCCCACCGGTCCCGACCGGATGATCCTGTTCAAGGTCACCGACGCGCCGACCACGTACGAAAAGCTGACCGAGGCGGGCTACGAGGTTCGCTTCGGCCGGCGACTGTTCATGGAACAGGGCGAGACGATCGTCACCGACGATCCGGGCGAGATCGACGAACGGGATTACTACACGCTCGCCTACGCCGAACGGGAGGGTCTCGAGCGCGATCTGGCGACGGCGGCGTTCGACGTCGACGAGGAGGCGGACGCTGACACCGACGCCGAAGCGGAGGGGTCGGCATGAGCGACGCGAACTACACCGCCGGCGACGTTCGCGAGGGCGTACCCTTCGTCGGGGCCGGCCCCGGCGACCCGGGCCTGCTGACCGTTACCGGCCGGGAACTGCTCGCCGAGGCCGACCTCGTGGTGCATGCCGGCTCGCTTGTCAACAGCGAACTGCTCGAGGAGTACTGTGACCACGCCGAGCTGGTCAACTCCGTCGGCAAGGACTTAGAGGAACTGATCCCGCTGATGGCAGAGGCGTATCACGAGGGCCGAACTGTCGTTCGCCTCCACAGCGGCGACCCCGCCATCTACGGGGCCGCACTCGAGCAGATGGACGCCTTGGAGGCCGAGGACGTGCCGACCTATTTCGTCCCCGGCGTGACCTCCTCGTTTGCGGCGAGTGCAACGCTTGGCACCCAGCTGACCTTGAACGAGGTCGCGAACCACGTGGCGTTCACCCGCCCGCAGGGCAAGACCTTGAGCGAGGAGGAGGATCACATCAGCGACTTCGTCGAGATGGGCGACGTGACGACCTGCATCTACCTGGGTACCCACGCGGTGCGGGAGACGATGGAGCGGTTGCTCGAGGACGGTCATGACCCGGACATTCCGGTGGCGGTGGTCTATCACGCCTCCTGGCCCGACGAGGACGTCATCACGGGGACGATCGGGACGATCGCTGACGAGGTAGCGGAGGCAGGCTACCGGGCCTCCGCGCTGGTCCTGATCGGCGAGGCCGTCACCGGCGCGGGCTACGAGCGCTCGTACCTCTACGGCGACTGGGCAAATCGTGGGTCGAACGATAGTGAAGAGACAGACGATGGGTGTTCGGACTGAGATGAGTGGTAGTGCAATACGGAGTCAACAACAGGGTGAACGTGCCCGACTCGCTCGAGCCGGCCCCTTTCATTCCCGCCCGGGGCGACTGGTCGGTCGGCCGACTCGAGTGACTGGACGGGATTGCGATCCAACCATGGAACGATCGGCTATTCGACATGAACGATGAGTACTGACAGCAACGATTCCGACGACAGTGGACACTGCAAGACGCCCGACTCGGACGGCGAAGTCGCGGAGGAGATCGCCATCATCGCCTTCGAGCGCAAGATGGACACCGCCGAGGAGATCGTCGAGGGCATCGGCGCTCGCTACGACTCGGTGGACATCCTCGAGTACCACGGCGACGTCTTCGAGGAGTACTGGGGCGAGTACGACTG